>NYVS01000066.1 GCA_002684755.1 Phycisphaerae bacterium
CCGTAAATCGCCGCCGCGATCGCGAGGAGCGCCGTGCCGGCGGTCTTCGGGATGTGGACGAAGAGGACGGGGGCGGTCGCGGACCGGGGGTCGTGGTTCGATTTCGATTCGCGGGACATTGGCGGGTCCGGGGGACGGGGCTTTCGCCGACGGTTCGATGAGGCCGGAACCTCACGATAGAGAAACCGACGGTCGCTTCCCACCGGGTACGCCGGGAGTGGCGAAAGAAAACCCCTCCCGCGAGGGGAGGGGCTTCAATGACCCCAGGGAGAATCGAACTCCCGTTCCCAGGATGAGAACCTGATGTCCTAGCCGCTAGACGATGGGGCCGTCTTCGTTGCCTGCAAACGAACGCGAAAGTGTAGCATCCAACGACCGCTCGTCAACGCGAGCGTCTCGGGATGGGCCGTTTCGGGGTTCCGTCCGCTGTTCACCGTGTGGGATCGACGAGGAGCCGATGAAGAAGATGCCCGTTTCGAGTCCTGAACCCAAGAGAACGTCGCGGATGGCCCTGCCGCCGGACTTCCCGACGTCCGGATCGCGGATGAAATCTGGTGGTTCCAGCCGAGTCCGCGTCGAGCGGCACGCCCTTCAGAAGGACCCCATCCGATGAGTTTCGGTCCCGATCACACCCCCTTCGATGCGATCGGCGGCGAACCCCGGGTTCGTGAGCTCGTCGATCGTTTCTATGACCACATGGACGAAGACCCCGCGTGCGGGACGATTCGGAAGCTGCATCCGGAGGAGCTCGGTGAGAGTCGCGACAAACTCTCCGATTTCCTGTGCGGATGGCTGGGCGGTCCGCCGCTCTACATGCAGAAGCATGGTCATCCGAAGCTTCGAATGCGACATGCGCCCTTCTCGATCGGAAACGCCGAGCGGGATCAATGGCTTGCCTGCATGGCGGCCGCGATGAACGATCTGAACGTCGAGGGCGAATTGCGGACCTTTCTCGACGCACGGTTCGCGCACGTCGCCGACTTCATGCGGAACCGACCCGAATAGCCGAATCCCAGGCGGTTCTTGACGATCGATGGGCGACCTGCGAGCCTGAACCACGTCGAACCGCCGGTTCGTCGAATCAAGGCCCGGAGAATCGCCCATGCCAGCCAGTCGATCACGTCTTCTTATCGCGTCGCTCGGGATCGTCGGGTTCGCCGGCGCACTCGCGTTCGCGGCCGCTCGATCCCCGGAAGGCACGGACGACTGGAAGGTCCACGACATGGATCGGCCGCAGCCGGCGATGGTGACGCCCGGCGTCCCGGGAACCGCGACCACCGTCGGAACCGCGCCCAGCGACGCCATCGTGCTGCTCGGCAAGGGCTCGGGCCTCGACGCCTGGAAGAACGGCAAGTGGAACGTGGGCACCGACGGCGTCATGACGGTCGTCCCCGGTTCCGGCGACAACCACACTCGACAGTCGTTCGGCGACTGCCAGTTCCACATCGAGTGGAAGGTGCCGGCGGACCGTGAATGCGACGGCCAGAAGGGCTGCAACAGCGGCATCTTCTTCCTTGATCGCTACGAGGTGCAGATCGTCGGGTCGAATCCGAACCAGACCTTCCCGGACGGCCAGGCGGGCTCGCTCTTCGGCCAGTACCCGCCGATGGTCAACCCGTGCCGGCCCAACGGCGAGTGGAACACCTTCGACATCGTCTTCACCGCGCCACGCTTCGACGATGACGGCAAGCTCGTCCGCCCCGCGAACACCACGCTCCTCTTCAACGGCGTGCTGGTGCTCGATCACGCGGAGAACATGGGCATCACGGTCTTCGGATCGCGAGCGAAGTACTCGCCGCACGAGCCGACCGGGCCGATTCGAATCCAGGATCACGGCGATCCCCTCGAGTTCGCGAACATCTGGGTCCGGCCGCTGCCCGAGCGTCAACGCGCCTGGTGATCCGCGCTCGAGGCGCATTGCATCGCATTGCATCGCATCGAGTCGATACCGGGTCCGGATCCTCAGGACCAAAGTCCACACGGAGTTGAAATCAAGATGACGAATCTCAAGCAAGTGCTCGCCGGATCGATCGTGGTCGGAATGCTCTCGACGGTCGCGTTGGTGACGGCGGGACAGGAAGAAATGCCGCCGGTCGTGACGCCCGGTCTTCCCGGTCTCCCGGATCGACCGGGTACCGCGCCGAGCGACGCGATCGTCCTGCTCGGGCCCGGGACCGGATGGAAGGCGTGGCAGCGAAGTGCCGACACCAAGCCGTCCGAGTGGATCGTCGACGCGGACGGGACCGGTCAGGTGAAGCCCGGCAAGGGCGACATCCGGACCCGCGACGAGTTCGGCGATTGTCACATCCACGTCGAGTGGCAGGTGCCTGAAGGCCGCGAATGCAACGGTCAGTCCGGTTGCAACAGCGGGGTCTACGTCATGG
Organism: Phycisphaerae bacterium; assembly: GCA_002684755.1. Next base: position 2,385 of record NYVS01000066.1, read on the forward strand.
GCCGGTACGAGGTCCAGATCCTCGGTGCCTTCGACAACGACACCTATCCGGGCGGAACGGCGGGCGCCTGGTACAACCAGCACGTCCCGCTCGCGAACCCCTGCCGCCCGCCGGGTGAGTGGAACACCTACGACATCATCTTCCGGGCGCCGCGGTTCGATGCGGACGGAAAGCAGCTCGAGCCGCCGATGGGAACCGTGATCTTCAACGGCGTCGTCGTGCAGAACAATGCGATCATCAAGGGACCGACCGGATCCTCGATGCTCAAGGGGCCGGCGTCGAAGGGTCCGCTCTTCCTGCAGGATCATTCGGATCCGATTCGCTTCGCGAACATCTGGGTCCGGCCGCTCTAGGGACGATCACCGATTCCAGTCATCACGCCGCCGCCCCTCGTGCCTTGCCCGAGGGGCGGTTTCGTACCGTGACGGACGATGTCTCGTGTTCCGGATCGAGGATTCTCGGAACTCCACCGCCCGGGCGGAGGATCTCATCGCTCCCGGTTTCGACCGCTGGAATCCGGATCGACCGCTGCTAGACTCGGTTGTCCGGAAGATTCCATCGGAGTGGCTCGCATGATCCTCGAGATGCCGACCCGTCGGTCGCCCATCACGTCCGCCCTCGTCATCCTGCTCGTCGCCGGCGTGACGCTTGCGACGACGGTCTGCGCCTCCGCCCAATCCGCGCGGCCGGGGCCGGGAGCCTCGCTCTACGACGACGACGAGGGTGAGGGAACGACGTTCCGGACGTGGGCCCCCAACGCGCTTTCGGTCTCCGTCGCGGGGTCGTTCAACGGCTTCAATCCCGACACGCATCTGCTCGGATCGGAAGGGGACGGCTGGTGGTCGCTCGACGTGCCCTACGTCGGCGCCGGTGCCCGCTACAAGTTCGTGATCCGGGACGGCGTCCAGGAGCTCTGGCGAAGGGATCCATGGGCGCGGCGGCTCACCAGCTCCGTGGGTGATCCACTGGTGTACGACAAGACGGCCTTCGAATTCCAGGCCGACGGATTCGCGACGCCCGCGTGGAACGAGACGGTGATCTACGAGCTGCACGTCGGCACGTTCGGGGCGTTGAGCGGCGATCCGGTGCCCGCCGGATTCGACGCCTGCATCGAGAACCTCGACCATCTCGAGATGCTCGGCGTGAACTGCGTCGAGGTGATGCCGGTCAACGAGTTCGCGGGGGACGTGAGCTGGGGCTACAACCTCGCCCACCCCTGGTCGGTCGAGAGCGCCTACGGGGGTCCCGACGCCTTCAAGCGGTTCGTCGACGCCTGTCACGAACGCGGCATCGCCGTGGTGCTCGACGTTCTCTACAACCACTGGGGGCCCAGCGATCTCGACCTCTGGCGATACGACGGCTGGAGCGAGAACGGCGGCGGCGGGATCTTCTTCTACAACGACTCGGTCCGGGCCGACACGCCCTGGGGTCCTCGTCCCGACTTCGGACGCGGCGAGGTCCGGACCTACATTCGAGACAACGCGCTTCTCTGGCTCGACGAGTTCAGGGTGGACGGTCTCCGATTCGACGCCACCAAGTACATCCGTTCGGTGCCGGAGGCCGGACTGGCCCTGCCCGAGGGCTGGTCGCTCATGCAGTGGATCAACGAGTCGATCGAGGCGACCCAGCCGTGGAAGATCACCATCGCGGAGGACTGGGGTGACGAGTCGTGGCTGAGCCGGACGGTGGGCGAAGGTGGGGCGGGATTCGGAAGCCAGTGGGACGGCGTGTTCCTGCATCCGGTCCGGAATCTCGCCACCACCGTCGAAGACGAGGATCGGAGCATGTTCGCGCTCCGCGAGTCGGTGACGAAGTACTTCAACGGCGAGGCGACGCAACGGGTGATCTTCACCGAGAGTCATGACGAGGCGGCGAACCAGCCCCGCCTGCCCGAAGTCATCTGGCCCGGGAACGCCGACAGCTGGGAGGCGAAGAAGCGATCCACCCTCGCGGCCTCGGTGGTGTTTTCCTCACCGGGCATTCCGATGATCTTCCAGGGGCAGGAGTTCTTCGAGGACGGTGTGTGGACCGACTCGGCGCCGATGGACTGGGATCGGATGGAGACGTTCGACGGGATCTTCAAGCTCTACAAGGACCTCGTCCATCTGCGTCGAAACCTCGGTGGAGCGACTCGCGGCCTCTGTGGCAACGGCACCAACTTCCATCATCTCGACGACACCGGGAAGGTGGGGGCGTGGCATCGGTACGACCGGGGGGGCGTGGGAGACGACGTGGTGGTCGTGACGCACTGGACCAACCAGTTCCGAGGTGACTACCGGATCGGCTTCCCCCGCGGCGGGACTTGGCACTGCATCTTCAATGGGAACGCGACCGAGTACGACGACGCGTTCACCGGCGGTGGGCCGACCGAGATCCTCGCGGAGCCGGTTCCGTGGGACGGCATGGATCACAGCGCCGCGTTCGAGCTTCCGCCCTACACCTGTCTCATCTTCTCGCAGCGGATTCCCGAGGATCCCGGATCCGGGAACGATCAGGACGGTCCGATCCTCGTCGACGGGGCTCGGGACGATCTCTACGGCCCGCCGTTGTTCATCCAGGACACTCAGACCGGTTTCGGAGACGCGTCACTCGGCCTGATCGATCATGCGAACGGCTCCGAACTCGACGCCCTGGCCGCGCGCATCGAGGACGAGACGCTCTACCTGCACTTCGCCGGGAACCTCGAAAGCAATTTCAACAAGCTGGACGTCTTCATCGACGCGATCGAGGGCGAGGGCCAGGGCACGCTTCGGGACGACAATCCCGAAGTGAAGTTCGGCGGCCTCAACCGGATGGGCGGAAGCGGTCGCGGCGGGTCGCCGGGACTCCGCTTCGACGCCGGGTTCGAAGCGGACTTCTGGATCGACTTCACCTGCGGTGGTGAGATCGGCGTCGGTTTCGACACGTTCATCAACTGGTCGCGACTCGCCACCACGGGCGGCGCCGCGGTCGACTCGGGTTTCGCCGGTCCCGGAGGGCCGGGTGCCGGACAGGCGATCCACGCGTCCAACGGCATCATCGCGACCATCGACAATCGAAACACCGCGGGCGTGACCGGAGGCGACGATTCCGATTCCGGCTCGGGGGTCGACACCGGGATCGAATTCGCGATTCCACTTTCGGTTCTCGGTGCATCAGGCGGCGAGATTCGCGTGACCGCGTTCATCAACGGATCGGCTCACGACTTCCTCTCGAACCAGGTCCTCGGTCCGATCGGTGGAGGTGGGAATCTCGGTGAGCCGCGTGTCGTCGACTTCGGCACCATTCCCGGGCCGCAGTGGGTCGGGGTGCCGATCCCGGCGCCCGAGTGTCCGGGCGACCTCGACGGCGACGGGCTCGTCGACGGCGCCGACTTCGGCGTCCTGCTCGCGTCGTGGGGCCCTTGCGGAGCATGCCCGGCGGATCTTGATGGCGACGGCGTGGTCTCTGGTGCGGATATCGGCGTGATGCTCAGTCGCTGGGGCGGCTGTCCCTGATCCAAAATCGCTTCAACGCCCCGGCTCCCATCGAATCGGGCGACTTCTGCTTGGAGCGGGCACGGTTCAAGGCTACCTTTGAACAACCCGGACATGCGAATCCGACTTGAGTCGCAGGTCGAGCCGCATGTCCCCTTCGGCCAGGAGCAGACACAGATGAGACACGCGATCCTCGCTTTTTCGTCGATCACCGCCGCCTCGATCCTCGCGTCCGCCCACGGTCAGACGTGCGACGGCTTCGCCGATGCCGTCTACGGGGAGCCGCTCGTGGTCCAGGACACCTCGACCGGATTCGGTAACGCCGACCTCGGCGCGATCGACTTCGCGAACGGTTCCGAGGTGGACGCCGCCTTCGGATACATCGCGGACGGCGTGCTCCATCTGGTGATCGCCGGCAACCTGGAGAGCAACTACAACAAGCTCGAGATCTTCATCGATGCGATCCCCGACGAGGGGCAGAATCCGATTCTCGGAAACAACTCCGGCATCGATTTCGGCGCGTTGAACACGATGGGACGTTTCGAGGATCCCGACACCGGAGAGGTCCAGCCCGGTCTCACCTTCGACACGGGTTTCACCGCCGACCACTGGATCTCCTTCACCGGCGGGCCGGGAGCCCCCCCCAAGAAGGGCGGGGAGCCGGGCTACGACACCTACCTCAACTATTCCCAGCTGCTCACCGGTGGCGGTGACACGGCGACCTCCGGGTTCGCGGGTCCCGGCGGGGCGGGCGCGGACGGTGCGCTGTTCACGGAGAACGGCATCATCGCGGCGATCGACAACTCGAACGTGCTCGGGGTGGTCGGGGGTGATGGAGTCGATGATGGTGGCGGCGTCTTCACCGGCATCGAGATCCACATTCCGCTCGAAGCCCTCGGACACACCGCCGGCGACCCCATTCTGGTCTCCGCCTTCATCAACGGCAGCGGTCACGACTTCATCTCGAATCAGGTCCTCGGTGGACTCGGAGGCTCGGCGAATCTCGGGTTCCCTCGCTTCGTCAACTTCGAGGACATCGATGGCGATCAATTCTTCCTGGTCGACGGCGGCGGAAGCGGCGGTGGCTGCTTCGGCGATCTCAACGACGACGGCCAGGTCGACGGGGCCGATTTCGGCTCGCTGCTCGCGAGTTGGGGGCCGTGTCCGTCCTGCCCCGCGGATCTCAACGACGACGGCGTCGTCGACGGTGCGGACGTCGGCCTGATGCTCTCGGTCTGGGGCCCTTGTCCCTGATCCGACGCAAGACCGAGCGAGCTCATCCCTTGCGTGCCTCGAATGAACGAACCCCGGGGGTCGGCGGTGACCTCCGACGACTCGTGGCACTCGATGTTCCGCGTCACATCCATGGATCCGCGCGTCCCGCATTCCATGCTCGCGGGCGCCGCCTCGCGTCGTCTGCGGTGAATCGATCCGGGGCGGTCAGAGACGATTGGCGGGCAGGTAGGCCTGCGTGACGTAGTCCGCGACCATGCGATGGGTGCTGAAGGGCCCCGGGATGGTCGCCGCGCTTCGGAGCGCCCGCTTCATCCAGCGTCTGGGGACACCGTTTCGACCGCGATCGAAGAACTCGGGGATCAGCTCGTCTTCGAGCACTTCGTACATGGCGTTCGCGTCGGCGGCATCGCGGGCCGCGGCCCCGGCCCGCTTCGGTTCGCCCACGATTTCGAAGCCGTTGCGACCGTCGAAACCCTCGGGCCACCAGCCGTCGAGGATCGAACAGTTCACCCCGAGGTGCATCGGCGGCTTCATGCCGCTGGTTCCGCTCGCTTCGTGGGGTCGAATGGGATTGTTCAGCCAGACGTCGCAACCCGAGGTGAGTTCGCGGCCGATCCGCATGTCGTACTCCTCGAGAATCGCGATCCGGCCGCGGAACTCGGGTCGCCGGCTCATGCGATAGACCATGCCGGCGAATTCCTGTCCCTCGCCGTCACGAGGATGGGCCTTGCCGGCGAACACGATCTGGACCGGGCGGTCGGGGTCGTTCAGCATCGCGGCGAGCCGGGCGCGGTCCCGGAAGATCAATGGAGCCCGCTTGTAGGTCGCGAACCGCCGGGCGAAGCCGATGGTGAGTGCGTCTTCACGAAGGCCGGCCCCGGCCAGGAGTCGCTCGCTCGGATCGTCGCCGCGCTGCACGGACTGTCGGACCAGCCGGTCACGCATGAATCCGACCAGCCGGGATCGGAGGCCGTTTCGAAGTTCCCATGCCGCGGCGGGGTCGACGCTCGTCGCCTTCGACCAGGCAGCCTCGTCCGGCTTCGCGACCTCGGGCTTCAGGCGGATGTGCTTCCGCCAGAATGCGGCCGCGGCGGGATCGAGCCAGGTGCCGGGATGCACGCCGTTGGTGATCGAACCGATGGGGACGTCCTGCGGCGTCTTCGCCTCCGGATAGACCGCCTGCCACATGTCCCGGCTCACCTCGCCGTGGAGTCTGGCGACCCCGTTGACGTGTTCGGCGAGTCGGAGGGCGAGGATCGTCATGCACAGCGGTTCCGAACGGTCGCCGGGCGTCTCTCGACCGAGATCCGCGAACGAGTTGCTGGTGAATCCGGCGCGTCGGAGGACGCCGTTCATGGCCGCCGCGGCTTCGCGTGCCGGATAGCGATCGTGTCCGGCCGGGACCGGGGTGTGGGTGGTGAAGACCGTCGACGCCCGGACCCGGGCGATGGCGTCGGACTGGTCGAGTCCATCCTCGACGAGCCGGGCGATCCGTTCGACCGCGGCGAAGGCGGCATGACCTTCGTTGAGATGATGGACGGTCGGTCGTTCATCCATCGCTTCGAGCGCCATCGCGCCGCCCACCCCGAGGAGCACCTGCTGTCGCATCCGGAGATCGGGTTCGCCCTTGTAGAGGCCCTCGGTGAGCCGGCGATCCGCCGGTCGGTTCTCGGGAAGATCGGCGTCGAGCAGCAGCAGCGAGGTGTCGCCCAGGGCGAGCCGCATGATCCGTGCGGTGACGCTTCGGCGACCGAGGGGGCAGGCCACGGACAGTCCGGTCTCTTCGAGCGGGTATCGATCGAAGTCGTAGGTCGGATACAGCACCCGCTGGCTTCCGTCGGCTTCGAACTGCTGCCGGTAGTAGCCGTGACGATAGAGCAGGCCGACACCCACCAGTGGGACGCCGAGATCCTCGGCACTCTTCACGTGGTCACCGGCGAGCACGCCGAGGCCGCCGGAGTACTGCTGCATCGATTCGTGGATCGCGAACTCGGAGCAGTAGTAGGCGACCTTCAAACGACGATCGCGGCCACGGTGACTCGTCTTGAACCAGCGCGGAGCACGCCGAGCATCCTTGAGCGTCCGCTCCGCGGTGTCGAGCGTCTCGAGGAAGCGGTGATCCGTCGCGGCGGCCGCGATCCTCGCCTTCGAGGTGGAGAGCACCGTCTCGATCGGGGCGTGATTCGTCGCCTCCCAGGCGATCGGATCGAGCATGGCGAAGGGACGCTGGGCCGGTTCATGCCAGGACCAGGCGAGGTCTTCCGCGACTCGAAGAAGGCGGGTGAGCAGGCCGTCGATCGAAGGTGTTGATGGGCGTGGCATGACGGGGATCCGGATCGAAGCGTGGCGTTTCATGAACGCGGCGTTGCATGAAGGTGGTGGTGAACGAGGATGCGACGGGGTTCAGCCGAGGCGTTCCGCCGTCGACGCGAGGGTGGCGAGGCGTCGCGCGAGTCGAGCGGTCGCCTCGCCTCGTCGCATCCGCCAGCACCAGTTTCCAGTCGGCTCGCCGGGACGGTTCATGCGGGCTCGACGGCCGAGGCCCAGCAGGTCCTGCATCTGGACGATCGCGGTATCGGCCGGGCTGGTGAATGCGAGCCGCGTCATCGTGTCGGCGGGATCGGTGGCCGCCGAGGGGCCGGCGTACGCCGAGAAGCGACGACGGGTGTCCGCGTCGATCGCCCGATACCAGCCGGCCACGGTGTCGTTGTCGTGACTTGCGGGGTAGACGGCGCAGGCCCGCGGGTGGTTGTGAGGAAGCTCTTCGCCGGCCACCGGCGTGCCGAAGAAGGCGGTCTCCAGAATCCGCATGCCGACGATTCCGAAGCGGTCGCGGAGATGATTGACCGGTGTCGTCCGATCCCCGAGATCTTCCGCGATGAACGGAAGCGCACCGAGTTCGCGGGTCAGTGAAGCGAGCAGTTCCTCACCGGGCGTGCGACCCCACCGACCGGTTCGCGGATCCGAACTGTCGCGCGGAATCTCGAAGGCGTTGTGAAACCCGACGAAATGATCGATCCGTACCAGATCGAACCGCTCGAGCGTGGTGCGGACGCGACTTCTCCACCAGGCCCAGTCTTCCGACCGGTGGGCGGGCCATTTGTAATGCGGATGTCCCCAGAGCTGACCATGATCGACCGCGGTCTCGCCCCAGACCGATTGCGAGAGGTCATCGGGATCGTCCGAGGGGGGGACGCCGGTCAACACGGTGGGGTCGCCGTTCCGGTCGAGTCGAAAGAGATCGGGCCGCGATTCGACGTCGGCGCTGTCCGGAGCGCAGAAGATCGGAAGGTCACCGATGAGTCGGAGATCTCGTTCGCGGGCATGTCGCCGAAGCCTGCTCCACTGACGGTCGAGGATGAACTGGAGGAAGGCGTGGTAGGTCGGATCCCGATCCACGTCGGTGCTCGATCCCCGAAGGCGGTCGGGCGCGGAGGCATACCGACACCAGTCGTCGAGCCAGTCCGCCTGCCGCGTTCGAAAATCCTCGTAGGCCGCGCCACGCAGGCCCATTCGTCCTCGGCGGGCCTGGAAGCCTCGAAACGCGGCTTCGAGCAAGGGTCGCTTCCACCGTCTGACCCGCCGCCACGATGCGCGGCCTCGATCGTCGCGAGCGGAGTCTTCGCGTCCGAGTCGGGTCGCGGCGGCGNGCAGATAGCCGTCTTCGACGAGGTCCGCGATCGAGGTGAGCATCGGTTCGATCGCGAAACTCGATCGAGCGCTGTACGGGCAGTCTCCATCGCCGACCGGGCCGATCGGAAGCATCTGCCACCGGCGAAGACCCGCGTCCGCCGCCCAGGTCGCGAAACGGCGGGCGGGGGGGCCGAGGTCGCCGATTCCAAAGGCACCGTCGGTCGACGGAAGCGATGTCGGATGGAGCAGAACGCCTGCCGCGCGGTCGGCGAGCAGGGGATGGATGGTCGGCGGTTCGAGTGAACTCATTCGGTCGGTTTCGGCGAGTGGTTCTGGTCGGGAGTCGTGGTCGGGATCGCCGATGATTCGCGAGCCCGGATCGNTGCAGGTCGAGAGTATGACGTCTGGGCCGATGTTCGGGCGTGATCCGTCGAACGCTCGACACCGTCGCGGATGATCATCGAGCGCGGACCCACGCTCGGCCGGAGATGCCGGCGATCGAAAAGGAGGACGGCGTTCCTGCCTCCGGNGCGTCGCCGGGGAAGTGGGGGGTGTCCGGGGCACCGAACACCGGGGTCCACCCGTCGTCGCCGAGATCGAGCCCGACTCGTGCGGCTTCGCTTCCGGCGTTCAGGACCACGAGCACGGTCTCATTCGCGTCCTCCCGGAGGAACGCCCAGATGTCCCGGTCGTCGTCCACGAGAACGGTGTGGATGCCGCCGGTCCGAAGTGCGGCGTGGTCGTTCCGGAGGGCGATCGCATCCCGGTAGAAGGCGAGATGCTCGGGCATGACCGCCTGCCCCGGCTCGTCGTACGGCTCGAGATCCTTCCAGAGCATCGGCTTGCGGTTGTTGGGGTCGTCGGAGCCCCACATGCCGGCCTCGTCGCCGTAGTAGATCATCGGCGCGCCGGGCGAGGTCATCTGCAGGAACGCGAACAGCCGCGCCCGGCGGTAGCACTCCTCGGTNGGCTTGCCGCCGTCGTAGGTCGGATCCCCCTGCTCGCGATTGCCNTCTTCGAACGCGCGATCGGGATTGAAGATCTTGGAGACCAGCCGATCGGTGTCGTGGCTGTCTCCGAGATTCTGCATCACCGCGGTGACTTCCGGGGGATAGGCGGCCCGGAGCTCGCCGAGTCGTCGATCGAGTTCCGACGGTGGAATCTTCATCCGATCGTGCCCGATCCAGGCGAGGGCCGCTTCGGCGAACGGGTAGTTCATCACGGCGTCGAAGGTGCGGCCGTCGAGCCAGTGCGGTGCCGTCTTCCAGATCTCGCCGACGATGTACGCGTCGGGATTGATGTCCCGGACGAGTCGGCACCACTCGATCCAGAACGACATCGGAACCTCTTCGGGGACGTCCAGTCGCCAGCCGTCGATGCCGTCGGCGGGATCGCCGTCACCGTCGGGATCCATCCAGCGCCGGGTCACCGCCGCAAGGTGATCGCGAAGGGTCCGCGAGGCGATCCCGTGTTCGGGGCTCTTGCGGAACGCGGGTAGTTCGTCGAATCCCGCCCAGCCGTCGTACTCGAACGGGTCCCANGACCGGATGNTGAACCAGTCCGCGAACGGTGATTCGACGCCGCGTTCCTTCACGTCGACGAACGCCGGATGGTCCACGCCCACGTGGTTGAAGACGCCGTCGAGAATCACTCGGAAGCCGCGTCGCTTCGCGTCGCGCAGGAAGTCGAGGAAGACGAGGTCGCTCTTCGACCACGTCCAGGTGGTGGGGTCGTCGAGCCGTTCCCGGGCGATCGTCTCCGCGAAGTCCGGCACGCCGGCACCGAAGTGCTCGTCGACGTGGCGGTAGTCGGTCGCGTTGTACTTGTGGTGGGTCGANGCCTGGAAGATCGGATTCAGGTAGATCGCGTTGACGCCGAGCGATTCGAGGTAGGGAAGCTGGTCCCGCAGGCCCTGCAGGTCGCCCCCGTAGTGCCGGTCGAAGATGAAGTGCTCGTAGAACGTCTGNCCATCGCGACCTTCCCACGGCGCGGCCTCGTACCAGGCGGCGGTCCAGGGCACGGCCGGGTCCGGGTCGTTGGAGGAATCGCCGTCCCGGAATCGTTCGACCATCACCTGGTACCAGATGGCGTGCTTCGCCCAGTCCGGGGTCCGGACCATCGGGATCTCGGGTGCGTTTTCCGGCACGGGGGGGTTCTCCGAGGGGCGGGGCGGGGGACCGGGTTCATCCCCGATAATGGTCGCCATCGACACTTCAGGCGCGAAGGTTGGGCCATTCCAGCGGAATGTCGACGACCGTGGTGGAGGGTCGGGGAGGAATCTCCGAATTCCGGTTGCATCGGAATCGGGCGGCCGTCAAAATAAGGAGAGAATCGTCCGGGAATGACCCGCTCCGATTCCTGTTCCGAACAAGGAGAGACCGATGACCCGCTCCATTCCCGTGTTCGCCCTGATCACCGCNGCGACGTGTGCCACGTCCGNCGTCGCGGATCTCTACACCGACGCCGCCGGCGACATCTTCGACGCCGGCCTCGGAAACCTCGACATCCTCGGAGCGGAGGTCTCCAACGACGACCTGAACCTCTACGTTTCNGTCGAAGTCGCGGCGGACGTCACTTCCGTGAACTGGGGCAAGTACCTCCTGTTCTTCGACACCGGTGAGGGCGGCGCCGTTTCCGGATCCGCCGGGAACGATCCGTTCAACAATCCCTGGAATCGACGGGTCACCGCCGCCGACGGCATCGATGCGTTCGTCGGCAGCTGGATCGATGGCGGTGGTGGCAGTCTCGCCTACACGTGGAACGGCGGCGGATGGGACGACAACGGCAACTTCGGCGTGGACATCGGTGGTGGCGGCGAGCTGGGGACGATCAGCTGGACCATCTCGCTCGACGCCCTGGGGCTCGCGGTGGGGGATTCCTTCGCCTTCGACATCGCCACGACCGGCGGCAACGACAACGATCCCGGGATCGACTTTCTCTCGACCGACGTCGTCCAGGCGGGTTGGGGCGAGAACTCCAGTTCGCCGATGGCCGTGTCCTACACCGTGGTCCCCGCTCCGGGCGTCCTCGGCGTTCTCGGGCTCGCCGGCCTCGCGGCTCGGCGTCGACGGAACTGACCACCGATCTCCCGCGTCATCTCTCNTNCNGGGACCGGATGAACCGGTGATTCAACCCTCGTCGGTCCGCTCGGTCGTCCTGCTCCCGGCGGGNGGNCGTGGATCGTCGCGTTCCGGAACCTCGGCGCTGACCACNGGTCGATCGNCGGNCTGTTGTTCGTGCCGACGATTCCCACGGACGTGGCGGAGCCGGTTCGCGGCGTTGTGGGCCGCGATCTTGTAGACCTCGGCGAGCGTGGGATAGTTGAACACGCTGTTCATGAAGAAGTCGAGTCCGCCACCGAGCGAGATCACCGCCTGGCCGATGTGCACNAGTTCCGTGGCGTTCGTACCGATGCAGTGGACACCGAGAAGATCGTGCGATTCCCGGTGGAACAGCATCTTGAAGGTGCCGGTGTCGTCGCCGAGGATCTGACCCCGGGCCGTCTCGCGGTACCGCGCGACGCCGACCTCGTAGGGCACCCGCTCGCGGGTGAGCTGTTCTTCGGTGGCACCGCACATCGAGATCTCGGGAACCGCATAGATCCCGTAGGGGTAGAGGCTGCCGAAGTTCTCGGCCTCGAAGCCGAACATCCGGCAGGCGGCGATCCGCCCCTGTTCGCTGCTGGTCGCGGCGAGGGCGGGAAATCCGACGACGTCGCCCGCCGCGTAGATGTTNGACACGTTGGTGCGGAACGCCTCGTCGACCGGGATCCGGCCGCGATCGTCGGTCTCCACGCCTGCGCTCCCGAGATGAAGGGGTTCGGTGGCGGGGGCGCGGCCGATCGAGAAGAGCACGCAGTCGGCGATGATCCGCTTCCCGCTCTCGAGTTCGAGCTCGACCTCCGGTCGCCCCTCTTCGAAGATCTCCACCCGGGCGACCGCTTCGCCCAGNCGGAAGGTGACGTCCTTCTTCCGCATCTGATGCATCAGTTCGTCGACGATCTCGCGATCGACGAAGTCCAGCAACTGGTCGCGCCGATCNACGAGGGTCACCTGGACGCCGGCGGTCGCGAAGATCGANGCGTANTCGACGCCGATGACGCCGCCGCCGACCACCGCGAGATTCGACGGCAGATTCTNCATCTTGAGGACGTCGTCGGACGTCATGATCAGCCGGCCGTCGCTCGGGCCGGTCGGTGGTGCGGCCGCNTTGGTGCCGCAGGCCACCATGATGTTCTCCGCGGTCACGGCGCGGGTGCCCGCATCGTTGGTGATCGCCACGCGATGGGAATCGACGAACGACGCCTCGCCTTCGAGCACGGTGATGTCGTTCCGGGCGAGGCTGTTCCGAACCACCCGCGTCTCCGATGCGATCACCGCGTCGACCCGGGCGATGAGGTCCGCCATCTCGGGTCGCCTGCGAATGCCGTACTCGTCGTCCGCGTTGCCGCCGACGCTCGAGATGATCGCTTCGCGAAGCGTCTTGGAAGGGATGGTCCCGGTGAAGGTGCAGACCCCGCCGACTCGACGTCGCTTCTCGATCATCGCGACCCGCTTGTGAAGCTTGGAGGCCTGGATCGCCGCGGACTGACCGGCGGGGCCGCTGCCGATGACGAGAAGATCGAAGTCGTGGGTGTCGCTCATGACCAGAGCGTACCCGGACCCGGCTTGANGGCGGGTCCTCGGCGGCGGTCGCGGCGTCTCGAGAAGCAGGGCGATCCGAGGTCCCGGCGGTCCTTCGTTCCCGCCTCTACGCGACCGGTTCGCCACCACGGCGTCGAAGTCGGGTCAGGAAGAACCCTTCCGTNGCCGCGGCCACCGGGCCGCCTTCGGGATCCGGGCCGAGCCGTCGCATGGCGGTGGCGTCCAGGCCGTCCGGGTCNCCCAGCAGCGGGAGTCCGCTCGGAATCGACGGCGTGACGGCGTCGAGCTCGATCCCGGTCGGTCCGTCGCCGAATCGCTGCAACGCCCGGGCGATCACCGCCTCGTTCTCCTCGCGTCCGAGCGTGCAGGTCGAATAGACGATGACGCCGCCGGGGCGGACGGCGGCGATCGCCGCATGAAGCAGCGACTTCTGGAGGGACGCGAGCCGACGGACGACCTTCTTCGACCAGGTGNCGTGACTCTGNTCGTCGTCGNCTCGGAATCGGCCCTCACCGGAGCAGGGCGCGTCGACCAGCACCCGGTCGAAGGTCCCGAGATCACGGGCCGGGAGGCGTTCCCCGGGGCCGGTGCGAATCCGCGCGGTGGCACCGAGGGTGTCGAGCAGCGCCCGCATCCGCAGGCAGCGTCGGCGGCTGCGATCGTTGGCGTGGAGATCGAGGCGTCCATCCGCGAGAGCGGCGATCAGGGCGGTCTTGCCTCCAGGTGCGGCGCAGAGGTCGAGGGTCCGTTCACCGGGCTTCGGATCGAGCGCGATGACGGCCAGCATCGAGGAAAGCGACTGGAGCACCACGCGACCGTCCCGCCAGGCATCGGTCTCCGTGACGCGTCGCGCGGTGGCGGGGGAGACGACCCGGGCCCATGCGGCCCAGGGGACGGGGGCACCGGCGAGTTCGTCCTTCGCGAGTTCGGCGATGGTGTCTTCGACCTCCCCCCGCAGCGTGTTGATCCGAAGCCCTCGCGGGACTTCGACCGCCGTCGCGGCGAGCAGTCGGTCGGCGAGCCCGGCATGTCCGTCGAAGTCCGCACGCAGACGGGTCACGTAGTCGGGCGGAAGGGTCGCGGCGGCGCGGTCCACCGCGTTCATCGAGTCGGCGTCGTCGAAGTGGGGTGGGGGGTCAGGGCAGGGCACGTTCGGCCTCTCGTCCGCGGACGTCCATTCGATGCTTCTTCAGGAGATTTCGTCGCCAGTAGTCGCCGGTCGTCCATCGTGGTTCGATCACGCCGTGCTCCCACGCCGCGAGTCCGGCCAGCAGCCGGACGACCTCGGCGGGGCGTCGGGCGGCGAGATCCGTGGTCTCGCCCGGGTCGGCGTCGAGGTCGAAGAGCATCGCGCCGGCGCCGTCGATTCTGATCAGCTTCTTTCCGCCGTCCCGGATCGCGGCCACCGGGCCGCGACGCCAGCAAAGGGCGCGGTCCGGCGGCGGGGCCGTCGCCGTGATCCAGGGGGCGAGATCGATGCCGTCGAGTCCGGTCCGGTCCGCACCGGTGGCGCCGAGCGCGGTGGCGACGAGGTCGAGCGACGTGACCGGATGATCGATCGAGCCCGAGGAGATCGTGCCGGGTCGGTGCATGAAGGCCGGCACCCGGATCCCACCTTCGAAGAGCGATCCCTTCATGCCCCGCCACGGACCGTTGTCGGAGGCGTTGTTGGTCGCCCCGCCGTTGTCATTGACGAAGATCAGCAGGGTGTCGCGGCCGGTCGCCTCGACCGCATCGGCGATCCGACCGACGCCGCGGTCGAGGGCCCGCATCATCGCCGCGTAGGTCCGCCGCTTGCCGCGAAGGCTCGCGTCGATGGCGTCGAGATCGTCGGGCCGGGCGTGCATCGGCCCGTGGGGCGCGGTGTAGGCGACGACGAGGAACGAGGGGCGGTCCGCGTGTCGCCGGATGAAATCGACCGCATCGTCGGTCATGGTGTCGGTGAGGTACTCGATGTCCGCTTCGGGGGTCACGGACGAATCGCCGTCGGTGACGTGTTCATACCGTCGGTCGCCCTCGGCCAGTCGGTCGTCGCCGAAGTACGAACGGCTGCCCGCTCGAAGGCCGTGGAACTCGTCGAAGCCCCGTCGAGTCGGATGGAATCGATCCGCGAGGCCGAGATGCCACTTGCCGACCAGACCCGTCGCGAGTCCGGCGTCGCGTGCACGGTTCGCGATGGTGGTCTCCTCGAGCGGCAGCCCGCCTTCGGCGCGGGGGGCGGTGCCGGGCAGGTTGAACTCGTGGCCGAACCGCTGCTGCTGCCGGCCGGTGAGCATGCCGGCCCGCGAAGGACTGCAGACCGAGGCGGTCACGTAGCACGCGCCGAAGGTCAGCCCTTCCCCCGCGAGTCGATCGAGTGCCGGGGTCGCGACCTCGGTGCCGCCGTTGAATCCGAAGTCGATCCAGCCGGCGTCGTCGGCGATGACGAGCACCACCGATGGCGGCGACTCCGGTGGAGGGGCCGGGGTCGCCCCGCCGGCGTCGAGGAAGATCGATGATCGAAGGAGAATCGTGATGAGCTGGAGCACGCGGCGAGTCTACGCGAGTCGTCGGCGGGCCGAGGACGGGGGCGGACGGGGATCCGGATGGAGCGGCCGGCGTCGCGGGAATCCACGCGGCGTCATCGTGGATTCGGAGCGCCGGCCGGGGGCGAAACGGCACGACCCCGCATCGCGGATGAGGCGTGCGGGGTCGTGCGAGATCGTTTGGATCACATGGATCACATGGATCGCGTGGATCTAGAGGAATCAGGCGTCGTCGATGATCTCCTCCGACTCCACCGTCGGCTTGGCTTCGACCGCGGTCCCTGCGGATCCGACCCGGCCGAGCACGCCGGGCAGTTCGATTCCCGCCTGTTCCGCGAGTTCGTGCATCGGGGGAAGCGAGCCGATCAACCCGGAGAGGAAATCGCTGGTGCTGCCCCGTCCTCCCTCGCCGCGACCGCCGTCCCAGACCGTGATCTTGTCGATCTGCAGGTTGGAGATCGCCTTGACCTGTTCCTTGACCAGTTCCGGCAGCTGCTCGATCAGGAGCAGGGTCGGTGCGATCTGCGGATTCTCCGCACACGCGGTGATCAGCTCCCGATAGCCGTCGGCCTTCGCCTCGAGCACCTTGCGGACGCCTTCGGCTTCCGCGTTGTACCGGGCGATGATCGCATCCGCTTCGCCGGAAGCTTCGCGTCGGTTGCGCTCGGCGGTCGCTTCCGCGGCGATTTCGACCTGCTGCTTTCGAATCTCCTCCGGTGCGATCACATCCTTCGCGAGCCGGGCGAGTTCCTCGTCCCGTTCCTTCTCGAGAATCGCGCGGGACGCATCGGCGGCGGCGACGTCGGAACGTCGCTTCGCCTCGGCCCGGATCTCCGCGAGTTTCGCATCGGAATCCGCGACTTCCGCGGCGGAGGCGTTCTCGCCCTGGCGTGCGATCGATTCCGCCTTGGCGATCTCGACCCGTTCGGACTGCTCCGCGTTCTTGGAGGCGATCGACGTCTCCGCGGTCCGTTCGGCGGTGGCGATCTCCTGGTTCCGTTTCGCCTCCACCTCGCCGGTGATCGCTTCGGCCTCGAAGGTCGCGAGCGCGAGTCGCTGGGTGCGTTCGGCCTGCTTCCGGCCCTCTTCGGCCTTGGCGTTCTCCTCCGCGACGCGGACCTCCTGCTGCCGGACGGCTTCCGCCTCGCCGATCGCGCCTTCCCGCTGCTGCTGCGCGACTTCGACCTTGGCACGGTTGATGGCCTCGGCCGCCGCCCGCTTGCCGATGGCGCTGATGTAGCCGCTCTCGTCGGTGATGTCGCGGATGTTCACGTTGATGAGTTCGAGACCCACCTTGTTGATCTCGTCGGCGACGTTCTCGTTGATCAACGTCATGAACTTCTCGCGGTCCTTGTTGATCTCCTCGATCGAGAGCGTCGCGATGACCAGGCGGAGCTGGCCGAGGATGATGTCCTGGGCCTGGTCGCGGATGGCGGCGTCGCCCAGGGTGAGGAGTCGTTCCGCGGCGTTGTTCATGAGCACCGGATCGGTGGAGATGCCCACCGTGAAGGTGCTGGGGACGTTGACCCGGATGTTGTTGAGCGAAAGCGCGCCCTCCAGGGGGATCTCGATGACCAGCGGTTCGAGCGACAGGTACTCGTGATCCTGGATGAGCGGGATCACGAAGGCGCCGCCGCCGTGGAGGCACTTCGAAGCCCGTTCGCTTCCGACCTTGCCGTAGATCACGAGGATCCGGTTGCTGGGGCATCGCTTGTACTGCTTGACCAGGAAGATCAGGAAGAAGAAGACGATCAGTGC
>NYVS01000067.1 GCA_002684755.1 Phycisphaerae bacterium
CGCATCCCGGCGCCGCTGAACGATCCCTCGGGAACCGTCCAGATGCGGATCGCGTCGCTGGACCGCAACGACTTCGTCGGTCGGATCGTGATCGGTCGGGTCGCACGAGGCGTGATCCGGTCGGGTGAACGCGTCGCGATCTGCACCGAATCCGGCCAGACCCATGCCCGGATCGGCCGGGTCCTCGCGTTCGAAGGGCTTGGTCGTCGCGAGGTCGAGGCGGTCGAGGCCGGCGATCTCTGTGCGATCGAAGGACTCGAGATCGCGGGGATCGGCGACACCATCGCCGACCCGGAGAATCCGGAACCGCTGCCCCGGGTCTCGGTCGACGAGCCGACGCTCCACATGGTGTTCCGCATCAACGACGGTCCGTTCGCGGGCCGCGACGGCAAGTACGTCACCACCCGCCAGATCCGCGATCGACTCGATCGGGAACTCGAGGCGAACGTCGCGCTCAGGGTCGAGACGGGCGAGAGCGCCGACAGTTTCCGGGTCTCCGGTCGCGGGCTTCTCCATCTCGGGATCCTGCTGGAGCAGATGCGGCGCGAAGGTTACGAAGTGGTGGTCGGACGCCCGGAGGTGGTGCTCCGCACGATCGACGGCGTCAAGCACGAGCCGTGGGAACGGGTCAGCGTCGACGCGCCGCCGGAGGCCACCGGCGCCGCGATCGAGATGATCGGAAGTCGTGGTGGCGAGATCCAGTCGATGGACACGGTCGGAAACCGGTCCCGGGTCGAAGGCGTCATGCCGAGTCGCGGGCTCATCGGGCTGCGAACGCGACTGCTCAACGCGAGCGGCGGCGAGGCGATCCTGCACCACACCTTCGAGGACTGGCGACCGCTGGGGCCGATGCGTCGCGAGCGGGGCAACGGCGTCATGGTCTCGATGGAGACCGGGCGGGCCACGCCGTATTCGCTGCTGGCGCTTTCCGAACGGGCGCTGATGTTCGTCGAGCCCGGCGAGGACGTCTACGAGGGCATGGTGGTCGGCGAGAACAGTCGTGACAACGACCTCGACGTGAACCCGGCGAAGGCCAAGGCGTTCTCGAACGTCCGGGAGTCGACGAAGGAGGCGACGGTGGTCATGAAGGCCCCGCGCAAGATGACGCTGGAGATGGCGCTCGAGTACATCGCCGAGGACGAGGCGGTCGAGATCACGCCGAACGCCATCCGGATGCGGAAGCTNATCCTCCGGGAGGTCGATCGCAAGCGGATGCAGCGTCACCGTCGACAGCAGGCGGCCGACGCGGCGAGTCGGTAGGCTCGGGGTCCGACGGACCTCGGAGCCCGCATGACCGCGACCGACAGGCCAATCCTGGTGCAGAAGTTCGGCGGCTCGTCGCTTTCCGACACCGCGCGGCTCGAGGTCTGCGCCGATCGCGTCGTGGCGGCGATCGAACGTGGATACCGCGTGGTGGTCGTGGTCTCCGCGATGGGCCGGACCACGGATCGACTGCTCGATCTCGCCCGGTCGCTCGGCGGCGAGCCGGATCCGCGNGCCCTGGACCTGCTGCTCGCGACGGGGGAACTCGCAAGCACCGCGATGATGGTGATGGCGCTCGCCCAGCGGGACACGAAGGCCACGCCGCTCGGCGGACGCGAGGCGGGNATCCGCACCGATCCGCATCACGGTCGGGCCCGGATCCTCACCATCGATCCCACCCGGCTGTCGGACCTGATGTCGGAGGGCGTGGTGCCNGTCGTCGCGGGATTCCAGGGCGGCTCCTCGATCGGTGAGATCACGACGATCGGTCGCGGTGGTTCCGACACGACCGCGGTCGCCATCGCCGCGGCGCTGGACGCGGGCGGAACCGGCGGCGGTTGCGAGATCCACACCGACGTCGACGGGATCCACACCGCGGACCCGCGGATCGTGGGCGAAGCGCGACGTCTCGACGTGATCGGTTCGGATGAGATGCTGGAGCTCGCCGCGGTCGGCGCGGGCGTNCTTCAGGAACGGGCGGTCGTCTTCGCCCGACGCTACGACGTCCCGCTGCGGGTGCTGCACAGCCAGCACGGCGGTCCGGGCACGGTGATTCTTCGGGAGGTCGACGGCATGGAACGGAACTCGGTGGTCGGATGTGCGTTGCGTCGGGAACTCGGGCGGGTCGGCGTCACGGGGCTGTCGGCCGGGGCCGGTCCTCAGTCCGCGATCTTCTCGGCGCTCGCCGCCGCGGGGGTGATGGTCGACGACATCGTGCAGACCGCCGACGCNTCGTCGATCTCGCTCGCGTTCACCGTCGATCTCGCGGATCTGCCGGCGGCGCGGGACACGGTTCGATCCGTCGTGGACCGATTTCCNTCCGANGAGGCGGNGGCGGTCGGCATCGACGTGGAGATCGGCCTGGCGAAGGTCTCGGTGGTCGGCGCCGGAATGCGAAGCACCGTCGGGGTCGCGGGNCGGATGTTCGAAGCGCTGGCGGAGTCGTCGGTCCCGATCCTCAACATCACGACGAGTGAGATCCGCATCTCGTGTCTCGTGCCACAGGATCGTGGGGAGATCGCGCTGAGCGCGGTGCACGAGGCGTTCGGGTTGGATGTCGCCTCGGAAGGCGGACCGTCGCTCGGGCTCGCCGGCGGCACGGACGGATCACCCGAGGATTGACGCCGGAGGGGGACGCGATCCGGGCCGGGGGATTCCCGCGGAATCCGGGCCGGTGTCGAACCCTTGTTGATTTTACATAACACCGATTATCGGCGATTCATTCCGGGGTCAGGGGGGCGGTCGGGTTCCNGTCGGGTTCCTGGCGTCGGATCGCCGATTCNCCGATCGGTCCCGTGATGCCTGCGTCGTCGCCTCGGGTCCGTGGTCCCGCTCGCCATCAACGGGTATCGGCGATCGGTTTCTCGTCGCATGACATGATGCACCCCGAGGCCTCCGTTCGATCCGCGACATCCGTCGAAGTCGATGCGGTCGACGTTTGCCAGGCGTTCTTGTGTTTCAGTTTCAACGGTCGATCGCTTCAAGCGTTGACCGCTTCAAGCATCGACCGCTTCAAGCNTCGACCGTTCAAGCGTCGATCGCGTCGGTGATCACGGACTCGAGCCGTCGAACCGCGACGTTCGCCGCGGCCGGCTCCAGTCGTTCGACGATGCGCCGGTGAAGTTCCGCTCGATTCAGCCCGTGACCCCCGGGTTGATCGGTTCGAATGTCGGTGTTCCACGGGTCGAGTCCGAGTGCTTCGGGCGGAACGAGCTCCGGATAGCTCAATCGATCCGGAAGCCACGGCATGCAGCCTGCGAGCAGCGATTCGGCGACGGCGATGCCGTAGAACTCGTGGCGTGCGGTCGACAGCACCCAGTCCGCCCGTCGCAGGGTCTCGACGTACTCCGTNCGTGGCAGCCAGCCGGCATGTTCGATCCGATCGGCGTGATCGTCGAGCATCNNCCGCATCGACTCGGGNACNCGTTGAAAAGGCTGTCCCAGCAGNAACCANTGCAGTCTCGGGCCGCCTTCGGCTTCGCGTCGTCTCGCGGTGTTCGCGATTTCGAGNAGCTCGTCGCAGCCCTTGTCGTGTTCCCACCGATGCGGCCACACGATCCGGACGGCGTCCGGATAATNCNCNAGGNTCGTGTTATGTAAAANCGCCGCNGGNNCGCCTTCGTCGGATCCTCGATCCTCGGCGTCGGCTCGATCCCGGTCATCGAGTGATTCGATCGGTGGCGGGATCACCAGGCTCCNTCGTTCAAGCCGCTCCCGCCAACCCGGATCGACGGGTTCCGGTGCGTGCTTCAGGAGCGTCTCGACCCCTTCGATGAACGAGCGACGGTTCCAGGCCGAGTTCCAGACCACCCGGTCGGCCGCCTCGATCGACGCGAGATTGGTGAAGGCGAGNTGGGTGTCTCGTTCCCGATCCCGCTCNCGGGTCTTCGGCGANGCGGGATACGCGATCTGGTTCTCNTGCATGTANAGGACGTGCGGTCGTCCACGGAGTCGCGGCGGCAGGGTGGCCCGGAGATCCGAGAGCGAGAGCATGCTCGTGGCGAAGATCGCGTCCGCGTCCGGGGACTCCCCCGCCGTCGCTCGCGCTCGCTCGTCGGCGGCGAACGTGAGTCCTGCCAGTCGGAGCCGCCATCGCGGCCCCCGACCGGGCATCGTTCGAAAGGTCCATCGGTGTTCGGCGTGCCGTTCGATCGAACGGCGGACCGCCCGATGCGAACCCCCGTCCCAGGGTTGGAAAGCCAGTACCCGCGTGGTCATCCGCGAAGTCTACGGCCTCCCCGGCCCGATCGCGGTCGAGACGCGGGGNTCTATACTGGNGGCATGGATGAACCCACGCCCGCGATCCTGATGCCGCTCTGCTCCGTNTTCAGGCGATTTCTCAGAAGCCGTGGCCTGAAGTACACGACGGAGCGGGCCGACGTCCTCCAGTCGATCATCGATCACGACGGCCCGTTCGAGGCGGAGGAGCTGCTGCTCGCNATGCGACAGCGAGGTCATCGCGTCTCGAAGGCGACGATCTATCGAACGCTTCGACTGCTTCAGGAGGCGGGAATCATCACCCAGGCGTTNTTCGACTCGAAGCAGTCNCACTTCCAGCTGATCTACGGCAAACAACCGCAGGACGTCATGGTCTGTCTTCGGACCGGCCGGACGATCGACTTCCAGAGCCCGGAACTCGTGGAGGTTCGCGACCGGATCTGCGCCGAACTCGGATGGAAGGCGGTCGGCCATCGCTTCCAGATCTTCGCGATGAGTCCCGAGGAGGACGAGGCGGAAGACGACGCGACCGGCACGGAAGAGCCCGCCGCCGCGTCCGACTGACGTCCGGACCCGAAGGCGATCGCGACGTCGATCCCTCAGTCCATCAATTCATCGTCGAGTTCGAGCGGTCGCGAGATCGCGTAGTCGCCGCCGAACCACTTTTCGAGATCCGCGAGTCGGCACCTCGGCGAGCAGAACGGTCGGCTTCGTTCCGCCTCCACCGGTCCGCCGCACGCCGGACATCGGCGATCCGAATCGACCGTGAAGGCTCGTCCTTCGCAACGGGCTTCGAGTGCGGCCTCGAGCCGACGTCGAGCCGGGGCGTCGGTCCGGTGATCGGCGATGGTCAGTCCCCGAAGGTGCTCGCCTCGGTGGTCGATTCGGACGTCGATTCGATCCGCCGGCAGCGCTTCCGCGATCTTCGACGCCCATTCGATCGCGACGAGGCGTCCCTGATCGGCGAGAAGTTCGTCGAAGCCGATCGCTTCGAGTTCTTCGGTGCCTTCGAGTCGATACGCATCCAGATGGGAGAGCGCTCCGGCCGTTCCGAAGTGTTCGACGTGGACCACGAAGGTCGGTGAGGCGATCGCCGTCTCGGGAATCCCGAGTCCGCGGGCGAGTCCNCGGGCGAAACGGGTCTTGCCCGCACCGAGGTCGCCCTCCANCGCGATGCATGCGGGACGGGCGNAGGTCTCGGCGATCACTTCGCCGACCCGTTCGGTGCCTTCCTCGTCCCGGGTTTCGACCCGGATGAATCGTTCGTCGTGCTTCATCGTGTGGGAGTCTATCCCGTTCGGTCCGTGGGGTCGCCGGCGTGCTCCCAGCCGAGTCCGGCGACGTCGATCGACTCGCCGTCGGCGTCGATCAGGACGCGNCCGGAGGTNCCGGGCGTCGATTCGAACCGGCCGATGACCGTGACCGGCACGCCATCGATCTCCCCGGGCGGCTCCCGTCGGCACGCGATGAGAAGTTCGTAATCCTCACCGTCGCCGATCGCCGACCGCCAGTCGCAGCCGGGATTGCGTGGAATTCGATCGGCGTCGAGTCGGACGCCCACGCCGTCGGTCGTCGCGAGGCGGGCGGCATCGCGGGCGACGCCGTCGGAGACGTCCATCATCGCGACGAGATCCTGCCGCAGGAGGGCGTTCAGCGCGATCGCCTCCTCGATCCGGGGTGGGAAATCGAGGTGTCGGCCGCGTCCGTCTTCGGTGAGACTTCCGCCGAGCCGGCCGGTGACCGCGAGGAGATCACCGGCGGCCGCGCCGTGTCGAGTGACGACGCGACCGTCCTCGCCACCGGGACGCGCGAGAATGGTGACGCTGATCACGTCGGGCGTTTCCGGTCGGGCGTGGGTCGCCAGGTCGCCGCCGATGAGCGGTGCGTCGAAGGCGAGTCCGGTCTCGTGAAGGCCGGCATGCAACGCTTCGGCCCATCGCTGGTCGCGATCGGGCGAGAGCGTCGCGGTCGCGAGGATCGCGATGGGNCGAGCGGCCATCGCGGCGACGTCGCTGAGATTGCGAAGGACCGCCTTTCGGCCGATGGCCGCGGGTGCTTCATCAACGCGGACGTGCCGGCCGATCACGACCTGATCGGCGGCGACGAGGAGCCGGTCGGTCGAGCCGATTCCCAGCATCGCCATGTCGTCTCCGGGCGGAAGCAGCACCCGGCCGGGCAGATCCCGGCCGCGTCGGCCGAAGTGACGGTGAAGATCGGATTCGGAGAGCGGGTGATCGTTCATCGCGCCGAGCCCCCGGTGGCGAGNGTCGCGAGCAGTTCGGCATGGGTGGTCGTGGCGCCCTGTCGCGCCCGGATGTGGGCCCGCCCTCGATCCACCAGGCGTTCGACCCGATCGGGATCCTCGAGCAGGGACCGGATGGTCTCGGGCAGGCCGGCCCGGTCGCACCGGACCAGCGCTTCGGCGGTGAGGAGTTCGTCGGCGATCGCTTCGAAGTTCGCGACGTCGGGGCCCACCACCACGGGTTTGCCGAGGGCGATCGGTTCGATCATGTCGGAACCTCCGAGATCGACGAAGGTCCGGCCCACCACGACGAGGTCCGCGAGTCCGTAGGCCGCTCTCAGTTCACCGATGGTGTCGAGCAGGAATCGTTCGTCNCCTTCACCGCGTTCCCCCCGGCTTCGGCGGACGCATCCGCCGAGTTCGCCGGCCGCGGCGTCGAACCACTCGGGCTTCCGCGGTGCGCAGAGCAGCTGGACGCCCGCCGGCACCGCCTCGTGAAGCAGCCGATGTTCCTCCGGTGCGGTG
Source organism: Phycisphaerae bacterium (assembly GCA_002684755.1). The sequence goes on from NYVS01000067.1 coordinate 6,968, forward strand.
CTGCCCGCGACGACGAGCGGCCTGGTCGGGTCGATGCCCATCGCCTTGCCGAGCTCCGCGGCGCCCTCGACGGTGTCGGTGATCCGGGCGGTGTCCCACTTCATCGATCCCGTGACCCGGACCCGATCGTCCCCCATTCCCATCGATCGAAACCGTCCGGCATACGTCTCGTCCTGCACCGCGGCGATCGTCAGGCCATCGAAGAGCCGCCGCGCGACGGGCCGGATGCGTCCGTATCGNCGGTGGCTTCGCGCGCTGAGCCGACCATTGACCACCGCCACCGGAATCGACCGTCGACGGGCTTCGGCGAGCAGGTTCGGCCAGACCTCGAGTTCGACGAGTCCGATCGCATCGGGTCGGATCCGATCGAGGAGGCGTCGTATCGCGGCGCTGCCGTCGAAGGGATATCGAACCACCGCGCAGCGGCCCTCGAACAGCGCGGTCGCCCGNGCGAACCCCGTGTCGGTGGTGGTGGCCACGACCGGTTCGATCGCGGGGGCGTGTTCAAGGAGCGCATCGACGAGCAGATCGGTGGCGTTCACCTCCCCCACCGAGACCGCATGGAGCAGGACCCGNGGCCGACNGGAATCCGGGAGCGTTTCGCCGTGCCCGAATCGGGCTCGCCAGTCGGTGTGGATCTTGCCGGTCCTGATCATCCGGGGGAGCCAGACCGGACTGCCGAGGATGGCGGCCGCCAGGTAGAGGGCGTCGATGGGACGCGGCATCGGAATCAGCCCGCCTCGTCCGGTGNGGCGGCGGGCTTCGTCCGCCCGAGGTTTCGAAGCAGCGCCGTCATGAAGGTCGGCGAGTTGGCACCGTGCGAAAGGTTCGCGATGCGGCCGTCCGGTCCGACGTAGACGAGTTTGGGAATCGTGTTCTGGGTGTCGAGTGGNTTGATGGCCGCCCGGAATTCGGGGGTNACCATGAACTCGAGCATCGCGGGGCCNGGTGATTTCTCGAGGTATCGGGTCACCGCGGCGGGACCACCCTGATCGACGCTCACGCCCACCAGCGTCGCGACCTCGCTCAGCGCCGCCTCGTGTTCCTTGATGATCGACCGGACCTTCCGGCAGGGACCGCACCAGGTCGCCCAGACCTCGATGAGCATCGGTCTTCCGGCGTGGGCCGCGAGCGTCGTCTGCCGGCCCTCGAGGTCGATGAGCGGGACGGTGAACATGCCGGCCGGTCGGACGGCGGTCGAGGAGGTCGGTTCGGCGTTCGCGACGGTCGTGGTGGTGCCGGGCGATCCTTCACCGGTGGCCCACGAGAGCAGGTCGGCGCAGGTGGAACAGGCGCCGGTGCTCCCCATGACGACGACGTAGGCCACCGCGATGACGGGGACGGCGGCGATGCTGAGGATGGTTCTGCGCGTCGACAACGTTCTGCTCCAGACGGCGATCGAATGNCACGAGGATAGTCAGAATCCTCGAGCGGGATCACCGATCGGCTGGAGATCGACCGGGATCGGACGCATTCCCGCCCGCCTCGGTCAGGAGGCCCGGCGCTCGCACGGCTCGCGACGGCGGAATTCCCACCCGGCGCGAACCTCCTTCATCATCCGGATCTTCGCGGGGATGCCGACCACGTGGTTCGCGTGATGCGCCAGCATCCCGGCCGGCGTCTCGATCGGCCCCTCGGTCCATCGCCCCGACGCGATCTGGCCGTAGTTGAAGAACCGACTGGAGAGCCTGGTGGCGTTCGTCCGGNCGATGAATCGATTCAGCGTGGTCTGGTCGTCGTCTGCGAANTTCGATTTCATCGCCTCGAACATCCGCAGCGTCGAATCGTTCGCGCGGCAGACGAACAGTCCCGAACAATGCCGGTCTCGATCCCGCTGNCAGGCGATGTCGTGTTCGCCGAGTTCGAGGAGCAGGCGATCTCGGATCGGTCCGAAGAACTGCACGTCGACGTCGCAGTAGAAGAATGTGTCGCCCATGCATTCCTGACAGGCCCTGAGAAAGAGGTCCACCTTCCGGAAGCAGGTCTCGGCCCATCCGGCTTCGTAGAAGGTGCCGGTCGGGCAGGGCTGATCGTCGTCCTCGAAAGCATGGAGTTCGAACTCGTCGGGCAGCGTCGCGAGAAAGTGATCCGTGTACATCGATCGATGCGATGGCGTGAACGTCGTATAGAGCTTCAAGTTCTTCAGTCTTTCTCAGTGATGGGGGGACGGCGGCACGTACCGGGCGATGGCAAGGGGTTTCGGTCGATCCGACATTGTGTCGGACAATGACGGATGCCGCTTCGCTCGATNTTACTCATTGGTCNCCATCGGAATCCACTAGTTTCGTCGCGGTCACCTGATCTCCGGGCGAAAGAGTCGCATTCTGATGCCGTCGATGTCGATCCTCCCTGGTCGGACGGTCGGATGGCCGGATAACCGGGTGGCTATCCTTGGCGGATGCCCCTCGCCGAACATCAAGAGGATCCTCTGAATCGCGTTGATCTCGGTCGTTGGCGGATCCGGATCGATACCGGCGGGACGTTCACGGATTGTCTGGCGTTGCCGCCGGACGCATCGACACCGCGGCGAGTCAAAGTCCTGAGTTCGGGACGCGTTCGCGCCCGATTCGACGGGATGCGACTCGACGGACCGGGCTGGCTTTCANGTTTCGAAGGCGCGCCGGTGCTTCGCNTCCGGGATGGGGCGATCGCGGGCACCCTCGGATCCGCGGGCATGCTGCAGATCGAAGGGGCCGATGCCTGTCGCCCGGGTGAGGTCGTCGAATGCGTGCCGGGCCTCGATGCCCCGCGCCTCGCGATGCACGTGATCACCGGGACCCGACCGGATCGACCGCTGCCCCCCATCGATCTCCGGATCGCGACGACCCGTGGCACCAACGCGCTCCTCGAGCGGCGGACCGGTCGCGTCCTGCTGGTGACCACCGCGGGGTTCGAGGATCTCGTGATCATCGGTGATCAGGATCGCCCGGACCTCTTCGCGCTCGACGTTCGCCCGGCCCGACTNCTGCCGGCGGCCGTCGTGGGGATCGATGCTCGAATGGCGGCGGACGGTCGGGTGCTTCACCCNCTCGACGTCGACGCGGCGATCGCGAAGATCCGGANGGNGGTCGACGCGGCGACCGAGCCGTTCGATGCCGTCGCCGTCTGCCTGCTTCACGCCTGGCGGGATCCCCGGCACGAGCGTGCGCTCGAGCAGGCGATCCNAGGATGCCTGCCGGACGTTCGAATCTCGGTGAGTCATCGCATCTCGCCGGACATCCGGATCGTGCCGCGGATTCGGACGGTCNTCGCCGACGCCGCGTTGTCGCCCGTGCTGCATGCGTTCCTCGANGACCTCGGGTTGGAGGGAGGTCGTGACCGGGTGCTCGCGATGTCGAGTGGCGGTGGCCTCGTCGATCGCACGACGTACAGACCGTGCGAGAGTCTGCTCAGCGGGCCTGCCGCCGGCATGGTCGGCGCGATCGCAAGCGCCGCCCGGGCGGGTGCGGACCGGCTGGTCGCCTTCGACATGGGCGGAACCAGCACCGATGTCGGGCGGGCCGAGAGCCGCGCNGACCTTCGCGACGGCACCAGCGTCGGGGATGCGACGGTGCGGGTGCCCAGCGTCGATCTTCACACCATCGCGGCGGGTGGTGGCTCGATCTGCCGGGTCGTCGAGGGGCGTCTGGAAGTCGGCCCCGAGTCGGCCGGCGCGTCACCGGGGCCGGCGTGCTACGGCGGCGAAGGCCCGCTCACCCTCACGGACGTGAACCTCCTGCTCGGTCGGGCGGATCCGNNCCGATTCGGCGTTCCNCTTCACCTGGAAGCCGCGGAGGCGGCGCTTGAACGTNAAGTCGTGGCCAGTGGACGTACTCGAGGTGAGCTGCTCGAGGGGTTCGTGGCGCTCGCGGATGAACGCATGGCGGAGGCGATCCGGATGGTCACGACCCGCCGCGGCGAGGATCCCGCGGATCATGTCCTGGTGGCGTTCGGTGGCGCGGGTGGCCAGCATGCCTGCGGCGTCGCCGCTCGGTTGGGCATGAAACGCGTCCTGATCCCGGCCGACGCCGGGCTGCTGAGCGCCGTCGGGCTTCATGTCGCGGCGCAGGAACGAAGCGTGGAGTCCGCGATCCTCGAGCCGCTTCACGCGGTCGATCTGAAATCCACGGTCGATCGCCTCGGCGCCGACGCGATCGAATCGGCGCGGGCCGCGGGGGTGACGGCCCCNGTCGTTCGTCGGATTCAGATTCGGGCCCGGCTGCTCGGGCAGGACACGACGATCGANCTCGACTACGAGACGACGCTCGAAGTGCAGTCATCCGTCGTCGAACGTGATTTTCAATCGAGTTACCGACGCCTCTACGGGCATCCCCCACCGCCGCGTCCGATCGAGATCGCGGGCGTCAGGATGTTCGCCGGAGATGCCGCCGGGAATCCGTTGCCGGATGCGGACGAGTNCGAGGCTCGGCGCGNCGACCGGACGAAGGGATCGTTCGCCGTCGATCGTGAAGCACTTCCCGTCGAGACCGACCTCCACGGTCCGTTGCTGGTGGCGGACGCGACGAGCACGATCGTGGTGCCTGAAGGCTGGTCCGCGCGTGCCGACGAATTCGGTGGTCTGATGCTCGACCGTCGTGGTTCGGAGCCGACCGGAATCACCGGCGCGGCCTCTTCGGAGATCATGGCGTGCCGGTTGGAGTCGATCGCCCGCGAGATGGGCGAGACCCTGCGACGAACCGCCCTCAGCGTGAACGTGAAGGAGCGTCTGGACTACTCCTGTGGAATCGTGGACGCCGCAGGACGACTCGTCGTCAACGCGCCGCACATGCCGGTCCACCTGGGGGCGATGGGCGACTGTGTCCGGGCGGTGACCTCCCGGCTCGACCTCGGTCCGGGCGATGTCGCCCTCGTCAATCATCCGGGATTCGGAGGCTCGCACCTGCCCGACCTCACGGTCGTGAGTCCGGTCTTCGCGGGTTCCGGCGACTGCATCGGTCATGTGGTGAATCGGGCGCACCATGCGGAGATCGGTGGAACGCGGCCGGGCTCGATGCCGCCCGATGCGACCCGGCTCGTCGAGGAGGGTGTGGTGATACCTCCCATGAAGATCGTGACCGCGGGCGTGCCCGCCTTCGAGGGGTTCGAGGAAATGCTCCGGCGGGCACCGCATCCGTCGCGGGCGGTGGCGGACAATCTCGCGGATCTCGCGGCGCAGCTCGCATCGAACGAACTCGGGGTGCGTCGGCTCGCGACGCTCTGGCGGGAGGTGGGTCCGACCGATTTCGATCGTGATCTCGAAGGACTGCGGCGGCGTTGTGGCGCGGCGATCGGACGGTTGATCGACGCGCGGCCCGGGTTCGATCGAAGCGTCGAGGAACGGCTCGACGACGGCACGCCGATCCGGCTTCGGGTCTCGGTCGAACATGGCCGGATGTCGATCGACTTCACGGGATCGGGGGACGTCCATCCGCGAAATCTCAACGCTCCGTTCGCGGTGATCCGTGCGGCGACGCTCTACGTGCTTCGCGTCGTCGCGGCGGAGGCGATTCCGCTCAACGAAGGCGCACTCGAACGGGTGGATCTCATCTGCCCGAACGGATTCCTCGATCCTCCGTTCGAAGGCCATGCCGAGTCGGACCCCGCCGTGGCGATCGGCAACACGGAGACCAGCCAGCGGGTCGTCGATGCCCTCCTCCGGTGTTTCGGGGTGGTGGCGGGAAGTCAGGGGACGATGAACAACCTGCTGCTGGGAAACGACCGCTTCGGCTACTACGAGACGATCTGCGGAGGTACCGGAGCCGGCCCCGGCTTCGATGGTTGTGACGCGGTGCACAGCCACATGACGAACACCCGGCTCACGGACCCCGAAGTGCTCGAGCATCGGTATCCGATTCGACTCGAGTCGTTCTCGATCCGGCGTGGTTCCGGTGGTCGCGGACGGCATCGTGGCGGTGACGGCGTCGTTCGAACCATTCGGGCGACCGAGACGCTCCGGGGCTCGTTGCTCGGCCAACATCGGGTGGAACGGCCCTATGGCCTTGAAGGAGGTGATCCAGGCAAGGCTGCGACCGCGTGCATCGAACGTGCCGACGGGTCGATCCAGCTCATGCCCGGGATCGCGGCGTTCGATCTCCGCCCGGAAGATCGACTCCGCATCGAGACACCAGGCGGCGGAGGATTCGGCGCACCGGCCGAAGCCTGAACGTCGAAGTCTGAACGTCGAAGCCCGGCCGGAGACGACAGATCATGGGCCGGGACTGCTCCCAAAAAGAGCCACCGGTCCCCGACCGTAAGGTCGGGGACCGGTGGAATAAGTGCCCTAAAGCGAGTCGAGCGGTGATCAGCCGCGTCGACGACGACCGGCAAGGCCGGCCACACCCAGCAGCGCGAGGGCGCCGGGGGCGGGAACGAGGTTCACACCGAAGAGGGTGAACGTACCGTTCCAGGTTCCGTTACCACCGGGAAGGTAGCCGTTGCCGATGTAGACGCTTAGCAAGGAGAGGTCGAGCGGGTTCGCGAGGTCCTGGGCATCGATGCAGGTGGTGCCATCCTCGGCGGCGCCGCCGTTGCTCCAGGAGATCGTCTCTTCAGCGCCGAGGTCCGTGCCGCCACCAGCCTGAAGGAGGAAGAATTCGTCGTCATCGGGAACGAAGATCATGAAGTCGTTCGCCCAGGTGAAGTTCTCCGAGTTGGTGAGGACCACGTCCACGCCGACGCCGGTGAGCGTACCGCTGAGGGTGCCGGGGGCGAAGATTTCCGTGACTTCACCGCCGAGGGCGCTGAAATCGATGACATCGACGGTGACATCGGCCGAGGCCGCACCAGCGATGAGGGCCGACGCGAGGCCGACGGTCGCAAAATTTCCGAACTTCATCTCTTTGAATCCTCCTAATCGAAAATGAGAGCTGACTCGCCCAGCAATCTTGGGAACAGGCGAGTCGTAACAGGGACGCCTGAGAGTAACCGTCGGGCAGGGAATTTGAATAGAGAATTCAAAAGTAATCGAGACTTCGGGCGACGGAGGATTCGGGGCGCCGGTCGAAGCCTGAGGAACGTCGAAGCCCGAAGCCCGGCCGGATACAGGAGGTCACGGGCCGGGGCTGCTCCAAAAAGAGCCACCGGTCCCCGACCGAAGGGTCGAGGACCGGTGGAATAAGTGCCCTAAAGCGAGTCGAACGGTGATCAGCCGCGTCGACGACGACCGGCAAGGCCGGCCATGCCCAGCAGCGCGAGGGCGCCGGGGGCGGGAACGAGGTTCACACCGAAGAGGGTGAACGTACCGTTCCAGGTTCCGTTACCACCGGAGGCGTAGCCGTTACCGATCGCGACGGAGAAGGGGACGACCGGGGTCGCGAGGTCCTGAGCGTCGATGCAGGTGGTGCCATCGTCGCCGGAGGCGCCGTTGCTCCAGCTGATTCGCTCGAGCGCACCGAAGTCCGAGAAGCCACCAGCCTGAAGGAGCGGAGCGGTCGAGCCGTCCGAGCCAACGAAGATGGTGAAGTCGTCAGCCCAGGTGAAGTTCTCCGAGCCGGTGAGGACCACGTCCACGCCGACGCCGGTGAGCGTACCCGAGAGGGTGCCGTTGGCGAAGATTTCTTCGAAGACACCGCCGGTGGCGCTGAAGTCGATGACATCGACGGTGACGTCGGCCGAGGCCGCACCAGCGATGAGGGCCGACGCGAGGCCGACGGTTGCAAAAGTTCCAAACTTCATATCTTTGAATCCTCCTAAACGGAAATGAGAGCTGACTCGCCCAACAATCTTGGGAATAGGGCACGAGTCGTTAGTGGGACGCTTGAGATTACCCGTCGACAGGGAATCTGAAAGACGAATNCCAAATATTTACCAAGAAATCGCGAAAGATCGGAAACCAAACGACACTGACGGGTGGCGAGGAAATCTCCAGGCCCCAGGAGGCTNTAATTATCGGACATGTGTGAGGGCAGGCGATTCTGGATGCCGGAAGGGGCTTTTTTCGGCTCATCCATCCAGTCGATCGCCGTACTGGAACGGGGTGATCGTGGAGGCGAGCCGAGAGCTGGTTCGGAAGGTGAACAGGGTGCCACACAGTCGTTCATCACCGGAACCCATCTCGTACGGCGTGTGCACCGAGGTTCGCATGTGGCGAATCACCTGTTCCGGATCACGTCCGATGATGGACGCGAACGGGCCACACATCCCGACATCCGACTGGAAGGCCGTTCCTCGCTTGAGGAGTCGGTGATCGGCGGTCGGGACATGGGTGTGGGTCCCGAGGACAGCCGATACCCGACCATCGAGATGGAATGCCAAAGCGGCCTTCTCCGCCGTCGCCTCCATGTGCGCATCGATCAGGACGCCCTTCGCCCCGGGGTTCGCGGCGAGGAGTTCATCGGCGGTCTGGAACGGATCGTTGGCGGGAAGCCCCATGAAGACCCGTCCGAGAAGGTTGAAGACCAGGAGTTCCCCCCCGCCCGTCTCCGCCGGCAGTGGGAGTCGAAAGGTCCGCTTGCCCGGTGCGTCATTGGAGAGGTTCGCCGGGCGGCAGATCGGTTCCTTCGAATCCTCGAGCAGTGGAATGATCCGTCGATCTCGATAGACGTGATCGCCGAGCGTGACGCCGTCGACGCCGAGGTCTCGGATCGTGCGGTAGAGGTCCGGGGTCAATCCCGACCCGTTTCGGAGGTTTTCGGCATTCGCAATGACCAGATCCGGGGTGTGATCACGGCGGACCTCGGCAAGCCTGGACGCGAGCACTCGACGGCCGGGTCCCCCGTTGAGATCACCAAGAAAGGCGATTCGTGCTGGTCGAGGCGTGCCGGCGACCACGCTTTCAGGAGTTTCGTCCTTCGATTGGGTATTCATGGGGGGATTACGGTACACTCGCCGCGTCGGATAAGGCGTCCGTTCGCAGTTGCGAACGCACCCCCGACGACCATGAGCCGAAAATCCAGCGGGGCCGGTGGTTCGCGAGGCGAACCAAGAGGATCCCCCACAGCATCGTCGTTCGACGATGCGTCCCCGGCGGACATCCAATCCGCCCCCCCGCTGCCCCGGATTCACTCGACCGCACCATGCCGGCGGCGACGGATGCGGGCGAGCCGCAGGAGCACACCACGTTGAAGCACAAGCAAGGTGATCAAGTACGTCATCCCGGTCGTCCCGAATGGGGACTGGGTGAGGTGATGAAGGTCGAGCTCATCACCAGGGACGGGCGGCCCGATCGCCGGGTCTGGATCAAGTTCCCGAGCGAGGGGACGAAGACGGTGCTTGCGAGCGTCGCCGGGCTCGAGACGATCGAGAAGCCGCTGGCCGAAATGGCCGCCTCCGGGGAGACGCTCGCGGATCGAGAAGCCGACCACGAGGGTGGCTGGCTCGGCGCCATCGCGAAGAACCGGCCCGAGGACGCGATGATCGCGGTCCCGGATCGAGCCACCGATCCGTTCATTCCCGTCGCCGGCCGTTTGAAGTTCATCTACGGCCTCTACCGCTTCAACCGGAGCGGCGGCTCGCTCATCGACTGGGCGATCGCACAGACCGGGCTCGACGATCCGCTCTCCCGGTTCAACCGCCACGAACTCGAACAGTTCTTCGAGCGGTGGTGCTGGGAACGCGACCGAGTGCTGGCCCGCACGATCGACGAGGGCCGCCGGAGCGGCGACACCATCGACAGCCTGCTCCGAGAGGCACCGCCTGCCGCCCGCCGCGGCCTCAAGAAGGCCGCCCCGGCCCGCTGAGCCGTCCGAAAACCATCACTTCCG
>NYVS01000068.1 GCA_002684755.1 Phycisphaerae bacterium
GGGGTTCTTGTCCCACTTCTTGATGATGTCGCCGGGCTCGATCCCGCCCTTGTCGGCGGTGGAGTCGGCGGTGACGTTCACGACCTCGAGGCCGGCGTCGTCGGCCAGCTGTCGGGAACGGATGCCCAGCCGCACGCGAAGGGCGCGGGGTCGGGCGGGGCCGGGGGCCCGGGCGTCGCCGGAATCGGATTCACCGGTTCCGAATGCGAACTTCTCCGGACGCTTCGCGGCGTCGAGGGCGAGTTCGTGGAAGAGCTTGACGGTCTTGACGCCCGCGGTCCGGTAGATCTGGTCCGGGGTGTCGTCGGGCGTGTGATAGTCGTCATGGAAGTCCGCGCAGATCGCGAAGAGGATCGGGATGCCCTTGCGGTAGAAGCTCGCGTGGTCGCTGCCGCCGCCACGCATCCCCTCCTTGAGGACGATCTCCAGACCGCAGTCGTCGAAGAACGGCTGGGCCCATTCCCGCATGCCTTCGCCGGTGTCGACGCCGGTGACGCTCAGACCCTGCTCGTTGACCCGACCGATCATGTCGAAGTTGATCATCAGGGCGACGTCGTCGATCTCGTGCGGGGGGTTGTCGACGTAGTGTCGGGAACCGTTGAGGCCGCTCTCCTCGGCGTCGAAGGCCGCGAACATGATCGATCGGAGGGGCATGTCCTCGGGAAGTTCGTCGTAGGAGCGTCGCAGGCTCTCGCCGAGCATCATCAGCGCCGCGGCGCCGGAGGCGTTGTCGTCGGCGCCGGGGTGGAGATTTCCGGAGCCCCGTCGGGAACCGAATTCACCCATGCCGAGGTGGTCGAGGTGACCGCCGATCACGATGTACTCGTCCTTCAGTTCGCCTCGGCCCGGGAGCACGCCGAGGACGTTCTCGGCGAAGCTCGGGGTTCGTTCCATCGCGCCGGCGGCGGCGACCGAGCCTTCGAATTCGACCACGGTGGTGCCCTGGTCCGCGAGCTTGCGGAGTTCGAGCAGGGACCGGCCCTTCGGATCGCAGGCGGCGGCGAGCGACTCGCCGGCCTCCGGCGTCATCATGAAGACCGGGACGTCGTCGATGACCTTCGAAGTGCCTCGCATCAGCTCGCTGGAACGGGGGTCGTCCGCGCCGGGGGGGTTGATGAGGATCACGCCCGCGGGGTTCCGCTTCGCGACCGCACCGAACTTGCTGGCGAACGTCGACTTGCGGGACCATCGCCGTTCGTTCCAGAGGCTGTTGCCCTCCTCGTCCATCGGTTCGAAACGCATCATCACCGCGATCTTGCCGGTGAGGTCGGTGTCGTCCTCGAAGGACTGGTAATCGTCATTGCCGTCGTCGATCGAGTAGCCCACGAAGACCATCTCGCCGTCGACCTCGCCCGCGGAACCGAGTCCGGTGAACTCGAAGTCCTCACCGAGTTCGAACACGACTTCGCCGTTGCTTCCGTCCACCACGAGCGACTGGTCCTTGAACTCCGTCTTGGATCCCAGTTCGAACGCCTGCTTCCAGCTCCGCTCGCCGGTCTCGGCGTCGACCATGCCGGGTTCGAGGCCGGCCTGCTGGTACCAGTAGATGACGTAGTCACGGGCGTACTCCATCCCGGGCGTTCCGGGGAGTCGGCCGCCCATCCAGGGGCTGGACAGGATCGTGATGTGGTCGTTGAAGACCCGTTCCTCGACGGGGACCTCGATCATCGCCTCGCGGATCCGGTCACCTTCTTCGGTCACGATCGCGGTGGCGGCACCGGCGAGGCCGAGGGTGAGCAGGAACGGGGTGAGCGAAAGGCGGCGGAATTGAATCGGGTTCACGGTGTGTTGACTCCGGGTCGTGAAGAGGACCGTTCGACGGGTCTGAAGGGTGGAGCATAGGGCCGGGCCGCGGCCCGGGTCGGATCCCGACGACGCATCCACGGGGGATCGGCGGCCACGGGGCAGGGTTCAACCGCCGGCCTCCATGGGGGTTGCATGCCGCGTACCGCACCCCGGATGCGTAGACTCGGGGCATGACCACGCACGTCGATCGCCGCTGGCGTCCGCTCCCCATCGCGTTTTCGTTCCTCGTCCTCCTGCTGGTCACCACGGTCGCGCCGGCGGAGGTCCATCCCCAGGACGGGCCGCACGTGGACGTCCGGATCTCGATCGACGACTCCGCGGTGGTGGTCAGGCTCGAGATGAACCTCGTGTTCCTCGATCACATCGTCGACTTCCCGAGGGAGGATCCGGCCCGGATCTCGACCATCGAATGGCCGGCGGTCGAACCGCTCCTGCTGGAGTTCTTCGCCAGCCGTCACCCGCTCCGGGTCGACGGGCGGGTGATCGAGCCGTCGGTGGAGGGTCTCCAGATCAACGACCCCGATCTCGCGTTGCTGCCCTTGTTCCCGATCTCCGGTGAACGTGGTCTGCGCAAGATCCGATTCGAACTGGTGTACGCGACCGACGGAAAGCCATCGACGGTCGAACTCTCCTGGACGACGTTCCCGCCGGACATCCTGACGGATGCGGTCGATCCGCCGCCGCTCGACATCGCCGCCGAACTCGATGCCGAGGGCGTGCGGCAGCCGCTCCTCTTCAGCGGTGATCGCCCGGGCGTCACCTGGGAGGCGATGGGCGAGTCGATCGACGCGCGTCTGCTCGAGGTTCCGGCGTCGCCGGTCGATCCGCCCACCGCGGTTCCGGCCCTGGCGATCGCGCTCTTCGTGATCGGTGGGGTGGTGGTTCTGGTGGGCGTCTCGATGTCGCGCACCTCCGGTTCGCCGAGGCCGTTCGCGGTGTCGATGGTCGTCGAAGGTCTGTTCCTGATCGGTGGCGTCGCGGTCCTGCTCACCGACGTCGGAACAATCGAGATCGGTGGCGGCCCCCGGGCGCCCGATGCCGTGGAGGCGGAGGCGATCTTCCGGCCGCTGCACGCGAACGTGTATCGAGCCTTCGACTACGTCGAGGAGGGGGACATCTACGATGCGCTCGATCGAAGCGTCGAAGGCCCCTTCCTGCAGAAGCTGTACCGAACCATCTTCCAGGGACTCGTGATGCAGGAGGAGGGCGGTGCGGTGGCACGCGTCTCCGAAGTCCGACCGATCGACATCGTCGTCGGGGAGATCCGACGGGAGGATGGAGCGGACGGAGTCGGACGATCGGCGTTCGAGGTCGACTGTCGCTGGCAGGTCGAGGGCGTGGTGAGCCACTGGGGCCACAGTCATCGACGCGTCAACGAATACGTGGCGGAGTGGGACGTCGTCGACGGGCCGGACGGATGGCGACTGGTCGACGCCCGGATCACCGGACAGGACCGGATCGAAACCCCGGACGAGGACCACTTCGGCGTCGGCGACGAATTCGAGCTTTGAATCCCGAGCGTCGGGGGCTCAGGCGTCCGACCCGGGGACGTCGACGATTCGGCGGGAGTCGAGGTCCGCGACCGCGGCATTCCGTGCTTCGTCGAGCCTGCCGAGGTGCCAGGCGGTGACGCGTCCGCACGGGAACGCGATCGACTCCCCTCCATCGACGACCAGCGCCCGGCTGGTCGAGGTCAGCAGCAGCAGGACCCCGGCCAGGCCGAAGATCGCGGCGACGACGATGCTCGCACCGGTCGACGCCGCGGCGATCGAGGTGCCGGCGGCGGCGTCGAGGGCCGTCGTCACGGTGCCGAGAAGCCCCGCGCCCACGACCGTGAAGACCGCGTTCAAGAGCAGGATCGCGCCGAAGACGAGCCGAAGCGGACTCGTGCGGCGTTCGATGCCGATGGATCGGACCCGCTCGGGATAGGCGATCCGAGCGGACTGGGTCATGAGGTCGGGCAGGACCGCCGCGATCCGGCGATTGGTGCAGACGAGCACGCCGCGTCGCCCGAGCACCGCGGCGAGAAGCGAGTTCCGGGTCATGTCGAGAAACGACTGGTTCAGCGTGAACACGTCGGACTCGCCGGGCAGGCGATCGACCAGCACGCCGTTCTCGACCAGCGCATCCACGTTGGCCGAGGCCCGCGCGAGATCGAGTTCGTGTCCCGAGCCCGACGTTCGTTCGAACACCGTCGAGACGGAGTCGTCCGGCTCGACGCCGGCCTCCTGATCAAGAGGCGTCGAGCTCGACTCGAACTCGGTGATTTCCGCTTCGGGAACGTCCGCGACGCCGCCGGGGACGCCGGTTCCGGGGGACGGTGCATCGGTCCGTGGGGTCGGAGGGCGGTCGCCGAGGCCGGGGATCCGCTCGAACGGACTCCAGGTCCGCCCCGTCTCGCGGCGGACGAAATCGCCGGGACCGAGCCGGCGCTGATCGGCGAGTTCACGCAGTTCATCGCTGCCGAACGGGCCGTACTCCCGGCCGTCCACGCTTCGGACGATGTATTTCATGTGCGGGATCTCCTGCCGGGTCCGGGATCGTCTCGGCGCGAGGCTAACCGTCCCGGCGCGACGACGCCAGTGGTTCCGACGTGAACCACGGCCTCGGGAACCCGGACGGATCCGCCGCCTCGCGTCGATTCGGGGGTCCGCGCTCGATCGGCGGCCGCTGCAAGGTATCCTCGGGTCTCACCCCGGAGCTCCTCGCGTGATCGATCTCTCCTCCATCGTCCTTCCAGAGATTCTCGACCCCGTGCTCGGCGGCATCGCCGCCGCAGGCGGTGGTGACGACAACCGGTGGATGCGGCTGCTCGGCCGACTTCATCCGCTGATCGTCCACTTCCCGATCGGTCTCGCGATCACCGCGGCGGTGGTGGAACTCGTGAACATCATCCGTCGTCGACGTGACGCATCGCCCTTCGCATTCACCGCGACCGGGATCGCGGCGGGGACGGCGATCATCGCCGCGGTCTTCGGATGGTTGAACGCGGACTACGAAGGCGCCACCGATGGCACCACGCTCTTCCTCCACCGATGGCTCGGCATCATCGCGGCGGGTGGACTCTCGATCGTCTTTCTCGCCGGGCTCGTCGGCCGAAGCGGCGTTCGAATCACCGCGTTCAACGGATATCGCTGGGGGCTGCTCATCTGTGCGGTGGTGCTGGCGGTCGGGTCGCACTTCGGCGGCGAGATGGTCTACGGCAAGGGGTATCTCACCAAGGTGATCTTCGCGTCGAACGGCGACTCCGCCACGACCGACGCCTCGGCGCCCTCGCCGACGGTCGATNCCTCGAAGATCGATTTTCGTCGCGACGTGCTTCCCATTCTCGAGGCGCGGTGCGTCGAATGCCACGGACCGGACAAGGTCAAGGGCGATCTCCGGCTCGACAGCGAGGCGGCGATCTTCGCGGGTGATCCCGAGTGGTGGACCGTGCTCTGGGGTGATCCCGATCACAGTCTCCTGCTCGAGCGGGTGACGCTCCCGGCCGACGATCCGGATTCGATGCCGCCCGAGGGCGCACGCCTGACCGCCGCGCAGATCGCGACGATCCGGACCTGGATCGAAACGGGTGGTGCGGGTGCCGAGGACGTCGGGGGCGAGGGGAAGGTCGCCGTGGATCCGGAGGCCGCGCCGCCGGCGGCCGCTCCGGATGACGAGGACGTGGCCGAGATTCCGGCGGCGATCACGGCCGCCGCCGACAAGCTGAGACAGCGTGGGGTCCTTGCGATGCGGATCGCGCAGAACTCGGACGACTGGGAGGTGAACGCGAGTCTCGTGTCGCCGCCGTTCGCGGATGCGGACTTCGAACTCCTGAAGGGGCTCGAGGCGGTGCTGGTCCAGGCGAGCTTCAACCGAAGCGCGGTCACCGACGCGGGGCTCGAAGGGCTCGCCGGCTTCGATCGGTTGAACTCCCTTCGGTTGGCGCAGACCGACGTCGGCGACGGTGCGGTCGACGCGTTGCTCCGACTCGAAGGGCTCGAGGTCCTGAACCTCTACGGGACCCGTCTCTCCGATGCCGGTCTGTCGCGGCTCGCAACGCTTCCGAATCTGAAGCGGATCTATTGCGCCGACACTCAGGTGACTCCGGTGGGGCTGGTGGCGGCTCTGGCGGTGCGGGACGGCCTCGAGATCATCGGTTCGGCGACGCCGCCCGCGGCGGATGAACCGGCTGACGCACCTTCGAAGGCTGATTAACAGGCCCGTCGTCGTCATTCTCGGGTTTGATCTTCGTTGAAAGCCGCATCTCTCGTCGTGGCTGGTTTTTCGCGCGGGAAAAACGACAAAATGCTCTATCTTTGGGTCATGACGAACAACACCATCAAGTCAGCCTGTCTTCCCCTGCTAGCCCTTCCCGTCGCCGTGGCGATCGCCGGTGATGACAACATCTACTTCGAACGTATCTCGGAGGGCCTCGCGAACGGCGTCTCCGACGACGGCAGCGTCGTGGTCGGCGAGAACAACTCGGGTGGCTTCGTCTGGACCCTCGACGGACTCCAGGAGATCGGTGGCGTCGCGGCGATCGCGGCGGATGCGGACGGATCCTTCATCACCGGTGACCGGTCGTTTCCGAGTGGCGACACCGCCGCGAGATACGTCGCGGGGGGATGGTGGACCGAATTCGGCGGCCTCGGACCGAGCGGCTGCGACTCGAGTCTTTCGAGCGCCTACGACATCAGCTCCGACGGCCAACGCTGCGTCGGGCTCGGTTGGGACGGTTGCGCCGCGAGCGCCTTTCTCTGGTCGCCGGATGACGGGATGTTCAAGCTCCCGCGCATCGGGCCGAGCGCCACTCGGGCGGACACGATCTCCGGTGACGGGACCGTCATCGGCGGCTGGGACCAGGCCTCGAACGGCGGTCGTCGCGCGGCCGCGTGGTTCGAGAATGCGAGGACCGGTGAATGGGAGGAGACGCTGGTCCTCGAGTCGACCCTCGGGAATTCGGCGGGATACGGGGAAGTGAACGGCTCGAACGGTGACGGCTCGATCCTCGTGGGAAGCGCGGACGGGACGTCCGACGACACGTCCGGCGCATTCATGTACCTCGCGGACGACGGCGTCGTGAACATCGGCCTGCTGCCTCCGGAGCAGTTCCCTTACGTCGGCGGTGCGCTCGACGTCACCGAGGATGGACGCGCGATCGTCGGTTTTCAGCGAGAGGGTTTCGGCGGCGGGCAGGCCTTCCGCGCCACCTACTGGACGCCGGAAACCGGTCTTGTCGATCTCAAGGAACATCTCAACGGCCTGGGCGCCGGGATACCAGCCGGATTCACGCTTGCCGCCGCCCAGTCGATCAGCGACGACGGCACCGTGATCTGCGGCTGGGGATACGAAGGACTCTTCTTCTTCCAGGATGCGTGGGTCGTGGTTCTTCCGGGCGGAAAGCCCGAACCCTGCCCCGGTGACCTGAACGGCGACGGCCGCGTCGATGGTGGCGACCTGGGTCTGCTCCTGGCGGCGTGGGGTACGAACGACCCGGCGGCCGATCTGAGCGGCGACGGCGACGTGAACGGCGCCGACCTCGGCCTGCTCCTCGCGTTCTGGGGCGAATGTCCCTGATCCGCACTCGTTTCAGGCGTGTTCGGATTCAAAACGCCGGAAGCAGATCGATTGAAACTGGTCTGCCCGGGCAGTCTGGCGAAACCGGCCGTCGCTTCCGGCACCCGAAAAAGGAACGGGTGCCGATCGAAAGGCCATCCAGTTCGCATGGAATTGACTCGCTCCGGACTCGACGTGCCGAAGGGAGGGGCTGCGGCGGTGTCACGCCGGCTTGGGGATATCGGTCCGTATGCGAACCATCTCGACCGACGATCGGGTCCACGTCGCTGGTCCGGTCTCGCGATTCTTCATCAAAGTCTTGATCGAAGTTGATCCACCAAGGATGATCAACGGCCGTCGGCCGAGTCGTGTGACCGCGTCGGAGACGATTTCGCGATGCGCGGGTCAAGACCCCTTCGGGTTCCACCGCATCATCATTTTCGATACGGGCATGAGACTCTAGAACCATGTCAACCGACCCCCGCTACA
>NYVS01000069.1 GCA_002684755.1 Phycisphaerae bacterium
GACTCGGATCGGGGCATGGCCGAGGACCTCATCGCCAGCGCCGTGAACGCGGCGCTCGAACGGGCCCAGGAGATGATCGCGGATCATCTCAAGGCGGCGGCCTCCGAAATGAACATCCCGCTTCCTCCCGGCGGTCTGCCGGGACTGATGTGACACCCGGCTCGCGAGGAGGTCGACGCCCATGACCGCATACCCCGAGAGCGTTTCGAACCTGATCGATGAATTCGCGCGGCTTCCCGGCATCGGTCGGCGGAGCGCCGAGCGACTCGCGTTCTTCGTGCTGAAGAGTTCGAGCGACGAGGCGCTGGGCCTCGCCCGTTCGATCGCCCGGGTGAAGGAGTCCGTGCGGCACTGCTCCGTCTGCTGGAATCTCGCGGACGTCGATCCGTGTCCGATCTGCAGCGATCCGAAGCGCGACGCGTCGGTGGTGCTGGTCGTGGAGCAACCGCGCGATCTGATCAGCCTGGAGCAGACCGGCATGCATGCGGGTGTGTACCACGTGCTGCTCGGACGGCTCGATCCGCTCGACGGCGTCGGGCCGGACGGCCTGACCGTCGACGACCTGATCGCCCGGCTCCGCGAACCCGAGCGGAACGCCCGGAGCGTCCCGGTCCGGGAGGTCGTTCTCGGGCTCAACCCCGACATGGAAGGGGACACCACCTCCCTCCACGTCGCCGAGGAGGCCCGGCGACTCGGCATTTCGACCACCCGGCTCGCCCGAGGGCTGCCGTCCGGCTCCCAGATCGAATACGCCAGCCGGGCGGTGCTGGCCGATGCGATCACCGAGCGACGTCCGATCGACTGATCACGCCCCGGAAACGGAATTCGTCATTCGGATCCTGAAATGGAGCCCGCCGACGGGGATTCTCCTCCGGAGATCGTTCTCCCCGCCGGCGATACCATGTTGACGGATGGTTCAACCGGAACGGCCCGCGATGGTCGGGTGTCGACGGATCGACGCCCCGCGGCGCCAGCAGGCACGACGCCGAGGGAGCGCGTCTTCGTTCCGGAACGACCTCGCCATGACCACGATGCGATTCGACACGCGTCAACAGATGAAGCTCGGTCAGCAGATGAAGCTGGCCCCGAGGATGATCCAGTCGATGGAGATCCTCCAGTTGCCGCTTGCGGCGCTGCAGGAGCGCATCGAACAGGAACTCGAGAAGAACGTCGCGCTCGAACTCGTCGAGCCGGGTGACGGCGCCGCCGCCGATCGCGAACCCGGCGGCGACGTCGCGGAGACGGAACGCGAGTTCATCGCCGGCGAGGCGGGCGAGGACTTCGGGCGCCTCGCGGATCTCGAGAACCGATACCGGGAGGTCTGGGACGGCGACGACTACGGTGCGCGACGGGCCGCCACCACCGGCGATCGCGATCGCAAGATGGACGCGATGGCGAACACCGCGGGACGCGGGCTCGGACTCGCCGCACAGCTCGAGGCGCAGTGGCGGTTCGTGGATGCGGTCGAGAACGTCGCGGCCGCGGGCCGACGACTCATCGAGTACGTCGACGACGACGGACTTCTGGAGACCGATCTCGACACGATCCTCGAACAGGGGACCGAGCTCGGCATCGAGGACTGGTCGGTCGAACTGCTCGACCGCACGCTCGACCGGATGCAGCGGATCCTCGATCCACCGGGTCTGATGGCGAGGTCGAAGCAGGAGTCGTTGCTTCTCCAGATCGATGCGATCGTCGAGCAGGAAGGCGACGAGGACGGCGCGTGGACCGACGCGGCGGTCCTGGTGGGCGAGCACTTCGAGGATCTGGTGGAGAACCGGCTGCCGAAGATCGCCAAGGATGCGGAGATGCCGCTCGAACGCGTGCAGACCGCGAAGGAACTGATGCGACGACTGACGCTCTGGCCGGGGCGGGAGCTGGTCAACCCCGACGCGGGCATCGTCGTGCCGGACGTCCTCGTCGAGTACGAGCCCGAATCCGACACCTACGTCGCGGCGCTCGCCGACGGCGTGGTGCCGCCGCTGCGGATCAATCCCCAGGTCGAGGGGATGAAGGGCGACCGGAAACTCGAGAAGAAGGACCGCGGCTTCATCGACGACGCGATTCGCGACGCGACCTGGCTCATCGACGCGGTCAACCAGCGGACGAACACGCTGCTCCGCGTGGTGCGGGTGGTCCTCTCGAGGCAGCGGGACTTCTTCGATCACGGCCCGCAGTTCCTGAAGCCGCTGCCGATGACCGAGGTGGCGGACCAGCTCGGGGTGCACGTCGCGACGGTGAGTCGCGCGGTCAGCGAGAAGTGGATGCAGACGCCGCGGGGGATGTTCCCGCTTCGTCGCTTCTTCTCCGGCGGCCGGGAATCGGACGCGGGTGACGATCGCAGCTGGGAGGCGATCAAGGAGATGCTTCGCGAGATCGTCGACGCCGAGGACAAGGCGAAGCCGTTGAGCGATCAGAAACTCGCCGACGCACTGGCGGAACGAGGCGTCGAGATCGCCCGGCGGACCGTGGTCAAGTACCGCGAACAGCTCGGCATTCCGCCCGCTCGACGACGCAAGATCCACGCCTGAATCCTCCGCATGGCACCCGTCCGAGGGGTCTGCGGGGGCTTTTCGTCTTCGGACGCGTGGTTTCTTCGACCGGCGTGACCCCGGACGTAGACTGGAGACATGTCGACGCCACCGACATCGATCGAACGATCCACCCTTCGCGAACGCCTTCGAGGCATGGCGATGATCTGGCTCGTCCTGTTCGCCGGCGTCGTGCCGGTCGCGGAGGCGGTGACCGCGGGCGATGCCGGCGACGACGCGCCCGGAACGGACTTCGTGTTCTGGGGCACGCCGTACTACGCATCCGATCCCTGTGTTCGCGGCACCATCGTCCAGTTGTCGATGGGGATCCTGCACGCCGCGGCGGTCCTCGACGGCGGCGACGTCGTCTGCTGGGGAGGCAACTTCTTCGGCGAATCGAACGTCCCGTCGGACGTCGGTTCAGGGCCGTCCCGGATCCCGGCGGTCCAGGTGTCGGCGGGTGAAGGTCACACCGCGGCGGTGCTTGCGGACGGCTCGGTGCGATGCTGGGGCGAGAACGAGTACGGCGAGTGCTCCGTCCCGCCGTGGTTGGGTTCCCCCGGACATCCCGTGCGATCGGTTCATGCCGCGGTCTACAGCACCACGGCGTTGATGATGGACGGGTCGGTCGTCTGCTGGGGCAATCCGGCGGCCGCGGACTGCGATCCCGCCTCGGTGATCCCCGAGACCGGTGTTCAGCGACTGAGCGTCGGCAACACCCACACCATCGGCCTGATGGACGATGGATCGATCCGCTGCTGGGGCGACGACTTCCACGGTCAGTGCGACGTCCCGAAGGGGATCGGCGATCGCGGCCATCGGGTCATCGCCATCGCCACCGGTTTCTCGCACTCGGTCGTCGTCCTCGAAGACGGCTCGGTCCGCTGCTGGGGCGACGACACGTTCGGACAGATCTCCATTCCATCCGGCACCGGGACACCAACGCGTCCGGCGGTCGCGGTGGCCGCCGGCCAGGCGCACACCGTGCTCCTTCACGAGGACGGAAGCGTCGCCTGCTGGGGAATGAACTCCGCCGGGCAGACCGACGTTCCGCCTTCGATCGCGGATCCCCGGCGGAAGCCGGTTCGTCCGCTGATCGACGTGGTGGCGCGGGGACTCGGCTCGGGTGCGATCCGGACACCCGGTGTCCCGTGCACCGGCGACCTCGATCGGGACGCCCGGGTCGACGGCGTCGATCTCGGACTGATCCTGCTCGACTGGGGGGGCGACGGGTGCCGTTCGGATCTCGACGAGGACGGTCTGGTCGGCCCCGGGGATCTCGGCCTCCTGTTGTCCTACTGGGGGCGGTGCGGTTCCTGAAACCCGCCCCGAGGGCGATCAACGGGCCCGCGAACGGGTCGTAATCGGTAGAATGTCCGCCCATGTCTTACATCTGGCACGACGGAAAACTGGTTCCGAAGGACGAGGCGATGATCTCGGTCTTCGATCACGGCCTGCTCTACGGCGACGGCTGCTTCGAGGGGATCCGCGCCTACGGCGGCAGGATCCTCAAGTTGAAGACGCACCTTGCGCGGATGTTCGAGTCCGCCGCCCTCATCCACCTGAAACCCGCCTACGACCTCGAGGAGATCGAGGACGCGATCCGCGCGACCGTGGACGCCAACGGCATCCAGGACGGGTACATCCGGCTGGTCTTCACCCGCGGCGTCGGCACGCTGGGACTGCATCCCTTCCGCTGCCCGTCACCGGGCACGTTCATCATCGCCGACCGGATCCAGCTCTATCCCGAGGAACTCTACGAGGAGGGGATGAAGGTGGTCGTCGCCAAGCGCCCCCGCATCCCGATCGAGTGCCTCGACCCTCGGATCAAGAGCCTGAACTACCTCAACAACATCCTCGCGAAGGTCGAGGCGATCGAGGCGGGCGTGCTCGAGGCGATCATGCTGAACACCGATGGGCAGGTCGCGGAGTGCACCGGCGACAACATCTTCGCGGTGAAGGGTGATCGCATCTTCACGCCGTCGACCAGCACCGGGATCCTTCACGGGGTCACGCGTCGGTTCGTGATGCGGGAGATCGCACCGGCCTGCGGCTTCGAGGTCGAAGAAGACGTCTTCGGAATCGAGACGCTGCTGGAGGCCGATGAAGTGTTCCTGACCGGGACCGCGGCCGAGGTGATCGGCGTCTCGCGGATCGATGATTCGGTGATCGGAACCGGCCGCATGGGTGAAGTCACCCGGCGACTGGTGGCGGAGTTCCGACGACGCATCGCCGAGGGGTGTCCCGAGGACTGAGCCCGGCGACGGTGGCTCGCCTTCCGCTCGGGGTCATGGTCCGGGTCTGCCGTGGGCAGGTCGCGCAGACAGATCCGCCCGCTGATGGAGGTGCCCCATGCGTTGCAAGAAATGCGACTACCCGCTCTGGAACCTGTCGCCCGGCGCCTGTCCCGAATGCGGGGACGCGTTCCGTCCGGGAGACTTCGAGTTCAAGATCGGCGAGGTCCGCTTCTGTTGTCCGCACTGCGACCAGGCCTACTACGGCGATACCGACGAGGGCCTGCTCGATCCGGCGTCGTTCGAGTGTGTCGGTTGCAAGGCCTCGATCGAGCAGGACGAGTGCATCATCCGGCCGCTCGAGGGCGACGATGCGATCGAGTCGACGGTGGCGCCGTGGTTCGACAACACCCGTGGCCTCTTCAAGCGGACGATCTACACCGCGGGCTGGGCGATGGTCCGCCCCGGTGATCTGGCCCGGGGGATTCCCCGGAATTCCGGTCCGGGTGCCGGACTCGTCTTCCTGCTGCTGATCAACGTCCTGTCGCTGGTGGTCGGATTCCTGCCGATCCTCTTCGTCATCATGGCCGTTCCGCTCTGGACCGGAGGTCNGANCGNNGATCGGCGNGCCGGGGTTCGGCATGGCCGCANGCNTCATCTCCGTCTTCGGCGGTCTGGCGCTCGCCNCGAGCGTGTTCGGCGTACTGCTCATCGCNTTGATCGGTCACCTCATCCTTCGGCTCACCGGNCCCGTCCAGGATGGGCTCGGGCGGACGGTGTCCCTCGCCTGCTTCGGCTCCGGACCCGTGCTCATCGTCGCGATTCCGTGCCTCGGCCCCTATTGCGGGAGCCAGGTAAGCGGTATCTGGGCGATCGTCTCGACCATTCTGCTCATCGCCGCGGGCCAGCGAGTCGGAGGCGGGCGGGCGACGCTCGCGGTTCTCACCGTACCGATCCTCGCGATTCTCGCGTTCATCGGTCTGGTCGCGTTGAACGCCGTCGTTTCGACGAACGCGAGGATCCCCCCGGGCATCGGCCCGAGGGTGAACGGTCCGACGCCCGCGACGACGCCCGCGACGACGACGGCGACGGCGACGGCGACCTCGATGGATGGTGCGTCGTGGGTGGTCGCGGACGGTGTTCTGAAGATCGTGCAGGATCTTCTCCCCGAGATCTCATCCGCGACGGCGACGGCGACGCTGGACGTGAAACTGCCCGAGCGGCTTCGTGCGGATGGTCTTGGAGACCTGATCCCCGAGCCTTTCACGGCCATCACCACGCCCGGAGCCGGATGGATCACCTGGTACGCCGGCGATCTCTGGTTGACCGCGATTCCCGGGGCGCCCCGCGGTGGCCCGTCGAAGTGCGTGATCGGAATCCGGCCGGACGCCGACCAGTCCGATCGAGTCACGATGATCACGATCTCCGGTCCGGACAGCAGCATCGTCAAGGTCGATGCCGCGGCGTTCCGCGACAGGCTGAACGAGCGGCTCGCCTTCCTGGGGCTGGTGGTGGAGGATCCGATCCCGGCCGCATTGGTCGACCGTTGGCTGGCCGGCACGTCGCCACCGGCGGGCTCCGCCGGTGAAGCACCACCCGAGGATCCGGCCGACGGTGGTGCCTGAGCGGGCCGGTGCCGGAGCGTCCTGCCCGCTCCGTCACCCTCGTCAGTCACCCTTGACGGTGAGGTCGACGATCGCGGAGGCGTCTCCGGTGGTCGTGCCGAAGTGGGAGCCGCAGCCGGCGCCGTCCTCGCTCGCTTCCGTCTGCTTGTGCAGCGAGGTCGCCCGATACTTCGACCAGTCCTCGACGTCGAGGTCCGGACCGTTCGGTGCGAAGTGGGATTCGAGCACCCGGTAGTGATTGTCCCGCTGGGCGGGTACGAAGCCCGCGTCTCGAATCAGGCGGCAGATCATCGGTTCGTTGAGGCAGTGGGCGGTGCCGGCGGAGGACACCACGTTCTCCTCCATCATCACCGAGCCCATGTCGTTCGCACCGAAGCGGAGACCGACCTGCCCGATGTGCGGGCCCATGGTCACCCAGCTCGATCCGATCGACCAGATGTTGTCGAGGTAGAGGCGGCTCAGCGCCTGCGTGCGAAGNTAGGTCGTCGCGCCCGCGAGCCGNAGTCGTCGTCCGAATTCCGGGTGGAGTTCCTTGTCGCCGGAACCGTCGAGCAGGCCGACGACGTCGCCCGGGAACGGCGCATCGGGATCGTCGCCCTCGACGTCCCCCCAGGCCTTGAGGCGGCCAAGCGGCGTGTTGTCCGGCTGGAAGGGCCAGGAGATGAAGGCGTGGTATCGCCCGCCACCGTCCGCGGCGAAGTCGCGGATCGCGTCGTCCTGCCAACGGCGGACGAGTTCCATGTGGTGGATGCGGTCCCCGACGCCTTCGATGTGTCCGAACATCATCGTGGCGGAGGTGTTCAGTCCGAACTCGTGGGCGACCCGCATCACGGTCAGCCACGCTTCGGCGGTGCACTTGCCGAGACCGATCTTTCGACGGACGGCGTCCGCGAAGATCTCGCCGCCGCCACCGGGGATCGAGTCGAGGCCCGCCGCCACCAGCGGCGCCAGCACGGTTCGGAGCTTGTCCGCGAGCGTGTCGCCGGCGGGATCGAAGAAGTTCACGAACTCGATGAACTCGGGTGGGCTGAACGCGTGGACGTGGAGATCGGGGAACTCCGCCTTGATGCGGCGGAGCAGTTCGACGTACCACTCGAGGGGGAGTTCGGGATTCATCCCGCCCTGCATCAGGATCTGGGTGCCGCCGATCGCGACGACCTCCCGGATCTTCTGCAGCAGTTCCTCGTACTCGAGGGTGTAGGCGTCGTCGTCGCCCTGATCGCGCCGNAAGGCACAGAAGGTGCACTTCGCGGTGCAGACGTTCGTGTAGTTGATGTTCCGGTCGATCACGTAGGTCCGGATCGAGTCGCCGTGGATCGTCCGGCATCGTCGGTCCGCGAGTCGGCCGAGATCGGCGATCGGCATGCGGTGCCAGGCGTCCAGCGCCTGCTCGGCCGACAGCCGGGCCTCGCCGGCGACCAGCGCGTCCTGGAATCCCGGATCAAGCGGGTCGGCCTTCGGATCGATGGATGGCGTCTTGGATCGGGCGGGTTCGGGAGTGATCATCGGCGGATTCCTGCGGATGACGCGGCGGTGGGGGGCCGGTCCGACTTCGATCGATGCTAGCGAGGATCTTCGCCGTCGGTGTGCGACGGCTCGAATCGGCGTTTCAGACCTTGATTCTGGTCCAGCCACCGTGGAGGAAGCGGGCGAGGAAGAACATCCCTCGGATGACGATTTCGCCCATCAGGCCCATCCAGATGCCGGCCAGCCCGAGTTCAAAGTGGATTCCCAGCAGCCAGCAGGCCGGAAGCCGGATCCCGTAGCTGGAGCAGGTGGTTATCAGCAGCGTCCACCGGGTGTCGCCCACCCCGCGAAGCCCCTGACGGAGGACCATGGTCAGGGCGAAGAAGGCCTGGGTCGTCCCGCAGATGAACAGCAGGCGGGGGACCTCGGCGAGATGGACCGGCTGGTCGCTGATGACCGAGGTCAGGGTCCGGCCGAAGAGCATGAACACCACGCCCATCGTCGACATCATGATCACGCCGATGATCGTGCAGGCGATCAACGCCCGCCGGGCCATGCCGGGATTCCCGGCGCCGAGATACTGACCGGCGAGGGCGCCGGCCGCGGTGCCCATNGCGAAACCGGGCAGGAAGCTGAAGGCCTCCCACTGGACGGTGATGATGTGGGCGCCGACGAGTCCGCCCGCGTCGGCGAGATCACCGGACGCCGTGGCNCGGGCCGCGATTCGACCGATGAATCCGACCACGACGAGACTGACCGCCCACATCGCGATGCCCTCGAAGAAGGTCGGGATGCCGACCTTGACGACCCGCATCATGATCGACCGTTCGGGACGCAGTCGCGGGAGTTCGAGCCGAAGGTCCTTCACGCCNCGGAANAGCACCGCGAGGGTGATGAGGCCACCCACCGCCCAGCTCGTCGCGGTGCCGGCGGCGATGCCCGTCACGCCCCATTCGAGCGGATCCACGCCGCCGGGATTGGGGATCTCGAGGCCCGCGACTTCGAGCGAGACNCCGGAGAGCAGCCAGGAGGAGATCACGTTCACCACGTTCACCGCGGCG
This sequence comes from Phycisphaerae bacterium, assembly GCA_002684755.1. The sequence continues at coordinate 8,919 of NYVS01000069.1, forward strand.
GCGATCAGGCTGGGCTTCAGGGTCTCACCCGCGCCGAAGAGGCACATCGATCCGACCATCATCACGCCGCAGAGCGGCATGCCCAGCGACATGGTCCGGACGTAGTCGACGGCGTGACGACTCGCCTCGGGCGTCAGATCGGTGAGCGCCGCGAGCGGCGTGACGGCGAACCACATCACCACCCCGACCAGCGTCGACCACACCACGCCGAGGACGATGGTGGTGCCGAGTCCGCGGGATGCCAGATCCCCGTCACCGGCACCCATCGCGCGAGCGATGAGCGCCTGGCCACCGAGGCCGACNCCGCCGAGGGCGATCGACACGAACCAGCCGACGAACGAACCGATGCCGACGCCGTCCATCGCNGCGACCACGATCGCTTCGGGCAGNCCGCCGGCGAGCATCTTGTCCACCAGTCCGACCAGGGCGGTCAGGGTCTGCTGCAACAGNACCGGNATCGCGAGGATNCCGATCGCCGACCACATNGAGCGGCCNGCGAGCCGNCCNGANCGGATNACGCCCNCCTCGATCNNGTCCGCCTCCTCCTCCTGCATGGTGAGGATNGGATTCANCGGATCGTCNGGCGANAGTCCGGCNTCACCGNCGNCGCGACNCCGGGGCGTCNNGTCGTCNNNNGATTCGTNGTGGTNGTCGTNGNGTTCGGTCAAGNACCTTCGCCGACGTTCTCGTAGGTTCGAGTCGGGTCGCCCTGGGTCTTCTCGACGCCGTCCTTCGTCCCGTCGTCCTCGTACGTCTCGCCGCCGCCTTCATCGAGTCCGCGGGGCACGCCCGGCTTCTCGAATTCGACCGGTGACCAGAACGCGAGTTTCTCGAAGAACGTGACCGGACGCTGGAAGGTCGGGTAGAGGAACGTCTCGACGTCGGCGAAGGCCGAGTCGGTCGAGTCGTACCACGACAGCCACGCGGGGGCGTCGACACCGAAGTCCCGACCGGTCAGGATCCGAAGGCTGTCGGCCGCGGCGAGGTTGAGGGCGAGGCTTCGATCCTCGAGGGCGAGGGCCAGGGCCTGGAACGCGGAATCGGTCGGATACTGGCCGAGCGCGATCGCCAGTTCGATCCGGATCGCTTCGTCCTCGGTCTCGTCGATGAGCCGTCGCCAGATCCGATCCTCGATGGAGGGTTCGTGGAGCCGCTGGAGGGCGATCGCCGCCTCGAGCCGGACCTGCAGGTAGTCGTTCCCGAGTTGGTCCGAGATCACGACCGCATCCTCGGGCGCGCCCCAGCGGCCGAGGGCGCGGATGCCCGAGGCTCGGACCAGCGGATCGGTGCTCTCGGTCGCGAGGACCCGGTAGAGGTCGACGTAGGTTCGGTCACCGCCGAAGGTCGCGTTCGAAAGAAGGATCACGCCTTTGCGCTGCAGGCCCGGATTGTTGAAGTCGGATGCCCACACCGCCGCCTGGAAGGGGCTCGGTGGCGAGAACTTCTCGGTGAAGTCGTTGATGTCCTCGTTGAGCGCGTCGCAGCCGAGCAGACCGGTCGCGAGCCAGAGCGCGGCCAGCACCGGACGGGTCCGGGTGGCGAGCGATGGCCGGGATTGATCTCGACGACGTGGGAACACGGTGCGAAGTATACGTCCGTTTCGTGGTCTTCCGGGGGGATCAGGGACGTTCCGGGGTCAGTCCGGCTCGATTCCGGAGTCCGGCGAGAAGTTCGGTCGCCTCCTCCGCCATCCGGGTGTTCGGATAGTCCTCGACCAGGCGCTCCCCGAGTTCGACCGCGGTCCTCCATTCGCGTGCATTGATCGCATCGCGGAAGCGGACGCCGCATCGTTCCCGATGGGCGGCGACGATCGGCTGGGCGACGTCGAGCACGCGGGTGCTTTCACGTCCGACGAGGTGCCGGTCGAGATCGCGAAGAAGCGTCATCGCCTCGTCGATCCGTCCGGTCGCGTGCGCCTCCCGCATCCGCGTCTCGACTTCGGCCGCATGCCGGAGTCGGGCCGCCAGGATCTGCTCGGGCAGGCTCGCGATCGACGGGGCGTCGGGGAAAAGCCGTTCGAGTCGATGCTGGACGCCCGCGGCGGCGTCCCAGTCGCCGGCGGCCAGCAGCCGCGCGATGTGCCGCGTGCCTTCACCGATTCGTCGTTCGACCTCCTCGCGGCGGCTGGAGTCGATGCGGGTTCGAAGCGTCTCGGCCTCCTCTCGGCGGCCGAACTGGTTGCCGAGCTCGTCGACCATCCGCAACGCCGCGTCGAAGTCACCCGACGCGATGTCCTGCTCGACGAGCATTCGAAGCAGTTCGAGCTCTCGATCCCGGTAGACCAGCCGCTTGGCCTGGTCGGAGAGCATCGAATGCTCCTCGATGCGGCCGAGGATCGCCGCAGTGGAATCGTCGGTGGGGGTGTCGCGGCCTNCGAGGAGCGTCGCGAGGCCGATCGCGAGCAGCGAGACCAGGCCGCCGGCGACGGCACCGGCGAGGACCGGTGCGGACCACGCGGCGTCAGGCTTCAGGAAGGCGAGCGTCCCCAGCAGCACCGCGACGAAGACCGCGGCGGCGAACCACGGAAGCCCGTGCCGCATCGACGCGTCTTTGGACGCCTTCACGAGCCGGGCACCGGGTTGCCGTCACCCCGGGTCCGGGGGACGAGGCAGATGAACTCGACCGGTTCGGCGCCGGTGTTGCGGAACTGATGCGTCTGATCCGCCTCGACGTACATGACGTCGCCGGGATGGAACCCGACGGTCTCGTTGCCGTGATCGGCTTCNCCCTCGCCCGCGAGCACGATCACCTGGTGTTCGTAGTCGTGGGCGTGCTTCGGCGTGTGGCCGCCGGGCTGGACGACGAAGTGTCGCATCGAGAAGTTGGGCATGTCGTCGGCGGCGCCGAGGAGCACGCGCATGGCGACGTCCTTGACGCCGTCGAGTTCGACCGCGGTGGTCTCGGAGGAATCGATTCGAGTGCGGATCATTCCGGTGGACTCCGGTTCGGGTGAAGGGGGTGAGTCGGTTCGCGACTTCCCGTACTGTAGTGGGCATGACCGACCAGACTCCGATGAACCCCGTGCTCGCGATCATCCCGCTGGGCGACTACCAGACCAACGGGTTCGTGGTGGCCGACGACACCGATCCGGACCGTTGCTGGATCGTCGACTGCGGCCAGCGTCCGACGCCCCTGCTCGAGGCGGTCGAGGCCTCGGGGCGGACCCCCGCGGGCATCGTGCTCACGCACTGCCACCACGATCACATCGCCGGTATCGACGAAGCGTTGACCCGCTTCGGTCCGATGCCGATCCGCTGCCACGCCGCGGAGGCGGCGTGGAACGGCGACCCGATGCTCAACCTCTCCGCGTTTCTCGGCGCGCCGGCCACCGCGACGCCGCCCGACGGCGTCTTCGGCGAGGAGGATCCGTGTCCGCTCGGACCGACCTGGCGGATCCTGCATCTCCCGGGACACAGCCCGGGCTCCTGCGGGTTCCTGCATGAACCGACGGGGACCCTGATCGCAGGTGACACCCTGTTCGAGGGGTCGATCGGCCGGATCGACTTTCCGACTTCCGATCCCGAGGCGATGCGTGGATCGTTGCGTCGAATCCTCGCGCTCGATGATGCCACGCGGGTCCTGCCCGGGCACGGCGGGGAGACCACGGTGGGGCGGGAGCGTGCCGGCAACCCGTTCGTCGAGGGTGGTGAGCCTCGGTTCTGATCCTTATNCGGTGACGCTGAAAAGGGCCGTCGAGCGGGTTCTTCGCCACCCGAGCGAGGTTTTCCGTCGAACTTGGCGGCTGAATCGTTGGTTTTTCACGCCGAGCGGCTAGGTTGGTGGTGTTCGCTCCCTTCCCAACGCCCGCCGCACCGGAGTCCCAAGCATGAAATCAGCCCTCCTCGCCGCCGTGACTGCGCCATCGCTGTTGTTCGGATCGATTGCCTTCGGTCAGAGCTCCGCGGAGTTCGAGGTCATCGAAGGTTCGACCGCGGGCCTCACCCTCACGGTCACCATCGACACCTCGATCGGCACCAGTTCGGACGTGGACACGACCGTCCAGCAGGTCACCGGCTTCGCCAACGCGAACTTCGACCCGGCGATCCCGCCGTTTCTGGCGATGGAGCTCCCGGAGCTCGAGTTCAACCTCGGCACCGGGGACGTGAGCTACGACCTCTTCTGTCTCCCGATCTTCGGCTGCCAGACGCTGGAAATCACCGTCTCCGACTTCATCATCCGGCTCGACAAGGGTGGGGTCTCGGCGCCGTTCGAGGGCGACACGGCGTTCTTCCCCGATGCGCCGTTCGTCTCGAGCTTCAACTACAGCGTCACCGGCGACCTCGTGAACATCGAGGGCTCGAACGTGGTCCCCGACTTCTACAGTTTCGGCGCCGACGTCATTCCGTTGAAGGGGAACGATCTGCTCATGGACAACCTCCTGCTGCAGACGTTTTCCTTCGAGTTGGATCCGGCGGACCTTCCAGTCGGTGTCAACAACGTCACGATCGAGGCGCAAGTCGATCTTTCGGGGACGATGCTGTTCGGTACGCTCGAGTCCGCGTGCTCGCCCGGTGACTTCAACTGCGACGGGTGCGTCGACGGCGGAGATCTGGGCATCCTGCTCGCGGCCTGGGGCACGCCCGGTTCCGACCTGTCGGGTGACGGCTCCACCGATGGCGCCGATCTCGGCATCTTTCTGTCGCTCTGGGGCTGCTGAGCCTCCACCCGCGACGCGATTTTCGATCCAACGAAACGCCGCCCCGTCGCCTGCGACGGGGCGGCGTTTCGTTCGATCCATCCGCCGACGGCTCGCAGACCGGCGGCGAGGGACGCGGGGGTGCTAGCATCCCATCCGATGTCGACCAACCCACCCATCGTGCTCCGCCTCGGCCACAGCCCCGACCCCGACGACGCCTTCATGTGGTGGCCGCTCTTCGGCATCGACGGCGAGCCGCCGGCGATCGCCTCGCCCCGGTTTCAATTCGAACAGGTCGAGATCGACATCGAAGCGGCCAATCGCCGGGCCGAAGCCGGCGACGACCTGCTGGAGATCACCGCCCTGAGCTGCGGCCAGTTCCCCCGGGTCGCGGATCGGTACGCGATCACGGCCTGCGGATCGTCGATGGGCGAGGGCTACGGCCCGAAGCTGGTCGCCGCGACCGACCTGTCCTGGGACGAATTCGCGGCGAGCCGACCGCGGATCGCGACACCCGGGCGTCGGACCACGGCGGCCCTGACCCTCGGCCTGCGGATGGCGGGCGTGGAACATGAACAGGTCGAGACCCCGTTCGAAGAGGTCGGCGATCGCGTCCTCGCGGGCGAGGTCGATGCCGGTGTGGTCATCCACGAGGGTCAGCTCACCTTCGCGGACGACGGGCTCCATCTGCTCGAGGATCTCGGCGCCTGGTGGGGGCGAAGAACGAACGGCCCGCTTCCGCTCGGTCTCAACGTGGTCCGGCGTGATCTCGAGACGACGCACGGCGCCGGCACCCTCGAGGAGATCGCGGGCCTGCTCGAACGCAGCATCGCCCACGCCCTCGAGCATCGGACCCGATCGGTCGAGTACGCGATGGGGTTCGGCCGTGGCATCGATCACGAGACCGCGGATCGATTCATCGAGCTCTATGTGAATCGATTGACGGTCGACGCCGGGGCCCGCGGGCTCGAGGCGGTTCGGCGGCTCTTCGCCGAGGCGACCGACGCCGGCCTCGTTCCGGCCGTCGATTCCATCGAGTTCGTCCGGGGCGGGGCGACGGCGACCGGCGGCTGAGGCGGTATACTCGCGCGAGTCCGCCGTACCGGCTCCTGCTTCGCGATNCGTCGCGTCGCACCGTCACGACTCGAACGGAACACCCATGTCNATGCAGATGCCCGAGACCGAGCGGGGTTACGTTCCACCCTCCGTTCGCCAGTTCAGCGTGTTCCTCGACAATCGCGTGGGCAAGATGCTGGAGCTCCTCGAAATGCTGGAGGCGGCGCCGGACGTGCACGTCCGGGCGACCTGCGTCCTCGACTCCAGCGACCACGCGGTGGTCAGGCTGGTCTGCGACAACGCCGACGGAGCGNGGTTCGCCCTTCGCCAGAACGACTTCACGTTCTCCGAACTGGACATCCTGGTGTTCGANCTGGTCACCGACGGCTCGCTGCGGGAGGCGCTTCGCTTCCTGCTGGCCGCGGAAGTGAACATCGCGTTCACCTATCCGATCAACCGGACCGGTGACGGGCCGCCCGCGATGGCGATCGCGGTGGACGACCACACGTTCGCGGGGCAGATCCTGCTTCGCAAGGGCTTCAGTCTGCTGGGCGAGACCGAGCTCACCTGAGCCGGCCGTCTAGTCCTCGGACGGCTCGACCCTGACCACGCCACCCGTACCGACGTCGTATCGATACAACGCATCCGGTTCCTCCTCGCGACATCGCTTGTGNGCGCCGTCGCAGAAGGGGAACTTCTCGGTCAGTCCGCATGCGCAGACGAACACCGGCTTCTCCTGCGGTTCGATCTTGATCGGACCGGTTCCTTCGATACGGACGAGGCGAGCCATGGGGGACCTTTCACCGGAATGGTGGGGGTTGGAAAAGGCCGGAATCTTCGGGCCTAGGGGAGATCGATCTTGGTGCCGGCGGGGGGGACGCTCGGCGGCAGCATCGTGGTGGCCTTGTACTCGCGGTCGGGTCGGGAGATGGTGGTGACGGCGGTGAGTTCGTCGTCGCGGCGGATCCGCTGGAGGACCTCCATGCCGTCGATCACCCGGCCGAAGACCGTGTATTCCCGGTTGAGCGACTCGGTCGGTTCGAGCACCACGTAGAACTGGGAACTCGAGGTGTTGGGGATGGACGAGCCGGGGACGGTCGGATTCGGCGCCTTCGCCATCGCGAGGGCGCCCGCGAAGTGGAGNCGCTTGTCGTCGCGACCGGACTCGTCGGGGATCTTGGCCCCGCGTCCGCCGGTTCCGGGTTCTCCAGCGGTGCCGGGACGCGAGTTCGGGTCGCCGCCCTGGACCACGAAGTTCGGCTCCACGCGGTGGAACCGGGTGCNGTTGTAGAAGCCCTGCTCGGAGAGTTCGATGAAGTTGGCGACGGTGTTGGGCGCCTGCTCCTCGAAGAGCATGACGGTGACCGGGCCGCGGCTGGTGACGAGCTGCATCACCGGCGCCGTACCGGCCGNGTCCTCGGCGGCNCGGGCCGCCACCTCGTCCTCCCAGAGGGCCAGCCAACGCTGGCTCATGCTCCGGTAGCGGTTGGCTTCGGNTCGNATGCCGGGCTTCGCGAGGCCCGCTTCGGGGATCGCATCGATCGCGTCGATGGCCGCCTGGAACTCGTTCCGNGACATCCTCGANCGGGCGTCGATGATCGCGATCCCGGGNGTCTCGGCGAGGTCGTAGGGGCGGCTTCGAGCCATGGNGCCGGCCTCGTCGTACCGATTCTCCGCGAGTCGCATCTTCGCCCAGGCCAGCCAGACGGCATCCGAGTCGGTGAGCTGCGCGAGCATCTCGTAGTCGCGTTCGACCCGCTCGGTGCGACCCAGCCAGGTCGACACGCTGATGTCCATCGCGAGGGCGCGNCGGTCGTCGGGATTGGCGGCGATGAAGACGTCGAGNCGTTCCAGGAGTCCGGCGAGGGCGGTTCGCTCGGCCGGGCCGATCCGCCGCTTCGACGACATGTACTTGCGGAGCTGGGTGTAGTCGGACTTCAGTCCGTCCCAGTCCTCCGCCCCGGCGGCGAACGCGGGGATCGCGGTGGCGAGCACGAGGGCGAGGACGATGAATCGAATCTTCATGCGGGGTTCCCAGGGGCGAGGTGCGGGGTCAGGCCAGCACTGTACAGGCGGTGCGCGGAGTCTCCCAGACCTTCACGCCATGAAGTCGGCAATCGCCCGGAAGGGCGGCCACCGGATCCCGGAGCAGATCCACGCAGCGNGCCGCGATGTTCTCGACGCTCGGCACTCGATCCCGGAAGTCCTCGAGGTCGAGATTCAGATGCTTGTGGTCGAAGCGGTCGATCACCACGTCGTCCACGACCTCGTCGAGGACCAGGATCGAGACGGGGGCGTCTCCGTTCGTGCTCACCTGCACCTCGACCTCGTAATTGTGGCCGTGACCGTTGGGATTGCTGCACTTCCCGAACATGGCGGCGTTCGCCTCGTCGTCCAGCTCGGCGAGNTGGAGTCGGTGGGAGGCGGAGAATTCATAACGACGTTGGACGAGAATCATGGACATGTCTCCTGAATCTACCCGCCAGCGGGTGTCGCGTTCCATGCTGACCTCGATCGCATCGAAGGTCGGCCCGTCGCCACCGCTCGCGGTCTCGAGAATGGTTCGAGCGACTTCGGATGCGGAAAGGTCGCGTTGGCGATGTGCCTCGAGCAGGACGGGCAGGGCTCGCGTGCGAANGGCGGCATCGAGCTTGTCGATGCCCACCAGATAGCCGGTTCGCGGGTCCGGAACGCCCCTGACCTCCACCGTCGCCTCCCACGAGGCGCCGGCGACCAGGTTCATCGAAGGCCAACCCGCATGGGTGTTTCCTCGCGGTGAGGCGAGGGCGTCCGCGGGTGGGAGTTCACGGGTGAGTGAGAATCGGATGGTTCGAGTGAGGGTGACCACGATTGGAATCGACTCCAGCGTCGGCGTTCGTGTTCCGGCATCTCCGGGCGGGACGGGGCACCGTCGATCGACTTCGAAGACGGTCCGAGATGCGAATGAGTGTCAAGATGGGTAGTTTGAGTGCTGTCCTCGACCGCCCTTGNAGCGGCGGAAGGGGGGAAAATTCCGGTTTACGCGAAGCGATNCGTTGCCAATGAACCGATGCATGCTAGCATTCGTCTGTCGCACGACCGNTCCCTTTGGATTCGCGAGCGACTCAATTTCGCCCCCGGAAGGGCTCGGTTCGAGGCTTGCCTCAGCCGGGCCTTTTTTTTCATCGCCGGTTTCCTCCGGGGCGATCCGGGAGACGTCGAGGTGCGGCGTTTTTCCGCATCGACCATCAACGTTGAAATGAAGCGACCCGACGGGCGGGCCCCGTCGGATCGATTTTCGGAGTACCCATGATCAACCTCGCTCCTCGAGTCCCGTGTCACTGGTGTCGAGTCTCGCGCCTCCCGGTCTTCCTGCTGCTTTCAGCGGTCGTCGCCTGCGGGCCTCGGGATCAACGCGGATCGAGTCCGGCGGAGGCACCGGGGGAATTCGACACGACCGCTGACGCCGTCGATCCGCCATCGGCCGACGCGGNGAGCGTCGATCCGGAACCTCGGNCCGCCGCGATTCCGACCCCCGACGAGACGCCGAAGACCCTCGCGCCGCCGCCCGCGCCGCGGATCATCGAGCTCGAGGGTGGGGTGCGGACCTGGGTGGACGCGGGCCGGGTGGAGTTCCCCGGCGAGATCACCCTCGAGACCGGCTGGCTCGAGGTCGCGGTGTGTCGGCGATCGACCCGGGAGCACGAGTCGATCGTGGTCGCCGACGTCGTCCCCTCCGTGGTGCACGCCGCACTGCTGCTCGCCGGCTTCGAACCCGGCGCGCCCGCGACGTGGGACGAGGCCACGAACTCGCCGATTCCGCCGCGAGGGCCTCTGGTGACGATCGAGCTCCGGTTCGGCCCGGACGGACCGGACGGGCCGGACGCTCGGGAGGTCCGTCTCGAATCGATGATCGAGGATGCCCGGGCTCGAGCCCTCCCGAAATGGGTCTTCGCCGGTTCGCTGCTTCGACCGAACCCGCCCTCGATGGGGGACGGCGAGTACTTCCTCGCGGACTACGCGGGGACGTTCGTCGGACTCACCACCTTCGGCGACGAGGTCATCGCGGCCGAAGAGGTNCGCTCGCCGGAGACCGGTGTCGATCCTCCGGTCTGGCGGATTCGCGANGGTTCGGTCCCACCCGTGGGNACCGAGGTCANCGTGGTGGTTCGACGGCCCGATCCTGATTCGGAATGACGGCGGTGTCGAGCCGCTGGGCCGCNCACAACGCGATGGCCANNGCGTCGGCCACATCCGGCGGTTCCGGCGTGGTGGTCAGTCCACACCGGGTCATGATGGCCGACTGCATCCGCGTCTTGTCGGCGCTGCCGTCCCCGGTCAGGGCCTTCTTGACCTGCGCGNGCGGATGTTCCACCACTTCGACGCCGTGCTGGGCGGCGGCGAGCAGGATCACGCCTCGGGCATGACCCATCCGGACGCCGGTCGCGGCGCGCTCCGGATGGGAGAACACCGACTCCACCGAGACGAGTCCGGGTCGAAGTTCGGTGATCACCTCGGTGAGATCGGTGTGAAGCTGATGGAGCCGGTGGGGGAGGCTTCCGTCCGGCGGGATCCGGATGACCCCGGCCTCGATCACCGTGACGCGGGGCCCTTCCGCCAGCACCAGGCCGTAGCCGGTGATTCGAAGTCCGGGATCGATGCCGAGTATTCGCACGGTCGCTCCGTATCTCGATGGCTCGGTCGGATGTTCCGGCGGAACCGTTCGTCGGCACTCAGCCGCCCGCGGTGGCNCGGTCGGTCGCGACCAGCCCGTCCTCGAGGGTGACGACCCGCTGGCAGTGGTCGGCGATCTTCGGATCGTGGGTGACCATGATGATGGTCATGCCNTCGGTGTGCAGTTGCCGGAAGATGTTCAGGATCGCGTCGCCGGTCGCGGTGTCGAGGTTGCCGGTGGGTTCGTCGGCCATGATGATCGCGGGGTCGGTCACCAGCGAACGGGCGATGGCGACCCGCTGCTGCTGGCCGCCGGAGAGTTCGCTCGGCCGGTGGCCNAGTCGGTCCTCGAGTCCGACCAGGCTCAGTCGTTCGACGGCCCGGGCGCGACGCTCCGCCCTCGGAACGCCCTGGTAGAAGAGCGGAACCTCGACGTTCTCGACGATCGTGAGTTCGCTCACGAGGTTGAACGCCTGGAAGACGAATCCGATGCGGCGNCCGCGGACGCGACTGAGCGCGGTGTCGTCGAGACCGGAGACGTCGATGCCGTCGAGCAGGTATCGCCCGGAGGAGGGGCGATCGAGGCAGCCGAGGAGATTCATCAGCGTGCTCTTGCCGCTGCCGCTCGCCCCCATGATCGCGCAGTACTCCCCGGAGGGGATCACCAGATCGATGCCCCGGAGCGCCTCGACGAGAATGGACCCGTCCGGCTTGTAGTAGTGCTTGGTGAGTCCTTCGAGGACCGCGGTCGGCGGCGGCGTCGAAGCGACGTCCTNCGAAACGGAGATGGTGCTGGGATTCGTCACGTTTCGATGGTAGCACGCCGACGGGGGGCCTCGACGCGGCGCCGGACCGCCGGGCGGTAGACTCCACCGGTCGGATCACATCTCGCTCCGGAGCCCGTCATCGTGTCCGAGTCCGATCCAACCGCGAANCACCATGCTNCCGCCACCTCCGGATCGGTCCAGGTCACCAGACGGATCTTCGCGGATCAGCTCACGCCGGTGCTGGCGTATCGACGACTGGTCGCGCCCGACGATCGGGCGGCACCGAGTTTTCTCTTCGAATCGGTCGAGCAGGGCGGCGGCGTCGGCCGGTANTCCCTGATCGGGGTGCGTCCGAGCCTCGAAGTGATCGCCCGGGCCTCGACGCTCGAGATCGTCCGACACGCGGCGAGCGGATCGACGGTGGAGGATCGCTCGGGAACCGACCCCTTCGACCTGCTTCGGNCGCTGTCGGCCGCCGCGGCCCCGGTCCGGCCGGTCGGTGCGGCCCCGCCCGAGGATGCGTTCCGTTCGGGATTCGTCGGTTTCGCAGGCTACGACACCGCCCGATGGGCGGAACCGGGCAANCTGGACTTCGCGTCCGCACCGGTCGACGACCGCGGCCTTCCGGATCTCCACATGGGTCTGTACGGGCGGGTGCTGGTCTTCGACCACGTCGCGAAGACGGTCTTCGTGATCGCGACGGAGTCGATCGAGGATCACGGCGATCAGGCCTCCGCGACGATCGNGGCGGAGACCGCGGCCGATGCGCTGGTCGAAGCGATGCTCGACGACGCGGTTCGACTGGAGCCCGGTCGCATCGACCTCGATCTGGATCATCCACCCGAACCACCGACCGACTCCAGCATGTCGCGTCCCGATTTCGAAGCCGCGGTCGAGCGGGCCCGGGAGTACATTCGCGCCGGCGATGCATTCCAGGTCGTCCTCAGCCAGCGGTTCGAGCGAACGACGCGAGCGGACCCCTTCGACCTGTACCGCGCGCTTCGGATCGTCAATCCGTCCCCGTACCAGATCTATCTGCAGGCCCGGGGCTGCATGCTGGTCGCCGCGAGTCCCGAGATCCTGTGTCGCGTCCGCGATGGAGACGTCGTGAACCGACCGCTCGCGGGAACCCGTCGGCGCGGCCGCGACGACGCCGAGGACCGGGCGCTCGAGGCGGAACTGCTCGCGGACGACAAGGAGCGGGCGGAGCACGTGATGCTGGTCGATCTCGGTCGCAACGATCTCGGCAAGGTCTGCGAGGCGGGCTCGATCGAGNTGGAGCGGGTGATGGAGGTCGAACGCTACAGCCACGTGATGCACATCGGCTCGGTGGTGACCGGCCGGCTCCGCCCCGGCGTCGATGCATTGGACGCCCTTCGCGCGACGTTGCCGGTGGGCACGGTGAGTGGAGCGCCGAAGGTGCGGGCGATGCAGATCATCGACGAACTCGAACCGGTCCGGCGTGGCCCGTACGCGGGGGGCATCGGCGCCCTCGATCTCGACGGAAATCTCGACGTCGCGATCGCGCTTCGAACGATGGTCGTTCCGTTCGCATCCGGCGGCGACTCGTGGTCGGTGCATCTTCAGGCGGGGGCGGGTGTCGTGCTGGATTCCTCGCCCGCGGCGGAGTGGGAGGAGACGGTGGCGAAGGCCGCCGCCCTCGGACGTGCGATCGATCTCGCCGAGGACGCCTTCCACGGTCGTTGATTCACGGCTTCTCGAGGTCACTCCGGACCGGGGGGCGTTCGGGTTCGAGCGGCAGCGGATCGGGTGAAGGAGTCGTCCGAAAGCGGTCGGCGAGGGGGCGCGGTTCCCGGTCGGACTGGTCCGCGTGTGCCTCGATCAGGTCGGTGATCAGCACCGACTCCACCCGTCCGAGCCCGTCCCGGGCGGCGAAGACCGCGAGCAGGGACATCACGACCCCGACCGCGAGACCGATCACGATGAGGATGCCGGCGATGTCCGGATTCGGACGGGCGATCCACACGATGATGAACGCGGTCGTGGAAAGGCCGGCCAGGCATCCCGCGATGAAGCCGATCCGGGCGAGCAGGTCGGGGAGTCTCAACTGCCAGTCCTCGAAGATGCGTCTCAGCTTGAAGTTCGTCATCGACACCGAGATGGTCGCCATGAGCGCGTACGCGACCAGCGTGGGAAACGAAGCGAGGCCGGGAAGCAGACCGATGACCGTGGCGAGGTAGGCGACGGCGACGCAGGTCTCCAGCAGCGCGAGGCGAAGAAGAAGCCTGCCGAGGCCGTCCGGTTCGATGGCCTGAAGCGGACTTCTCCGCCAGCGGGCTCGCAGGGCGACCAGTCGTCCGACGGGGCCGAAGACCGAGATCACGCCGAGTGCGGGTCCCGCGCATCCCGGAAACATGAGCCCGGACATCGGGATGAGGGCGAGATACTGACATGCCGCCACCACCTGGAGTCCGGAATCCCGATGGTCCGGTCGACCGCCGTCCACGGCCGATCTCGCGGGAGGTTCGGGCACGATGGTGCCGCATTCGGGGCATCGCCCGCCGACGGCGATGCCGCGAAGGTCGTAGTCGCAGGATTCGCACCGAGCCGGAGTCCGGCTCGGGGTCTGCATCCGGCTCCATCCACGCTGGGTCAATGTGAGATGCTCCTCGACGTGAATCCGTTGCGGTGTCTGATAAGAATCCAAACCTGCCCGACCGTGCGAACTTTCCGGCTTCGGTAGGGTATGAAAAAGGAGTCTCGGACTCCCGGGTTGGACCGGAGCCGATTCCGGCTCGATGAAGACCCGGAGAGGCTCAGGGGCGGTGAACGCCGCCCGGCTCGCCGACGAAGTGGATACAGACCAGCACTCGAGGATTTCAAGCATGTTCGATCGACGCCCCGCCCCCTTCCGATTCCTGACCGCCGGTCTCGTGCTCGCGGTCGCCGCGTCGTCGACCGCCCTCGGACAGGATCCGCCAGCCGTCCCCGAGACGGTCGAAGCCTGGCGAGCGAGTCTCTGGGAGGCCGCGATCGATGGCGATGCCGCCGCGGTGGAATCCCACCTCGCTGCGCTGCCGGCCGATGCCGACGACGCGTCGCGGAAGGAACTCGTGGCCGCGCTCGCGGCCCGGGACGGACACGACGCGAAATCCGACGACGACCGCGATGCCGGGCGTCGCGAGGCGATGGAAGAACTCGAAGCGAAGCTCGCGGAGGACGACGTCACCGGGGCGCTCACCGCGGCCGTCCGGCTTCAGACGCTTTCCGACGACTGGAACGCGGTGCTCGAAGCGGAGGAGATCGAGGCGTTGGTGAAGCAGGCGGAGGCCGTGGAGGCCCTTGCCCGGACCGAGCGGGACTGGCTGCGGGTCCAGGAGATCCTCTTCCGCCTGCGGACGCTTCACGAGGACACCGACCGCAAGGCCGAATACGCGGACTACGAGGCGAGGCTCGAAGAAGTCAATCGTCGCATCGGACTGCTTGCCAGGTACGCGCCCCGGGCGCTGTACGAGCTTCGAGCCCGGAACATGGCGAGGCTCGAACCCGAGACGGAGTTCCCCGAATTCAACGAGGCGTTCGCGGAGGACTGGAAGGAAGCGTTGAACGGGATCTCGGAGCGGATGGTCCGGGCGTCGCTCCGAACCGCCGCCAGCGAGCACGTCTCGAACTGCGGCTGGAAGCCGCTGCTGGATGGGGGGCTCGAGGCGGTCGAGATCTTCTCGACCACCGACCAGCTCGCCGAGAACTTCGACGGACTGGCCGACGAGGCGCAGGTCAAGGCCTGGCGGGCCGTGGTCGAGGCGGCGCGGGCCTCGCTCGCCGAACAGCCGGCGGCCAACGTCTCGCGGCAGGACTACCACCGGATCATGCGGACATTGCTCGAGGGCAATCGCGATTCCATCGAGGTTCCGGACGANGTGATCCTCCGGGAGTTCGCGGAGGGCGCGACCTACCGACTCGAAGACGCCTACTCCGACCAGTACACGCAGGTGATCTGGCCCGAGCAGCTCCGGCGGTTCCAGCAGCAGGTNCAGGGCGACTTCGTCGGCGTGGGCGTGATGATCCGCCACGACGACAAGCGGGAGATCATGATCGTCAACCCGCTCGAGGGGTCACCGGCCTCGCGGGGCGGCGTGCTCGAGAACGACCGCATCATCGCGGTCGACGGGATTCCGACCACGGGTTGGAGTCTCACNCGCGCCGTGGACGAGATCACCGGGCCCGAGGGCGAGGAGGTTCTCCTGTCGCTGCGGCGTGATGGCGAAGAGCAGCCGCTCGACGTCCCGCTGGTCCGGAACCGGATCAAGATCCGTTCGGTCAACGGCTGGTTCAAGAAGTCCCTCGACGAGGACGGCACCCCGAGCTGGGACTGGTTCATCGATCCCGATGACGGCATCGGGTACATCCGACTGACCTCCTTCAACGACGACAGCTTCAACGACTTCCTCGTCGCGGTGGACGAGATGCGGGCCACCCGNGATCTGCGGGGCCTGATCCTCGATCTCCGGTTCAACCCCGGCGGTCTGCTGGACAGCGCGATCCGTTTCTCGAANCTGTTCGTGGACGATGGGGAGATCGTCTCCTGCGAGGACCGGGATGGAATCACGGTCTGGAGTCGGCCTGCGACGCCGCAGATGGCGTTCCTCAAGGGACTGCCGCTGGTCGTCCTCGTGAACCAGGGATCGGCGAGCGCGAGCGAGATCGTCTCCGGGTGCCTNGATGTGCACGAAGCGGCGGTCGTGATCGGCGAGCGGACCTTCGGAAAGGGGAGCGTCCAGTCCCTCCACGACGTCTCGGATCGAACCGGCCAGGCGGCCCTCAAGCTGACGACGCAGTACTACGCCCTGCCTCCCGTTCCCGGCGAGGAGCGCGGCCGGCTGGTGCACAAGACGCAGGGAGACGACGACTGGGGGGTGAACCCCGACATCACGGTGTCGATGACCCCCGAACAGAACCAGCAGGCGTACGAACTCCGAAGATCGGCCGACCTGATCGCGGATTGGGATGCCGAGCGGAATCCGGAGGATCGCCCGGACCCGATGCCGTTGATCGAGGACGGGATCGACGCGCAGCTTGAAACGGCGCTTCTCCTGCTCCGAGCGAGACTTCTGGAATCCGCGGACGAGGACAAGGTCGCGTCGAACTGAGGNCACCGGCTCGACNNGGGCTCCCCCTGACACTGGAACCGGCGTTCCAATGCAGGCCGGGCTGATTCGCAGATGGAATCCGGACACCGCCGCCCGGAATCGTCGATCCGAAAGCGGTTCGATTCGAGGTTGCCGCGGGCTCTCGGGCCCGCCATAATCAGGAATTCGCGGGACCGTCAGCGTCCCGTCGTCCGTCCCCGACTCCGCCCGGAGAAAATGGATGTCCTCCGTGACCGACCCTGCTCGCACCGCCACCGGCGGCCGACGTTCGTTGGCCGATCGCACCTCCGCGACTCCCGAACAACTGCATGAGTGGCTTCGTCAGATGCTGCTGATCCGCGAGTTCGAGGTTCGGACGATGCAGGCGTATCAGGACAAGAAGATCGGTGGCTTCTGCCACATCTACATCGGCCAGGAGGCNGTCGCGGTGGGNTGCACCGCCGCGGTCCGNCACGCCGACCCGATCGTGACCGCGTACCGCGATCACGGNCACGCGCTCGCCCGNGGCATGCACCCGAAGTACTGCATGGCCGAGATGTTCGGNCGCATCGGNGGATGTGCGAAGGGCAAGGGCGGGTCGATGCACATGTTCGACAAGCCGAACAACCTCTTCGGCGGACACGGCATCGTCGGCGCACAGACCCCGCTCGGGGCCGGNCTNGCCTTCGCNANGAAGTACCAGGACGANGTGATCGACGGCGGGACCAACGAGCANGTNACNCTNTGCTTCCTCGGNGANGGNGCNCTCAANCAGGGTGCNTTCTACGAGGCGATGAANCTCGCNAGCCTNNTCGACNTCCCGGTCATCTTCGTGGTGGAGAACAACGGCTACTCGATGGGAACCTCGATCGAACGAGGCACCTCGATGGCGAACCGGATCATCGCGAAGGGCGAGGGCTGCGGTCTCCGCGGGTACGAGATCGAAGGCATGGACGTCATCGACGTCTACGAGGCGATGAAGAACGTCGCGGACACCGCGCGGGCCGAGAGCCGGCCGGCGATGGTGGACCTCAAGACCTATCGGTTCAAGGGCCACTCGATGTCGGATCCCCGGAAGTACCGGACCCGGCACGAGGAGGAGCAGTGGGAGTCGGACGATCCGATCACCCGGCTCCGGGACGCGATGTACGAGGGCGGACTCCTCGACGAAGCCGCGTTCAAGGCGCTCGGCAAGGAGCAGAAGCTCATCGTCCGCGAGTCGATCGCCTGGGCGGAGGCTTCGCCCGAGCCCCCGATGGAGGAACTTCACACCGACGTCTACGTGGAGCGGTTCGGACCGTACCTCGGGACCAGCATGCCCCAGATCGTGACCGATGCGGAGGAGAACCGATGAGCG
>NYVS01000070.1 GCA_002684755.1 Phycisphaerae bacterium
CGAAGGCAAGGCCGCGGTCGCGGCCCGGGCGATCGAGGGCGAGGTCACCGAGACCGTCGCGGCCTCCTTCCTCCAGCGGCACGCGGACGCCACCGTCTACCTGGATGCCGGCGCCGCCGCCTCCCTCTCGCGAAGCGCGACGCCCTGGGCCGTCGGGCCCGTGAACTGGTCGGAGGAACTGGTCCGCAAGGCCGTGATCTGGCTGGCGGAGCGGGTCTCCAAGGCGATCCTCAAGCTCGAGGCCGAGGACTACAACGAACACGGACTTCAGGAACTCCTCGCCGAACGCGGAAGCGTCTATGACATCAATCTCGAGGTGTTCCGTTCGGTCCAGCGGGCGATCACCGGCTGGCCCGGCGGCAAGCCGGCGGGACGAAAGCGGTCGGGCGACATCGACCGTCCGCAGGACGAGGTCTTCCCCAAGCGGATCCTCGTGTTCAGTCCGCATCCCGACGACGACGTGATCTCGATGGGGGGGACGCTGATCAGGCTCGTCGACCAGGGGCACGAGGTGCACGTCGCGTATCAGACCTCGGGCAACATCGCGGTCTTCGACAGCGAGGCGTTGCGTTTCGCGGACTTCGTCGCGCACTTCAACGGGATGTTCGGGTTCGGGGCCGCCGAGGCCGAGGCGATGGAACGTCGCGTCGCCGACGTGCTGCGTCGGAAGAATCCGGGTGAGGTCGACATTCCCGAAGTGCAGAAGATCAAGGGTCTGATCCGTCGCATCGAAGCGACGGACGCGGGCCGGAGCTGCGGGCTTCGGGACGACCGACTCCACTTCCTCGACCTGCCGTTCTACGAGACCGGACGGGTGACCAAGAAGCCNCTCGGTGNNGNGGACGTCACGATCATCGCCGACCTNCTNCGGANGGTGAAGCCNCACCAGGTCTACGCNGCNGGTGATCTNTCGGATCCGCANGGNACNCACCGGACNTGCCTCACCGCGGTCTTCCGNGCGATGGAGGCGNTNGCCGANGACGACTGGGCGTCGANCTGCGTGCTCTGGCTGTATCGNGGCGCGTGGCAGGAGTGGGCGATCGAACACTTCGACATGGCNGTTCCNGTNTCGCCNGGTGAACTGAANCGNAAGATCNCCGCGATCTTCAAGCACCAGTCGCAGAAGGACAAGGCGCTCTTCCCCGGGCCCGACGAACGTGAATTCTGGCAACGGGCCGAGCAACGGAACCGCGGAACCGCGGATCGGCTCAACCGGCTCGGGTTCGCCGAGTACGAAGCCGTCGAGGCGTTCGTCCGCTGGGACGGGCGGCCCATCGACTGATGCCTGGTGCCGTCCGAGTCATGCCCGGCGACGGGTCCTCNAGGGAGCCGTCGCCACCTCCCTCGAGTCCGGCGCTGCTGGTGCGCGGCGTGGAGAAGTCCTTCGGTCGCCTGAAGGCGCTCGACGGCGTGGACCTCGAACTCGGNCGCGGGGAGTGGACCGCCCTGCTCGGACCCAACGGCGCCGGCAAGACCACGCTGATGCGCTGCATCGCGGGGCTCATCCGCGAGGATGCGGGCTCGATCTCGGTCTTCGGGCGCGGTCGACCGACGGCGGAGGATCTCGGCTTCGTGCCCCAGCGCATCGCGCTGCACGACACGATGACGGCCCGCGAGCATCTCGTGAACTACTGCGACCTCCTCGGCGTGCGTCGACGGGATCGCGCCGATCGGGTCGGCTGGGCGCTCGAGTTCAGCCAGCTCGAGGATCGTGCCGACGATCAGGTGCGTCACTACTCGGGCGGGATGCAACGGCGGCTCAATCTCGCGGTCAGCGTGCTCCATCGCCCGCGACTGCTGCTGCTCGACGAGCCGACCGAAGGCGTCGATCCGCAGGCCCGNGTCGCGATCTGGCGGATGGTCGAGGATCTTCGACGCGAGGGGGCGACGATTCTCCATGCGACCCACCTGATCGAGGAGGCGGAGACGCTCATCGACTCGGTCGCGATCATCGATCACGGCCGGCTCGTGGCGCGGGGTGACACCGCGAACCTCGCCCGCGCGCACGACATNCCGTCCTTCGAACTCGAGGCTCGTCCGGTCGCGGCGGTCGCCGAGGACTTCGTTCCGCCGGTCGGTTCGTGGAACGGACGGACGATCCGAGTGCCGCTGGAAGGGCTCGGCGAGGAACTGCACCAGGCGATCTCGAAGCTCGAGGCGATTCCCGGCGGCATCGAGGGCGTTCGCCTGCATGAGGCGAGCCTCGAGGAGGTCTTCCTCTCGCTGACGGGCCGAGGTCTTCGCGAATGAGCGTGACCGCCGCCAGCCCGGAGGTTTCGCCGGGAGGCGACGAAGCCGTGCTGGAGGTCTACGACCGCGCCGCGTCCCGGTACGACCTCGTCAACGACCTGGTCAGCTTCGGGACGAGCAACTGGTATCGGCGCAGGACGATCCTCTCGCTCGAACTGCCCGAAGACGCCACGTTGGTCGACGTGGGAACCGGAACCGGCTCCCTGGCGGTCGCGGCCCAGCGATTCCTGCCCGATTCCCCCGCGATCGTGGCGGTCGATCCGTCGACCGAGATGCGGGGGCTGGCGGTGAAGGCGGGGGTCCGNGACGTTCGACCCGGTTCGTTCGAGTCGATCCCCGTCGACGACCATTCGATGGATGCGGTGGTGAGCGGGTACGCGATCCGGTACGCCGAGGATCTGTCGACCGCCTTCGCGGAGATCCGGCGGGTGCTGCGTCCGGGCGGACGNCTCGTGCTCCTGGAGATGATCGTTCCTCCCCGGGGATTTCGACGCAAGCTCGCTCGATTCCTGATCCAGGGCGTCGGTTCACGGGTCCTTCCCGTGATCTGCCGATCACGAGCGGCGGGTGATCTTCTTCGGCACTTCTGGAACGCGATATCCTCTTTCGATCCACCCGAGGTGGTGACCGCCGCACTGACCGAGGCGGGGTTCGAAGAGGTGGAATACCGCCATGTCGGCGGGTTGCTNGGAGAGTTTCGTGCAAGGGTCNCCGATGTCTGAACCAGTCCGACNAGCCAACGGCGNCCGGNGATGCCGCCGCGGCGCGGCCATCGCGTTCGGCGTCGCCTTGACGGCCTTCGGCTGTCAGCAGGGCCCCGAGCGAACCGCGGAGGTCACCGAGGCGTCCGCCGAGGTGTCCGCCGAGGCGGAGCCCGATCGCCCGGTTGAATTCGCGACGCTTCGCATCGAACTCGCCACGCCCGGACACGCCGGCAAGAAGCTCTTTCTCGCCGCGGCGCAGACGCCGGACGGCTGGCTCAAGGCGACCGGTTGGACCGCGGCGACGTCCGCGGTCGTCACCCCGCCGATCACCGTGATCGAATTCGAATCGATCCCGGCCCGCCCCACCGCGATCTCCGCGTTCATCGACGTCGATGTCGACGAGGAACTCGATCGAGGCCTCTTCGGCATCCCCACCGAGCCGTGGGGTTTCTCGAACGATCTCACGCCGTTCTTCGGAGCGCCACGCTTCAAGGACGCGATCATCGACGTCGAGGCGCCTTCGACCGTGACCACCATCCGCATCCGCGGTGGCGAAGGCGGTGATCGCGGCGACGCCGAACCGATCGAGGACGATCGATGACGTCGACGGGTCCCGACACCTCCGCGTTCCGGATTCCGATGCCGTTGCCCTCGCGACTGGTCGCCCGGGGCCTGCTCGGCTTCCTGCATTTCGCCGGTCGCCTGGTCTGCCGGGTTCCGATCCGCCGCCGCGGGTTCGATTCCGCGGCCCGGCTTCCGCAGTCGATCATGGTGGCGAACCATCACAGCCTGATCGACACGCCCTGTCTCTTCATGTCCGTGGCCCGGGGAAGACGGAACCGGACCGCGACGGTCGGCGGGCTCGACTACTTCGCGGCCCGCCCCGAGCAGCCGTGGCATGAACGCCTCTTCCGCCGCGGGGTGATCTGGTTCATTCGAAGTTCGATGAACGTGATGCTCATCGACCGGGTCGGCGGCGAATACTCGGAACTCGACCGGATCGATGAGATGATCGCGCAGGGATGGAGTCTCGTGATCTTCCCGGAGGCCACCCGGAGTCGGGACGGACGGATCGGCCGATTCCGGCATGGTGCCGCCGAACTCGCCCGCCGGAACGATCTCCCGGTGATTCCGGTCCGCATCGACGGCACGGAACGCATCCTTCCGCCGGGCGTCTCCTGGCCGCAGTCCGCGCCGTTGCGAATGGTCGCGGGCGAACCGCTCCGGGCCGAGCCGGACGAGACCGCCGCCGCGTTCACGAAGCGGCTCATCATCGCGATCGAAGCACTGGCCGAGGATCCCTCCCGGTGCCCGGAGGCGGANTCGANCGGTGCCGCGCCTGGTTCCGACGGGTCGCTGGTGACGGAGCGGGTCGGATGAAGTCCCGACGCATCAGTCTGACCGAGCGGATCGCGGTCTCCTCCCTGCTGCGGGGCTACGCCCATGCGCCGGGGCTGATGCACCGAATCCGGCCGCGGATGGTCCGGGAGACCTGGCGACGGGCCGAGGCCTGGCGGTCCAGCCTTCGGGAGAACGGCCGGATCATCCTCGGCGAGGACGCATCCGACGCCGAGATCGACGACTACGGCATCGGCGTGCTGGAGCACATGCAGCGATACATGGAAGGGCTGGTGCTCGCCTCCCGGTCCCCCCGCGACGAACTGCTCGAACGGATCGAGACCGTGGAAGGCCTGCCCGCCTTTCGGGAGATCTTCGATCGACGCGGCGAACGCGGACTNATCCTGCTCTCGATCCACATGGGCGAGTTCGAGCCGGCGGCCGCGTACATGGGTCGACACACCCCGGTGCACGTGCTTTATCGCCGCGATCGGATCAAGACGCTCGAACGNATCCGGGCGGAGGCCCGTCGCCGGCTGGGGGTCGTCGAGCACGCCGTCGACGACGGTGTGAACGCCTGGCTCGCGCTCCGCGACATGCTGGACGCGGGCGAGGTGGTCGCCCTGCTCGGTGATCGGGTNCAGCCNGGTCAGACCGGCGTCTTCATGCCGATGTTCGGCCGCATGATGGAGATCCCGGTGGGGCCCTTCAAGCTCGCCCAGGTGACCGAAAGCCGAATCGTGCCGGTGTTCAACTGGTGGCGACCGGACGGCCGGCTCGCGATGCGGATGGAGGACGCGATCGAGGTCGAAGGCGACCTTCGTCGGGATCCTGCGCGCAACCCCGCCATGCGACGGTGGGTCGAGCTCATCGAGGCCCGCATCGCCGCGACGCCCGCGCAGTGGCTCAACGTGCATCCCGTCTGGAGGGTGTCCGAGCATCCCGATCGCACCACCGATGATCGGAACGCCGCGTGAAACGACTCGCCCTCCTGCGCATCTCGTGGATCACCCTCTACCGCGATCGGCTCGGCGTCCTGCTCTANGCCCTCGTCCCGATCATCTTCCTNTCGATCTTCGCGAGCGTGTTCCANGGGTTCGGCCGCAACGGCGAGAGCAAGGTCCGCATCGCGATCCTCGATCTCGACGGCAGCCCGGCGGCGCGATCGCTGGAACTCGCGGTTCGGGAATCGAGNGGTCGAATCGACCTGGTCGAGATCGANGGCGACGACGTGACCGCCGCGGANCGTGAAGTGGCGAGCGGAAGCTTCCCCGCCGCGGTGGTGATTCCAGCCGGGTTCGGTGCCGCGGTCGGCAAGGCCACCGCGGAGATCCCGCCGCTCGTCGTCCGATTCGACCCTGCGAATCCGATCGCCCCCGACTTCGCTCGCGGCGTGCTCGCAGGCGCGGCCTGGAAGGGACTCGCGCCGCAGATGCTCGGNCGTCAGATCAAGGTTCTGGAGATGGTCGCCGGCACCCTCACCCCCGCCCAGCAGGGGCTCGCCGAAACGCTCCNGAAAGCGGGCGGTGAAGGCGGGAAACCACCGCCGATCGTGGAACGGCTCGCCCTGGCGACGCAGGTGCCGATCGACGGCGGGCCGGTCGCGATCGGACAGGGCGGCCCGTCCCTCGTCACCTACTACACCGCGGCGATCGGCGTGATGTTCATGCTCTTCAGTGCGCTCTCGACCACCGGATGGCTGCTCGAGGATCAGGAGCGAGGCGTGCTCGACCGGCTTCGGACCTCGGGGATCGGGCCGTGGACGGTTCTCTTGAACCGGTTCCTCTTCGCGATTCTCGTCGGTTCCCTGCAGATCGGCGTGATGCTGGTGTGGGCGGCCGCGGTCTTCGGCGTCCGGTTCTTCTCGGTGCGGCAGTTCGTCGCCCTGCTGATCATCATCCCCGCGGTGGCGGCCGCATCCGCGGGCCTCGGCCTGCTGATCACCGGNATCGCACGGACCCGCCGCCAGCAGACCACGATCGGAACCATCACGGTGCTGATCCTCAGCGCCGTCGGTGGAAGCATGATCCCGACCTTCCTGATGCCACCGTCGCTGAAGGCCGTCGGTCAGTGGGCCTTCAACGCCCGCGCCATCGACGCGATGCAGCAGATACTCTGGTACACCACCTCGGACGACACGCTTTCCGCGATGCTGGGGAGGATCGGTCCGGCGCTGGGCCTGATCGGCGCGACCACCGTGATCTGCCTGGTGGGAGCGCGGGTGGCGATGTCCCGCTGGCAGTGAGCAGCACCCGGGCCGAACGACGACGCGTCGCCGGTCCGCCCACGGAGATGTGCATGAGCAACGAGACCACCGACCTTCACGAGACCATCTACGACGTCCTTCGAACCGACCTCAAGCTCGGCATGGTCGACCTCNGGCCCGAGACGCCGCTGGTGGGCGACGAACTCGGACTCGATTCGCTCGACCTGCTCATGGTCGTCACCGGTACCGAGAAGCGGCTGGGGATCAAGATTCCCAACGACAAGCTCGGCCGCGACACGATGGGCACGATCGGCGACTTCGTTCGGTTCGTCGATTCACTCCGGACCGAAGCGTGACCGGGTCGAGCGATTCGAACCACGACGCGGCGCTGGCGAACCTGCCGCACGCGGATCCCTTCCGTTTTCTCGATCGCATCGACGAGCTCTCCCCGGAGCGTGCTCGTGGTGCGTGGATCGTGAAGGGTGAGGAGGATTTCCTGCGCGGGCACTTTCCGGGACGACCGCTGGTGCCCGGGGTGCTGATCACCGAGGCCGCCGCCCAGCTGGCGGGCGCCGCGGCGCANCACGCCATGAGCGAGGACCGGGACGGGAACGGGACCGCGGGTTCGAACGGCATGCTCGTGTTGAGCGAAGCCCGGTTCCGCCGTCCGGTGGAGCCGCCCGCGATCATCGAACTGACGGTCGACGCGATCGGCCGGTTCGGTTCGATCCATCGATTCGACTTCGAGGCGTCGGTGGACGGAGCGTCGGTCGCGTCCGGATCGGTGGGCGTCAGCCTGCCGCCCGCGGATGGAGACGCGTCGTCGTGAACCAGCCCGAGACCCTGGTGCTGACCGCGGCGTCCGCGAGTTGCTCGCTCGGCGAGGACCGCCGCGCGATTCTCGCGGCCATGCTCGAGGGCGGCGTCGAGATCGACGTGGCGCCCGGGATCGAAGGCGTGTTCAAGCCCGACGCGGACGGTGCNCCGGTCCCCGAGGTCCGGGCGGCCCAGGTGTCCGAAGCCGAGCCGGTGGTGGGAAGCGTCCCGGACCGGGCCGAGCGGATGCTCGCCCGTTCGATCCGCCNGGGGCTCGATGAGGCCGGGCTCGACCCCGCGACGATCCGGTCGATGCGGTCGGACGGCACTCGAATCGAAACGCTCTTCGGGACGACGCTCGGCGGCATGCGGCACCTCGGTGCGGGCATGCGCAACGGACGGCTCGACGTGATGGCCCGGACCACGACCTCGACCGTGACCCGGCATGCGCTCGAAGGCACCGGGCTCGATCTCGGCGGNTCGACGGTGTCGGCGGCCTGTGCCTCCGGCGTGAGTGCGCTCGCGATGGCGGGGACCGCGATCCTCGCCGGAGAGGCCGACCTCGTCGTCGCGATCGCCTACGACCCGATCAGCGAATTCGCCTACGCGGGTTTNCACTGTCTCCGGCTGGTCGCGGCGGGTCCGCTGCGTCCGTTCACCGAGGATCGCNCCGGCATGCGGCTCGGCGAGGGGTACGGCGTCTTCGTCGTCGAACGTGAGTCCGCCGCGGTGGCCCGAGGGGCGACGGTGCTCGCCCGGATCCTCGGNTGGGGGGGCGGAAGCGATGCNCATCATCTCACCCAACCGGTCCCGACCGGTCGCGGNGCCGCCGATGCGTTGCGTTCCGCGACGGCGGCGCTCGACGGAACCGGACTCGTTCCCGATCTGGTGGCGGCCCACGCCACGTCCACGCCCGCGAACGACCTCGCCGAACATGCGGCGCTCGCGTCCTGCTTCGGTGAGCGGCTTCCGGAGATCCCGGTGACCGCGCTCAAGAGTCGCATCGGTCACACCCTCGGTGCGGCCGGCGCGGTGGAGCTNTCCGTGGTCCTTGCGGCGATGGAGCATGGCGCGGTGCCCGCGGCCGCCAATGCGACCGTCGATCGCGACGCCTTCCCCACGCTGGATCTCGTGACGCCGACGCCGCGGCACGATGCGACCGTCGACCGCGCCGCGGTCGTCTCCCTGGGCTTCGGTGGCGCCGATGCGGCGATTCTCGTGGAGTCCGGCACCGCGGTCGAGCGGGTTCCGCCTCGTCCGCCGGTGACCTGCGACGCGTCGACGTCGCGAATCGTGATCACCGGCGTCGGCTCGCTCGTTCCCGAGGCGGACGACCCGCAGATCCGACCCGGCGAGATCGGTCTCGACGAGGCGTCGTTCGACGGTCTCGACGACGCCCGCGCCGTCCGTCGTCTCGCCCGGTTCTCGAAACTGGTTCGGGCCGCCGGCGTGCTCGCCACCCGGGACGCCGGACTCGACGACGAGGCGATTCGGACCTCCTCCGGATTCGTCGGCACCCGCTTCGGCGCGTCCGACTACACGCTGGATTTCTACACGGAGCTCGTCCGCGACGGACTCGGCGCGGGCAATCCGCTTCACTTCGCGGAAAGCGTCCCCAACATCGGAAGTGCCCAGCTCAGCCTCGGTCTCGGGATCCAGGGTCTGACGTTGTCGGTGGGGGGCACCGCGATCGCGGGACTGGAAGCGATGCACCACGCGCGACGGCATCTCGCGACCGGGCAGGCGGACCGGGCCATCGTGGTCGCCGCGGAGGAGACGCATCCCCAGGTCCGCGAAGTGCTCCGGCATCTCGGGGAGATCGGTGACCTGCCGTCCGCGGAGGGNGCGATCGCCTTCGTGCTCGAGCGGGAGTCGGCGGCGATCGAGCGGGGCGCCACGATCCTCGCGGTGCTCGAAGAAAGCGGGCTGGAGTGGCCGAAGGGTGAAAGCGTCCGGGATTCGTTACGGACGATTCAGGGTGGATTCGTCAGGTCCGCGAACGATGCGATCCGCGGTCCCGCACGCGAAACGCGGGCTGGCCGACGAGTCGCGATCGCATCGCGCCTTCGACCGATCTCCGGCCGGCCGGAGCGATGCACGGTGGATCATGCCACGGAACGCGTGGAGCGGGAGTCGGTGGGGGCGTTCCGAGCGATCGCGAACGTGGTCCGGGGATCGAATGGCGGCCTCGTCGTCTGGCCCGATCCGGCAGGTGGCGCTGCATTCGTGCGGATCGCTCCTGTATCATCCGACCGATGACTTCGAGCGTGAGTGCAGTCGAGCGTGGAACCAATCGAGAGATCGCGGACTGGATCGCCACCGGCGGCCCCGCCGATCTGCCGGCCTGGATCCGCGACTCCGTCGGTTCAGTCGACCCGCACCGTCGTTGGTCGGTCGGGACCCGCATCGGCGCGGTCGAGCGGATCAACGGCGATCGGCATCTTCGAACCGTGGTGCTCGACGACGCTTCCGGCATGACCGGGGAAGCCTTCGAGACGGCCACGCTCGAGGCGTATCGCACCCTGCTTTCCGGGATTCCGCATGCCCATCTGCTGCGGGCGTGGAACTTCATTCCGAGGATCAACGACGATGCCGGATTCGTCGCCGACACCGACGGTGACGGCGATCGGGGCGACCGCTACATGGTCTTCAACGCCGGACGATTTCGGGCGTTCCGCGACGTGCATGGACGACCGGAGTGGTTTCCGGTCGCGTCCGGGGTCGGCCACGCCGGTCGCGACCTCGTGCTGCACCTGCTGCACGGGGCGGGCGAACCATGCCCGGTCGACAATCCGCGGCAGATCCTGCCCGCCGACTATTCGCGTCGCTTCGGCGATCTTCCCCCGGCGTTCGTCCGGGCCGCAAAGGTGACCGGGGTCGAGAACGCATCGATCCTGGTCAGTGGAACCGCGAGCGTGGTCGGCGAGGATTCGCTCCACCTGGACTGCTTCGATCGCCAGCTGGAGGAGACGCTCGACAACCTCGAGACGGTGGTCGCTTCCTGCGATCCGGATCTGGTTCCCGCGGATCTCGATGACTGGCTGGTCTACCTTCCCGACCCATCGGCCGAGGACCGCGTGCGGGAGGCGATCGGAAGACGCTGGCCCGATCATCGAATGACCATCGAGTTCCGTGCCCAGCGGCTCTGCCGCCCCGAACTCCTCGTCGAGATCGAGTGCGCCGGCATCCCGTCGGAGCCCGCATCGTGATCGCCGCACCGGAGTCGACCGTGACCGGCGAGGACTGGGACGTCGTGATCATCGGCGCCGGCCCCGCCGGCAGCATCGCCGCACTCGAACTCGCGCGAGCCGGGAAGCGGGTTCTGGTCGTCGACAAGGATTCGTTCCCCCGGTTCCGGATCGGCGAGTCGATGCTCCCGCATGCGAATCGCCTTCTCACCGANCTCGGNCTGATGGANCGCGTCGAGGAACTTCCGCACGTCGTGAAGAAGGGGCTCGAGATCAGCTTCGGCGACGGACGTCGCGATCCGGTCGCGATTCCGTTCGCCCGGATGCTCGGTGACACCATCAAGCAGACCTTCAACGTCCGCCGATCCCTCTTCGACCAGATGCTCGTCGACGAGGCGACGAAGGCCGGCGCGGTCTGTCGTTTCGAGGAGCGGGTGGAGTCGATCGAGCACATCGCCCACGGAGACGTNCGGNTCCGGCTCTCGTCGGGGCCGGTGCGTGCGAACTGGATCATCGACGCGAGCGGACAGGCCTGCGTGCTCGGGCGACACTTCAAGACGCGGCGGTTGCTCGACGGATACCGGAACATCTCCTACTTCGAGCACTTCGAGGGGGTTCGCCGGCCGGACGGCGATCGAACCGGCTTCGCGACGCTCGCGATGTGCCGCGAATCGTGGTTCTGGATGATCCCGATCGACGAGCGGACCACCAGCGTGGGCGTGGTGGTGGACGACGCGCACGCGAAGCGGATCCCGGTCCCCGCGAGCCAGCGTCTGGCCTGGTGCATCGAACAGTGTCCGCTGGTCGCGGATCGAATGAAGGACGCGACCGGGCCGACGACCAACCAGGTGGTCGGCGACTTCTCCTACACCTGCGAACCGTTCGCCGGCGACGGCTGGTTCATGGTCGGGGACGCGGCCGCGTTCATCGATCCGGTCTGGTCGACCGGGGTCACCCTCGGCATCGACACCGGCGTCGCGTCGGCCCGCCGCATCATCGAGGTCGATGAAGGCCGNCGGAGCGCNGCGTCCGCGGCGAACACCTACGGCAAGCGGGTCGCCCGCCTGCGGGCCGGATTCCTCGGCCTCATCTCGAACTTCTACGACCATTCCTTCCGCGAACTGCTGGTGAGCGGGCACGGCCCGATGAACGTCGACGCNGCGGTGGTGAACATGCTGGCCGGCGAGATCTTCGAGGGCGTCCCCTTCGGCGTCCGGTGGCGATGGGAACTGATGCGCTGGCTCCGGGAAGCGAATCGGCATCGCAAGGTGGTGGAGTGGATCCGACCGCATTCGATCCTCCAGTCCGGCGGCGTCTCCCTGCCGTCGCCCCGATCGGGAGTGATCCGCGGCCTTCGTCGCGGTGAACGTGGACGGCCGTCGTGGCAGCCGAGCTGATCGCGGACTTCATCGCATCGGTCGATCGTGGACCGGATCGATCCGCGATCCTCGACGTCGCGTCGGGCCGCACCACGACCCGCGCATCCATTCTCCGCGACGCGGTGGCCCTCGCCGGGCGTCTCGACGATCTCCTGCCGGAGGATGCGGTGGTGATGCTGCACGGGCCCGGCGGCGNCGCGTACTGGTCGGGCCTGCTGGCGATCTTCGGCACCGGACGCCGGCTGCTTCCGGTGGGACTCGAGACGTCCGCCCGGGACCGGGCGAAACTCCATGCGGCCCATCGCGTCGACGCGATCGTCGAAACCGATGCGGGGGCGGCGTGGGTCGACGCATCCGTCGAAGTCGATCTCCATGATCAACGCCATCTTCACGTCGACGCCGCCTCGACGCCCCTCGACAGCGGGGGGATCGACGGGCTCGGACGAGGCGGGACCGCCTCGCTCCTGCTGCGAAGTTCCGGGACGACCGGTCGGCCGTCGGTCGCGCTCCGCACCGCGGCGGCGCTGGATCGCGTCTCGCGNACGCTGGTCGACATCCTCGAACTTCGCGACGAGGACGAGATCCTCGCCACGCTNCCCATGCAGCACGCCTACGGGATCGAGCACGGCGTGTTCGCACCCATGCGGGCCGGCGCGATGGTCCGGCATCAGGCCGGGTTCGATCTCGGCCCGGGAGTCGAAGCGCTCGGAAACGGCGTGACGGTGTTCCCCGGCGTTCCCGTGACGCTGGAGGCGGCGGCCCGCGTGGGGCGTCGCGGCTCCGCGCTGCGGCTCGCGTATTCCGCCGGAAGCTCGCTCCCCGCTTCGGTGCGCGAAGGTTTCGAAGCGGCCTGGGGGTGCCCGACCGGGAACCTCTATGGAGCGACCGAGCTGGGGACGATCACCTTCGGTCTCGGCGGCGACGATCGCGTGGTCGACGGTGTCTCGGTGCGGGTCGCGTCCGTGGTCGACGAGGATGCAGGGGAGACCCCCGTCACGAGCCACACCGGCTCGGGCGAGCTCGTGGTGCGAAGCGACGCGATGTTCGCGGGATACCAGGACACCCGGGACGCTCGCGTCGAGCCCGGGCGAAGAATCGACGGGCACTTCCGGACCGGCGACCTCGGCACGGTGCATGAACACGGACGGGTGGAGATCACCGGTCGAGCGAAGATCCAGTTCGACGTCGGCGGTCTGAAGGTCAACCCCGCGGAGGTGGAGTCGATCCTGATGGAGCATCCCGCGATCCGCGAGATCGCGGTGGTGCCGTTGCCGCTCACCGAGACGGTGACCCGGGTCCGGGTCGTGGTGGTCGCCGAGGACGCCGAAGACGCCGCGTCACGGAACGCGATTCAACGTGATCTCGCGGAGATCGCGAAGCGCGAGCTGGCGCCGCACCAGCGTCCCCGGACGTGCGATTTCCTCGACGAACTGCCGCGCACGCTCACCGGCAAGCTCCTTCGCGGGCGTCTGATGGAGATGGTGGGCGGATCCGAGGGCTGACTCGGATTCACCGCGCGGCGGGGGTCGCGCGAAGGCCCGGTCGCAGGAATCCCGAGAGCAGCGATGCGCCCCCGGCGAGCACGACCCATTCGAGGATCGATCTCGACATCCCGGACGCGTCGAGCGAGGGGAGGGACGCGATGACGATCGCGGCGAATCCGGCGTGCCATCGCCAACCGGCCCACGCGATCGCGGCGATGGTCGCGGTCGAGGCGGGGGCGACCATCGCGACGAACGTGGCGAGCACCAGCGCAACCAGCAGGAACCAGCGATTGGTCGCGGCTTCGGGGCGCCGGCCCCGGAGCGGTCCCGGCGAGAGCAGTCGATCGAAGCGTCGAAGGAACGCGGTGCGGAAGGGATGCCGGTCCGGGCCGCCGCGGTGGATCCGCGGAAGCAGCGCCTCGCCGAGCAGCAACAGGTAGATCCCGATCCCTTCCGACCAGTCCCGACGGAATCGGTAGTGGCTCACCCGGGTGTCCCGCGCGTGGTAGATCGCGGGGACGTCGATCGAGCCGACCGGCCATCCCGCCCACGCGGCCCGGGTGATCATCTCCTCCTCCCAGGCGTAGCGACCCGAAAGCCCGCGGACCGTCGCCGCGAGTTCCAGCGGCCAGCATCGGAAGCCGCACGGCGAATCGCCGACGGCGATTCCGCAGTGGGCCCGGATCGCGACGTTGCTCGACGTGCGTCCGATCAGGTTGCGTCGCGGCTGGTCGGGGTGGAGGGGAAAGCGGCAGCCGAGCAGGTACGCGCCCGGAGATCGTCTCGTCGCCTCGGCGAAGACGGGAATGAGATCCGTGTCGTGTTGGGCATCCGAGTCGCAGGTGATCGCGTGGGTGAATCCGGACCGCCGCAGGAGTTCGAACCCCGCGCGGAGGGCACCGGCCTTTCCGAGGTTGCGCGGCACCCGGAACGACTGGTGCACCACGCCCCGCTGCCGGAGGTCGGCGATGATCGCCTCGCAGCCGTCGGTGCTGGCGTCGTCGATCACCACCAGCGGAAGGTCATGGTCGGCCGCGGCGCGAAGCACGGATTCGAGCGTGTCGCGGTTGTCGTAGGTGGGAACCAGGACCGCGATGCGCGGCACGCCGACGGCTTCGTCGGAATGGCTGGTCTTCGTAACGCGATCCGGCATGATCGGGAATCCCGTCGGCGTGCTCCGGAACCGACTTCGGCGACCGGAAGAAGCCGAGATCTTACGCCGTGGGGCATCGCGGGCGGGCGTTTCGGTTTTCGATCCCATCCCGGTACGATGTCTCCATGACGACATTCATCGCGATCGCGCTCGTGTCCATCATCTCCGCGGCGGGAATCGGCCTCGACGATCCGCTGAAGACCTTGCCGTCGGAAGACGCGGCTCGACTCCGGAAGCATCTTCCGGACGTCGTGCTCGGGCCCGGCAAGGCCATGCCGATCGAGAACGCCGAGGACTGGATGCCGCTCGAATCGACGGTGTACCTGTACGAGAAGCCGCGGGACGAGTCGAAGACGCTCAAGCACGTGATGACCCGGCTCGACCGGGCGCCGGGCGGGAAGAAGGGCGATGCCACCAAGGGATGGGCGATGGAGCTGCCGACCGGCACCACGCGATATCTCAAGGCGACGAAGGACCGGGGGATCGTGGCCGCCACCGATGTCTCGAAGCCCAATTCGTTCATCATCCGACTCGACCCGCCCGAACCGATCGTGCAGGTCTCGAACAAGTCCGGGGCCGAGGTGAGCGAGCGTGTCCAGATCCGGATCTGCGACATCAGCTCCCCCGACGAGACCAGTTACTCGGGCACGGTGAAGTGCACCTGGAAGGATCTCGGGGCGTGGAAGGTGCAGGTGCCGAAGGGGACCTACGAGACGCGGCTCATCCGGATCAAGTACGACGGAAGCATCGGGCCGGCGTCGGTGTCGGCCTGGAAGTACGTCTTCCTCGCGAAGGGGATCGGCGCGGTCGCCTTCACCGACAGCCGGGACATCTCCGCCTTCATCTTCTACAACAACGACACCAATCAAGCCGGGGTCCTGAAGTCGGCGACGCAGGCATCCGGCGGCTGATCGGGCTCGCGGGGTCGCACCGGGGCGAGCGTCGCCCCGGGCGTCTTCGGCCGGCCCGACCGATGGTCCTTCGATCTTCACATGGCGACCTTCGACCTCCAGTCGATTCTCGATGCGTACGGGCCCGATGCGGGTCGTGACTACGCTGCGCACCTGAATCCCCGATTCCACGATCTGCTTCGACTGGTCGGTTTCGATCGACGCTTCGTCCGCGGAGAAGGCCCGTATCTGTGGGACGAGCAGGGGTCGCGGTATCTCGATGCGATCGGCGGATTCGCGTGCCTGTCGCTCGGCCGCGACCATCCGGTGCTCCGGGATGCTTTGGAGCAGTCGCTCCGGATCGCACCGCCCACGTTGATCCAGTTCGAGACGCCGCCGCTCGCGGTGGCCCTCGCCGAGTCCCTGAAGCGATTCCTCGACCGACCGGGCGATCGCGTCTTCTTCGTGAACAGCGGGACGGAAAGCGTGGAAGCGGCGATGAAGATCGCCCGCGCCGCGACCGGTCGCCCCGGCTTCGCACACTGGTCGAACGCATTCCACGGCCTGACCCTCGGCGCCCTCTCGATGAACGGGGCCGAATGGCTCCGTCGCGGATTCGAGCCGCTGGTCCCGGGGTGTCGCGAGGTGCCCTTCGCCGACACCGACGCCCTTCGAGCGGCGCTCGCCGACGAGTCCGTGGCGGCGTTCTTCTTCGAACCCGTCCAGGGCAAGGGCGTGATCCCGCATCCCCCGGGGGTCCTGCGGGAGGTCGCCGAGATCTGCCGCGAGACCGGCACGCTGCTGGTCGCCGACGAGGTCCAGACGGGACTCGGCCGGGCCGGCGCAGCGCTCGCATCGCGGACGGACGGCGTCGAGCCCGATCTGGTCTGCGTCTCGAAGGGGCTTTCCGCCGGGGCGATCCCGCTCGGCGCAGTGCTGGGTTCGGCCGCGATCTTCGATCGGGTCTTCGACTCGGTGGAGCGGTCGGTGGTCCACAGTTCGACCTTCCGGGAGAATCCGCTCGCGATGACCAACGGCCTCGCGGTTCTCCACGTCCTTCGAGAGGAAGCGATCGTCGAACGCTCGGCGCGGATGGGCGCGGCACTGGTCGCCGGACTTCGTGATCTCGCGCCGACGGTCCCGGGGATCCGGGAGGTCCGGGGACGTGGTCTCATGATCGGCGTCGAACTCGATCCGCCGGCGCTGGCGATCGACATGCCGGGGCTCGCGAACCGGACGTCGACGCTCGTCGCGCAGGCCCTGGTGATGCGGCTCCTGCAGCGACATCGCCTGCTCACCCAGTCGACGAGCAAGGGAAGCGGCGTGATCAAGCTGGTGCCGCCGCTGGTGATTTCGGAGGAGGACGTCGACTGGATCGTCGAAGCGTTCCGCGAATCACTGGTCGAACTGGCCCGGGGCCGGGGCGCGGCGGTTCGAGGACTGATCAAGATGATGCGGAAGGCCCCCGGCGTGGTCCTGCGCGAAGCCGTGCAGTGATTCATGGCGTGAAAGCCGTGCGAGACTGGTCAGCAGCGGGGATCTGTGGCAGACTTGGGGCGGTCCGGGTCGTCGTCCCGACGCTCCGATCGTCGCCCGAATCCGAACTCATCCGAGGAACGTCCCATGTCGCATCGCTTCGGACCCGCCGGACGGCTCGGCGTCTGCCTGTTGGCGCTCTTGATGTTCCTGTCCATCGGCGATCCCGCCTCGGCTCGGTCCCCCGGGGCCGACCGGACGGCCGACCGTCACGTCGCCGACGCTCGAAAGCGGACGCTCGCGGCGTGTCGTGAACGAGGCATCGAGCTGCCGCCGGACTTCATCGCGTGGATCGACGGGGATCCGACGCTCAAGGCGTCGGTCTACGGTTGTCGCGCGGACCCGCTTCCCGTTCTGCTGGGCCTGCGCTCTCTGGAGATCGACCTGGGGAGGTCGGTCGTCCGGGAGGAGCACACGCAGCTCGCCGTCGCCTTCGCGATCGCGGGTTCCTACGCATCCTCCGATCGCGAGGCGTCGGGTTGGAACGACGGCGACACCGGTCGGCCGGGCGGCGATCTTCCCGACGTCACCCCGCGTCCGGCGCTCGTGCTCGAATGCCCGGGGGATCCTCGGATCCCGGTGGACACCGCGGATCCCGGGCGTGACCTCGACGTCCATGATCACGTGATCAACTTCCTCGAAGATCACCCTCCGATCGAGGTGGAGATCGAGGTCAGGGAACTTCCGCCGCTCGAGTACGACGATCGCGGAATCGCGAAACCGCGCGGCAAGCCCGTCAAGGTCCGCAGGACGGTCGAGCGAGGACTCGTCGGCGCCGACGTCATCGCATCGGCCGCCCTGCAGGCGGAGTTCAACGCCTACCTCGCGGCCAACGGGCATCCCGAAGTCGTCCTCGAATGCGGCGACCGGGTCGTCCATCGAGCATCGACCGCGCCGGTCCGCGACAAGGCGCTCCGGGCCTCGATCAAGGCGGCGCACGATCTCTTCCACGACGCGTACCGTGCGAAGGGTCGCATGCCGCGGGAACGGGACGCGTCACCGACCCCGAGCGAATCGATGGCGTGGTTCATCCGGAATCATCGTCATGACTTCTCGGGAACGGATCGGGTCTGGCCGCGATTTCCGATCGACGCACCGTGGCCGGTCCTGATGATGCTCGCCGCCGACGACCAGCCGCTCCGGGAGCGGGAGGACATCTGGATCAAGTACCGGGACGACGGCGAGTTCAGGACCTACGGCGAGTACATCGGCGGGATCGCCCAGCAGTTCGACATGCAGTCGGCCCGGCGGGTCGCGCCGTTCCCCTTCAGCTACGGATCGATCCAGATGATGTGGAAGGACGGGGGCGTCTGCGGCACCATGGGGAACATCGGTGCCCGGACCCACCGGATCTGCGGGGTTCCGGCGTCCACCGCGGGCCAGCCCGGCCACTGCGCCATCGTCTTCATGGAGCAGGATCCGACGACCGGCCGTTTTCGTTGTCGTGGCGGGCAGTACGCGACGGGGGGCGACGAGGTCACCACGGTGCACGCCGGATGGAACTACGACGA
>NYVS01000071.1 GCA_002684755.1 Phycisphaerae bacterium
GGGGGAATGCGGAGCGTGTAGTTCTTCGAACCGTCGAGGTAATCCCCCGCCGAGTCAGTCGAGATGAGGGCGTACTGCGAACCCACCCCGGGCATCTTCAAGGCCATGGCGGGCGGGTTCACCGTCGCGCAGTAGAAGAAGAGCGTCCGGGCGTCGAGATTCCGACCGCCGGCACCATCCGCGACGAGCCACCGATAGTCACCGCCGACGAAGGGCGTGTACCACTGCTGTCCCGGATAGAGGAACGCGGCGGGATCGCGCGGGCGGAGGAAGATCGCCCGCGCCGTGGCGTTGCCGATGGCGACCGAGTCTTCGAGGATCCCCTTNAATCTCNCGTCCGGATCGAAGGGCTTGCCCTTCTGAAGGCCGATCGAGGCCGCGAGCCCGCGAAGCTCCGGATCGATGAGATCGATCGGCTCCCGATCGAGCACGGTATGGATCTCCTCGAAGAACTCGAAGTCGTTCGCATGGATCGTGTTGAAGGGCGTCAGGGAGCCGTCGATGAACTTCATCGCCGGAGGATCGTTTCGATCGGTGTAGGGATAGACCTTCAATCCGTTCTCGAACATCGCGACCGGCGCGTCCGGCTTGCCGTCCTCCAGCAGTCCGCGAAGGATCAGAAAGTTCATGTAGCCCGGGGACCGGACCGCGAAATATTCCTCCCCATCGACCTCGACGAGCTTTCCACCGATGGGTGCATCGATCTCCGACATCTGATCCGGCGGGAGGATGAGGTACTTTCCGCCCTGTCCGCGATCGGGACCGGGGCCACCCATGTCGACGACGAATCGGAAGAAGGCGTCGTTCACGGTGCCGGGCCCGCACTTCGGGGGGACCTCCACCACCATCGGCCCGTACTTCTCGAGATCCATCATCACCCCNGCGTAGACGGTGTCGGTGTTNCCCGTCAGGAACAGGGGCGTCGAGTCGAGNAGTCGCTTGAACATCAGGCACTCGTTCGGTGCGACGCACCCCATCTCCTTCAATCCCAGCCGCAGGCCCTCGAGCGAGGCCGCGGGGATGAAGTTCAGGAAGACCTCGGTTCCGCGGATGCGGTCGAGATTGTCGTACACGGCGTCCACGGTCTTCGCGGTCGGCATGCCGTCGAAGAACTCGAGCCGGCCGATGGACGTCTCGACCTCGTCGGGCGTCATGATGGACTTCGGGATCGGGGTGTTGAATCCCGGTGGCGTTACGGCGTCCTGGGCCCCGGCGACGGACCCACCGCCCAGNGAGAGGATCATGGCCGGGAGAAGGAGTACTGAGGGAATCATCGACTTCCTTTCGGAGTTGGTGGAATGAAGCGATTGCTGTGACCGGCCGCCGGGAACCGGAGGGCTGAGGATCGGAGGCCCCCGGACCATGGCGGAGCGATTCAGTCGAAGTAGGTCGGAAGCATGAGGGTGCGCGACCAGATGGTGTGGAGCGCGTCGAGGACGACCTCGGGATCGCGCTGCTGGCGTCGGCCGAAGCCGTCGATGAGGATCGAGGCGTCCATCCGGTTCAACGCCCGCGCAACCATCGCCGCGTCGCAGTCCTGATAGAAGCCTTCGGCCTGGCCCTTCCGGATCCGCGCTTCCACCGCATCGTCCCAGCTGCCCATGAACCTCGCCCACGAGGCCTCGAGCCTCGCGTCGTGCGGTGCCGACTCGCTGATGGCCCGGAACACCGGCCCGTGCGACCGGCAGACGGCGATGATGGCTCCGAGCGATTCCCGGATCTTGTCGTTCGCAGGCCCCTCCGAGAGGAACCAGGCGGTGGCCGCCTCATGCATCTCGACCTCGAGATCGCGAAGCAGTTCCTCGATGAGGACGGGGACGTTCTTGAAGTACTGGTAGAACGCGGGCCGACTCAGACCGGTGCCGCGCATGATCGTGACGATCGAGAGATCCCGGATCGGGCGATCCCAGAGAAGTTCGACCACTTCGT
Organism: Phycisphaerae bacterium; assembly: GCA_002684755.1. The sequence continues at coordinate 1,930 of NYVS01000071.1, forward strand.
CGAGGATCTCCTGCCGTGATTCACCTGGTGATCGGCGTCGCCGTNAGACTGANGGCTTCTTGGNTCGGGTCTCGGTCACGCNNCCATGGTAGTGGCGTGACGTTCGGGATGCGACACGCACCGAGGCCGCCCGCCGGGTGGAATCCGATGCCCGACGACGCCTGCCACCTTGAACGGTACCCTCCACCCGATGGAACCTGAACACCTTCAAGCCAATCGCGCCATGTGGGACGAACGGGTTCCCATCCATGCCGAGAGCGACCTGTACGACGTCCCCGGTTTCCTCGCGGGCTCGAGCCGGCTCTGCGACTTCGAAGTCACCGAGCTGGGCCCGGTCGAAGGTCGGTCGCTGCTTCACCTCCAGTGTCATTTCGGGTTGGACACGCTGTCGTGGGCCCGAGCCGGTGCGGACGTGACCGGCGTCGACTTCAGCGAACCCGCGATCCGCGTCGCACGTGATCTGGCCGGTCGGACCGGGCTGGACGCCTGCTTCGAGGTCTGCGACGTCCACGAGGCCGGCTCCAGACTCGGACGCCGCTTCGACATCGTCTACACCGGCCGAGGCGCGCTCTGCTGGCTGCCCGACCTGCGGACCTGGGCCGCGGAGATCGCCGATCTCCTCGAACCTGGAGGCCGCTTCTACATGCCGGAGTTCCACCCCTTCACCGACGTCTTCCACGACGAGCGGCTCGAAGTCACCGAAAGCTATTTCGATGGAGGCCGCCCGTACCGGGACGAGACTCCGGGGACCTACACCGATCCGGACGCGGAGACGCGGCACAACCTGAACTTCACCTGGACCCACCCGGTGAGCGAGGTCATCACGACGCTCGTGCGAGCCGGCCTCGTGCTGGACTCGTTCCACGAACACGACTTCACGGTCTTCCCGCGATTCACCGCGCTGCGAAAGGCCGACGACGGCGACATCCATCGCTTCCCGGACGGCCATCCCCGCCTCCCCCTGATGTACTCGATCCTGATGCACAAACCGCCCGCCACCGACGACTCGGCCTGAGCATCCTCGCCGACTTCACCCTCGCGACGACGCTCGAACCCGTTCGATCGCGTTCCGAACCGCCGGTCCGAACACCTCGCGATAGGCCGCGGGTCGGAAGTGGAGTCCGTCTTCGAGGTAGAGTTCGGTCCGAGGCGAGTCACGGGCGTCGAACAGTCCTTCGTTCACATCCACGAACACCCGGTTCGGCCCCTTCCGGCACGCCTTCTCGATCCGCTGATTCGCCTCGTCGACGATCGTCCACCGATCGCGTTTCTGCGGTGCTCGATTGATCGCGACGTAGACGATGCCCACGCCGGGAAGCGCGTCCTCGACCGTTTCCATGAAGATCTCGACCCGGCGTGCGATGGCCGCCGCGGACGCGCCCGCGTTCACGTCGTTGCTCCCGCAGTAACACACCACCACCTCGGGGTTGAAATCGACGACCAGTTCCTCGACGTACTCGACGAGTTCCCAGGTACGGGATCCGCCGAAGCCGTGATTGACGAGATCCGCGTCCCGGAGATCGGTCGCGGCGGACGACCACCGCCTGAAGATGCTGCTACCGACGAGGAGCGTTTCGACGGGTTCCCGCACCACGGCGCGGGACCGGGCCGAAAGCACCTCGACCACCGCCGAGTATCTCATCTCCTGCCCCACCGGCGGTGACGGCGCGTCGCGAGGTCGGGTCGTCGTCGAACCGCCCGAGCAAGCGACGAGCAGGGCGACCAGGAACCCCTGAAGCGGGAGCAACGAGGCCGATCGAAGACGTGGAACGCGTGCGTGCATCCCGAGGATCATCGACCGATCGTCCCGATCCCGTCGATTCGGCTCCATGCACGCCGATTCGGATCGTTTTCGATCCTTCGGTGTCCCCATGGACCCGGTTCGGTCAAACTGTTCCCGTCGGCCCCCGGCCACGTTTTGGAGAAACACCATGCTCGAACGCTCCCATCGAATGCACGTCTTCGCCGTCGCCACCACCTTGGCGTCCGGCATCCTCGCGACCGCCATGGTCGTCCATGCGCAGGATCGAGGAAACCCCCGATTCCAGGACGTCCTCCTGCACGATCGATTCGATGCGGACGAGAACGGACGGCTCGATCGAACGGAACGGGATCTCGCCAGGAAGGAGGCCGCGTCCAAGCCGCAACGCCGTCGTCGCGGCGGACCGCCGGGGGGCCGCGGTGGCGAGGAGATGACGCGACCGGAGACCCGCGAAGACGCGCTCCGGATCGATCCCGATGATCTCGATGCGGTTCCCCGACTCGAAGACACCGGTCTCTACGATCGGGACGTCCTTCACACCTTCTTCCTCCAGTTCCCCGAAGACGACTGGCACCAGGAGATGGTCGCATTCCACGGCACCGATGTGGAGGTCCCCGCGACGCTGCTCCTCGATGGCCGCCCCATCGGTGAAGTCGGCGTCTCCTATCGCGGGAACACGTCCTTCGACATGCCCGCCAAGAAGTCGTTCGGCATCTCGATCGACGCCTACGACGACGACCTTCGGATCGACGGCCACCGCACCCTCAACCTGCTGAACGCGAACGGTGACCCCTCGATGATGCGAGAAGTCCTCTTCTCGAACATCGCCGGTGAATACGTCCCGGCTCCGAAGGCCAATTTCGTCCGAGTGGTCGTCAACGGCGTCCATCTCGGCGTGTATGCGAACGTCGAGCAGATCAACAAGGACTTCACGAAGCACCACCACGGCAGCCGGAAGGGCGTTCGATGGAAGGTGCCGCCCGACTTCTCCGGCGGTGGTGCGCTCGCGTACCACGGCCCCGATCACGACGACTACACCGGGCGATACGAATTGAAGACCGGTTCGGCCGGACCGGAGGACTGGGACGCGTTGATCGAACTGTGCCGCGTCCTGCGAGAGACGCCCGACGAGGCGCTCGAAGACACGCTGCCGCGTCACCTCGACGTGAAGGAGGCGATCCGCTTCCTCGCGGTCGACAACGCGCTGCTCGATTCCGACGGCTACTACAGCCGCGGCAGCGACTACTACGTCTATCTCGATCCGGAGGGCATCTTCCACCTCGTGCATTACGACAACAACGAGACCTTCGGAGGCGGCCGCGGCGGACGCGGTGGTCCCGGCGGTCCCGGCGGTCCTCCGCCCGATTTCGGTCCCGGAGGCCCCGGCGGGTTCCGCGGGCCAGGCGGCCCCGGCGGTCCTCCGCCCGATTTCGGCCCCGATGGCCCACCGCCCGGATTCGAAGGGGGCGAACCGCCTCGGGCGCCCGGCGGGTTCGATCGAGGTGGCGGCCGGGAACGTGGTGCCCGCGGTGGCCAGGATTCCCGCCGAGGTGATCGCCGAGGACGCGGCCGAGGCCGCGGCGGCCCGGGTCGAGGTGGTCAGGGTGGCGGCGTGACCCAGGCCCCGCTGGCCTTCGCCGACGAGGTCGAGACGCGGCCGGTGATCGCGCGGATCCTCGCCGTTCCCGCATGGCGGGCCGAGTATCTCGAGACCCTGCGGGAGATCGCCGAAGTCCAACTCGCCTGGAAGACGCTCGGACCTCGCGTGGACGCCTACCGGGAGCTCATCGAAGCCGACGTGGTCCGCGATCCGTTCCTGGGCGATCGCAACGCCTTTCTCCGATCCATCTACGGAAACGACCAGTCGCTGAAGTCGATCGCGGCGGAACGACGCCGATTCCTCCTCGACCACGCCGATCTGAAGCCTGCCGCACCGGAACGGGAATGAACCGATGGAATCCGACCGACGTCGTCCCGAAGAATCGGGCGTGCGGACCGCTCGGACCGATGACTGAATGAGCACATCGCGCGAAGCGTCTCGGCGGAAGAGTCCCGGCTCACCCCGTTCTGGAATCACGACATGAAGGCCGATCCCGGCTTGATCGCCACCCTGCTGAACACGGCCAGCCCCGGTCCCGGTGAGACCGCGGCGATCCTCGACGGCCCCGTGCCGCCCGGTGCGGCGCCGGATCCGTTGATCACGCTCTGCGTCGCGATCGCCTTCGGGTTCGTGGTCTCGATCCTGCATCTGCTCGCACACCGCGAACGCCCGATCTACACGCTCTGGCGGACGCTGCTCCTGATCGCCCCGCTGATCGCGATGTCCACGATGGCGGTCGGCTCGAACCTCGCCGCCGCCTTCACGCTGTTCGGCACCCTCGCGATCGTCCGGTTCCGGACCCCGATCAAGGATCCGCTCGACGCGGCGTTCGTGATCTTCTCGGTGGTGATCGGACTCGCCCTCGGGAACGGAAACCTCGAGGTCGCGACCGTCGGCACCTCGGTCATCGCCGTTCTCCTGCTCGTCCTGCTCGCGTTCAACCGGATCATGCCCCGCGAACACCGCTCGACCGTGCGGCTCACCGTCCGGGGAGTCGCGACCACGGACGACGGGTGGAAGTCCGTGCTCCGGTCGGAGGGCCTCAACTACCGGATCGAATCGTGCACCTTCGACGAGACCGCGGACACCCAGGCCATCAAGCTGAGCGTCGCGGGAATCGCCGGCGAACGCTGGCCGGCGATCCTCGCCGCGTTGATGGTCATCCCCGAGGTCCAGCGGGCGGCCGGCCGAACCGAAGAGGACTAGCCGCCGGGGGCGTCGGGCAGGGAAGCGCTGATCGGAGAAGTTCCCTTCCCGTGCAGATGATGCTCGAGGAAGGCCCTCACCGCCTCAAAGATCCGCGGATTGCGGAATCCTCCATGACCGCCACCCTCGATCTGGAGGAAGACGGCGGAGCCACCTTCTCTTCGGATCGCNTTCACGAAAGTCTCCGACTGAGCAAACGGGACGAGCCGATCTCGATCGCCGTGGATCACCAGCAGCGGAGGATCGGCGCGGTCGACGAACTCGATGGGACTCGCGGATCGCGCCAGCGCTGGATGCTCCTGCACCGGACCGCCCACCAGCTGCGACTCCGGTGAATCCGGAGCGTCATGTTCGATCACGCCGTCTGGCGGCATCTGGGATTGAATGGCCAGCAGATCCGTGGGCCCGAAGAAGTCGATCGCGCCGGCCAGTCGATTCGGTCCGACCTCGTCGACCGCGAGCATCAAGGCCATGTGGCCCCCGGCGGAGTGTCCGTAGGCGACGATCCGACGAGCGTCGATTCCAAGATCTCCGGCATGAGCTCGTATCCAACCCAGGGCCTGCCGACAATCCTCATACGGCGCCGGCCAGACGACCTCGTTGGTGAGGCGATATCCGATGCTCGCCCCTGCGTATCGCCCCGTCGCCACCAGATCCGTCAGAACCCTCACTCCATCCCGATGATGGCCNGACCTGTAGCCTCCGCCATGGATGTAGACGATCATCGGCAGCGGTTCCGGCACCGTCGNCTTCTTCGGNAGGAGCAGCGACAGACGATGACGTGGATGGCCGTCACCGGCGTATGCGACATCCGAGACCAGACGAACCTCGTCCCCTGGATTCCGGTCCGGTCGGCCGACCACCGCGACATGTTCCTCGAGGTCGATGAATCCATCNCCGTTGCGATCGACCCGATCGAAGTTCCCTCGAAGATGCTCCGGAACCTCTTCNGGNACCAGCCGGCCGTCACCGTTCCGGTCCCATCGCTCGAATCGNTCGTCGATTCCCGCGATCACCGATTCGCCGCTCGCCGAGCCGGCCAGCAGCAACGCGAGCGTCGCCAGGCATCGTCGGCGAACGAAGGGCGTGGATCGAGACTTCCGCATCGTTCGATTCTCCAGATGATCGGNCCACCGGAGGCCNTCGCCTTCCGGCCCTCGATCTCCGTTCAGGGTACCGTCCNTCGTTCACGCCAGACCAACCCGCCCGAAAGACCCTCTGGGAAGATCCCATGTCCGATTCACGCTCCGACGCGCTCGTCCTCTTCGGCGCTTCCGGCGACCTCGCCCGGAAGATGACCTTCGTCTCGCTCTACCGCCTCGCCACCCGGGGGCTCCTCGACATGCCGATCGTCGGCGTGGCGTTCAGCGACTGGACCGACGAGACGTTCCGGACCAACGCCCGCGCCGACATCGAAGCGGCCGGACAGACCGTCGACGATGCGGTCTGGTCGACGATGGCGGCCCGGATGACCTTCGTCCAGGGCGACTACACGAAGCCCGAGACGTATGCGGCGGTGAAGAAGGCGATCGGCGATGCGAAACGACCGCTCTACTACCTCGAGATCCCCCCGAGCCTCTTCGAGAAGACGGTGCGCGGCCTTCACGACGCCGGACTCCTCGACGATCCGGGCGTCCGGGTGGTGGTCGAGAAGCCCTTCGGACACGATCACGATTCCGCCGTCGCGCTCTACGAGGCCCTCGCGGCGATGCTGACGGACGACCAGCTCTACCGCATCGACCACTACCTCGGCAAGAACGCGGTGCAGAACATCATGGTCTGGCGATTCGCGAACCGACTCTTCGAACCGATCTGGAACCGGGATCACATCGAGTGCGTCCAGATCACCATGGCCGAGTCGTTCGANGTCGCCGATCGCGGTTCGTTCTACGACCGGGTCGGTGCCCTCAAGGACGTCATCCAGAACCACATCATGCAGGTCGTCGGACTGCTCGCGATGGAACCGCCGAGCTCGGTCGATCCGGCCCACATCCATGCGGCCCAGCTCGACGTCTTCGACGCCATGCGCCCGGTCGATCCCGACGAGGTCGTTCGCGGCCAGTACGCCGGCTATCTCGACGTCGATGGTGTCGCCAAGGGCTCCGACACCGAGACCTTCGTCGCCCTGCGGGTGCACATCGATTCGTGGCGGTGGTCCGGGGTGCCGATCTTGATCCGCGCCGGCAAGGCGCTGGCCCGGACCGGCACCGAAGCGGTGATCGTCCTGAAGCAGCCCCCCCTCGATCTCTTCGGCAAGGACCGACATGGTGGTGAAGCCCCGGAGCCGAACCTGATCCGGATCCGGCTCGGCCACAACGACGGGGTGCAGACCCGGGTCCAGGCCCTCGATCCGACCCGGTCCGACGCCATGGAATCCACCGACGTGGTCATGGACGTCGACTTCAACACCGCCCTCGACACCGAGAAGCTTCCCTACGAACAGCTGCTGGGCGACGCCCTCGACGGCAATCCGACTCGTTTCGCGACGCAGCCGATCATCGAGGGGACCTGGACGGCGCTCGCCCCGGTCGTCGAGCATCCCAGGCCCGTCGAAACCTACGAAACCGGCACCATGGGACCCGCCTCCGCGGATCGACTGGTCGACGGACTCCATCCGTGGATCGATCCGGTCTCACCCGCAAGCGAACGCCCCGCCTGAATCACGGGACCGACGAGGCGGGTTCGAGCGNNAGTCGNGCGAGGTGGATCGCCGTCCTCCCCTCGTGCGACGAGTAGTACGAGACGAGGATCTCGTCATCGATCCGGACGAAACCCGGATAGCTGGTGTCGCCTCCGGACGGAAGCACCGCGACGTCGGTCCAACCGCCGTCCGCGCGTTCGTCCCAGATTCCGAGCACGGTGCGCGGGCCGTCGTCACCACGCCGCCGGCCACCCACCAACCAGCGATCGTCGGCGAGCCGGATGAAGTCCGGCCCTCCGAGCGACTCCGGCAGCGGCGTGAACGACCAACGATCGAACGGCGGCTCCGCCGCGCCGAACCAGGCCCGGCCGTCACCACCCTCCCGCCGGATCAACGCCCGCATCGAACCGTCCGGCGCGAACCGAAGGGTGACCTCGTTCGGCGTTCCGGGAACCGGAAGCGATGCCCGCCGGTCCCAGTTGACGCCGTCGACCGTGCTGACGAGGTGGATCCCGGACGCGTCCGGCGACGCCTGATACACCACCCCGTATCCCACGCCCTCGTGCCAGGTGGTCCGCCAGAGCCAGTCGTGGTCGGTTCGGATCCGATCGTCGACGACCACCTCCCGAACCGGCCCCGACCGACCACCCCGNCGGTCGAGGAACGCGACCCGGGAGCGACANCTTCGAAGCGTGGTCCCCTCGTAGATCGAACCACCGAATCCGATCATGATGCGGCCATCGGGCGCGATGGAGAGCTTCGGATCGCGGAGATCCACGCCCGGCTCCTCGAGGAGGACGACCGATCGCCAGGCCGGCGAGTCNCCGGGTTCGAGCNTGATCACGCGGATCCGACCGTTCGAGCCACCCACGTGGGAATCGCCTTCACGAAACGCGCAGAAGAGACGTCCGTCGACCGCGAGCAGATCGGTGAAGGCGTTGTGGGAGCCCTTCGACCAGATCCGCTCCACCGACCGGAGTTCGACGGAATCCGGCTCGTCCGGAACGACGGCGTTCATCGACGACGCGGCGANTGGGAAACGGAACGCGAAGAGATCCGCATCCTGCATCTCGAAACGGATCCGCACCGGACGCCCGGCCAGGTCCCCCACCTCCGGCCCCTTGCTCCACGTGACGGTCCGGTCGATCTCGTTGCCGATCTGCTCGATCGCGTCGTCGTCGCCGTATCCGGGGATCGGCGTTCCGTCGACGTCGAGCAGCGTCACTCGGATTCCGCCCGCGGCGGACGTGGCGAAGTTCAACTCCAGCCGGTCTCCGGAAAACACCAGGGGACGGGTGGTCCACACGCCACCCGCGGCGTCGGCCCGCATCGACGCCAGTCCGTCGACCCGCATCGAGTAGCGTCGNAGCTCCGCGGTCGGCTGGGCGTAGTTCTGGTTGACGTAGACGGACATCTCCTCCGGACCGGACGGCACCACGTTCAGCGCCGGATAGTTCGAACGCGAGACCCAGTTCTCCAGCCCGATTCCCGGGCGTATGACGGCTTCGCGGAACGAACGGTCGTAGCGATCGCCTCCGCGGGAGGTGAGCAGCACGGCGTCGGAACAGTCGCGGTAGTACTTCGGATCCACACCGAGTGACGCCGCCGCCGCGTCGTCCACCACCTGTCGGCCGGGCATGAAGCGTGCCGCGATGCCGACGTAGATGCCGGGGGATCGAAAGTACGGATGCGTCTGGTTGGTGTAGAGATGCTCCATCGGCCCGTCGCCGAAACGCATCGGCACGGATTCGGACCAATCGAGGAAATCGGGAGAGGTCGAACGGCTGACGGTGCGGAATCCGCGATAGCCGCCTTCCGACCACGTGCGGAAGTAGCAGCAGTAGCACTCCTCCGCCGCCGACCAGAAGGCGACGTTCTGGGAGTCGAACATCCCGTCGACGAGCACCGGCGCTTCGCGGATCCGCGACCAGTGGATCCCGTCGGGCGATGCGTAGGCGATGAGTCCCGATCGTTCATTGCCGCCGAGGGCCTTGAATCGTCGGTCGGGATCCACCCCCGGTCGGGTGTCGAGGAACGGACTGAANTTGTGCGTCACCGGGGCCGCATCCGCGAGGATCACGTTGTTCGCATCGGTCCCGTCGATCTCGTGCAGGCCGAGCACCGGCCTCGACCAGCGGCGTCCNTCGNCGGACACCGCGAGACAGGTCGTCTCCCGCACNGTTCCATCACCGCCCGCCTCCGGAAGCCCGCGGTAGTACAGGAGAAAGCGNTCCCGGTCGTGGATGACCGTCGCGTATCCGGAGAACGGTCCCTCCCAGGGCCGATCGAATCGAAACACGGCGCCCTCATCGCGCGGCCGACCCGGTTCGAGTCGGACGTCGATCATCGAGTCGACGAGGTGCTCGTCGAGCATCGGCTGGAGGTCGGTCCCGATCTCGATCACCGGCGGGGGTTGGTTCCCGACGGGCGTCGGACCGGAGGCGAGCATCGAGGCGGCGAGCGAGAGGGCGGCGATGATCATGCACTGAGAATCCGGGACCGATGCCCGCGCGTCAAGATGTGAACCGCGGATTCGCCGGAAGCCGGGTTCGACCGGCGTGCGACGGGCCTCCACGGGCCTCGACGAACCGCCGGGGCATCGCTCAGCCCGTGCTCTGCATCGCCGCCGCGAGCGCGTTGACCCCGAGCAGGACGACGTTCTTCATCTCGACCTCGTCGTCGAAGGCCTCCGTCCGCACCCGCCGCAGGAGCTCCACCTGCAGCGCGTTGATCAGGTCGGTGTCGGGATTCCGCTCCCGGATCGACTCCCGGATCACCGGATTGTTGTCGAGGAGACCGGCCTGCCCCGTGATNTCGAGAACGGCCCGCTCCGCCCGGTCGAACTCGTCGACGATCCTCGGATGGAGCCCGTCCTCGGTTCCCAGGTACCAGCCGCCGACCATCAGTCGGGCCCGGGCCATCTCCTGCTGCGCATTGTCGATGAACGCTCGAAAATGTCCTCCGGCCCGGTACGCCGAACGACAGGCATCGAGATTCGACGCGTCCCCGAGCACCAGACGCTCGAACGCCGTTCCGATCCCGTACCAGCCCGGCACGTTGCATCGCATCTGGGTCCAGGCGAACACCCAGGGGATCGCGCGGAGATTCTCGAAGTGCAGTCCGCCGCCCGAACGCGAGACCGGGCGGGAGGCGATCGGAAGTTCACCGATGAAGCGGACCGGCGANCGGTCCTCGAAGACCGGCCAGAATCCGGGGTCGTCGATGAGATCCCGATACGTCTCCCGGGAGATCGTCGCGAGCTGGTCCATCAGGTCGTCGGCCGCGTCGACCGCGTCGACGGATGCTTCNTCCGCGGTTCCCGCGCATCCCGAGGAGGCGAGGAGCATCGCGTTCGCGATCTGCTCGAGATGACGGTTGGCGAGGGCCGGCATGGCGTACCGGAAGGAGATCACCTCGCCCTGCTCCGTGAAGCGGATCCGGCCGTTCCGACTCGCCACCGGGCTGGANAGGATCGCACGATGGGCGCGTCCTCCNCCCCGCGCGACGGTGCCGCCCCGACCGTGGAAGAAGCGGAACTCGACGCCGGCGTCCCGGCAGGTGCGGGCGAGTTCGTCCTGCGCGACCTGGAGTCGCCAGTTCGCCGCCCAGTAGCCGCCGTCCTTGTTGCTGTCGGAGTAGCCGAGCATGATCTCCTGGAACCGGCCCCGTGCCTCGAGCTGCCCGACGTACGCCGGATCCTCGAACATCCCCTCCAGCACCGCCTTCGCCCCCGCGAGGTCGTCCACGGTCTCGAAGAGCGGCGCGACGTCGATGGGACACGTGACCCCGTCTCCGTCACGGTGCCAGAGCCCGACCTCGCGCAGCAGCACCAGCACCTCGTAGAGGTCGCTGGCGGCATGGGCCATGCTCACGATGTAGCTGCCGATCGCCGCGGGTTCGCGATCGACGACCTGCTTCACCACCGCGAGCGTGTCGAGCATCTCCCGGGTCGCCGACGCCACCGTCGCGTCGCGGGCGAGCAGCGGACGACTCGTCGCCAGTTCCTTCCGGAGGACCGCGGCCTTCCCGGCCTCGTCGAGCGCGGCGTAGTCGTCCTCGACGCCGGCGCGTCGAAGCAGGTCCGCGACCGCCGCCTCGTGGATCCGGCTGTGCTGCCGGAGGTCGAGTCCCGCGAGATGGAACCCGAAGGTGCGGACCTGCACGAGCGCATCGGCGAGGGTGCCTCCATCGGCCACCTCCGCGAGCCCCGCTTCGTGCAGGGCCCGGTGCAGGATCTCGAAGTCCTCGAGCAGATCCCGCGCCGCGTAGGTCGCTCGGGAATCCGACATCGCCGCCCGCAGCCGTCGCTCGATCTGCCGGAGTCGACGCCGGAACGGCTCGTGCTCGAGGTAGGCGGCGTCGGCGTCGGTCTCGCCGAACCGGCCCGCGTCGCGGTCGATCGCGTCCCGAAGTTCGGTGGCGATCGGCACCCGGCGGTCGGAGACGCTCAAGTCCCGATGGAGAACCTCGAGGTTCGCGAGATGGCCCTCGATGGCCGCGGTCCTCATCGCCCGAAGCGTGGACTCCGTGACCGCCGCGGTGACGTTGGGATTCCCGTCCCGATCCCCGCCGATCCACGACCGGTAGCGGAGAAACGCCGGGAGCGCCGCGGGCCTGGTGCCGTAGTGCCGCTCGATCGCNTCGAGCAGGTCCCGATGCACCACCGGCACCGCTTCACGGATCACGCCGGCGAGATGATGGATCCCCGTCCGCACCTCGTCGACGACCTCCGGTCGGCTGGAGCGGATCTCGTCGGTCGCGAGCGTCACCGCGAGGGCCCGCCGAACCCCGGCGGCNGCCCGCGAAATCTCCTGCTCACCGGCTTCTTCGGTGTCGACGACCTCGAGCAGTTCGGCGATCCGCGCCTGCTTCTGGATGATCGTCCGCCGTCGCGACTCGGTGGGGTGCGCGGTCAGGGTGGGCTGGATGTCCAGNCGGCCGATCGTCTCGAGCGTCGCGTCGAGGTCGAACCCCGCGGCGTGCAGAACGCCGANNGCCTCCGCNAGCGACTCCGGACGCGGCGTCTCGAGCGTCGCGTGTCGTTCCCGACGGCGGTTCACCCGGACGATGTGGACCTGTTCGGCCTTGTTCCTCAGATGGAACGCGGTTCCCAGACGCTTCAGCATCGCGCGGATCGAGGCCAGATCGAATTCNGCGAGNGCNCCNTCGGAGGCTCCCGTGTCCCGCATCCGGTCGACGATGGNCCGGAGTCGGTCGACATCCCTGCGGGCGGTGCCGTCCTGNATCTCGTCGAGCCGGGCGCGAAGCCAGTGGATGTCCCGCTGGAGCGGGGAGAGGTCGCCTTCGATCTTCGTGGTCGGAATGGTCGTCATCGCGGCATTTTACGCCGACCGGGCGATCACCGCCCCGAACCCTCGAATCCGGAGATGCGTTCGATCGATCCCCGCACCGAAATCGTGCCGGTCGAGNGGGCGCTCTCCGGTANNATGTNTNCATGGCAGATCTCAGCGTCGACGTGAACGGACTCCGACTTCCGAACCCCTTCGTGATCGGATCCGGCCCCCCCGGAACCAACGCGAGCGTCATCCGAAAGGCCTTCGACGAAGGTTGGGGCGCGGTCATCGCCAAGACGATCTCGCTCGATGCGTCCAAGGTCACGAACGTCGCCCCACGGTACGCCCGGATGCGGGCGACGGACTCCCGCGAGGTCATCGGATGGCAGAACATCGAACTGATCTCGGACCGCGGCTTCGACGTCTGGCTCGATGAGTTCAAGGAGGTCAAGGACGCCCATCCCGAAGGCGTGCTCATCGCCTCGATCATGGAGGAGTACCGCAAGGACGCCTGGCAGGAGATCGTCGAGCGATGCCAGGACGCCGGCGTCGACGCCTTCGAATTGAACTTCTCCTGCCCCCACGGCCTTCCCGAACGCCGGATGGGCGCCGCGATGGGGCAGGATCCCGACCTGCTCGAAGAGGTGTGCGGCTGGGTGAACGAGGTCGCGACGATTCCCGTCTGGGCGAAGATGACCCCGAACATCACCCACATCGAGGCGCCGGCGGACGCCGCGCTTCGCGCCGGATGCGAAGGCGTGGCGGCGATCAACACCATTCTCAGCGTGATGGGNGTCGACCTCGACACCCTCCGTCCCGAGCCTTCGGTCGAAGGCTGGTCGGTNCCCGGCGGCTACAGCTGCAAGGCNGTGCGACCGATCGCCCTTCGGATGGTCATGGAACTCGCGACGATGATGTTCGGCGGCAATTCCGGCCAGCGGATTCCCGCCGGACTCGAATCCGTGCCGACCCCGAACCCCAAGAAGCCGAAGGACATCAAGGCCGGCGACATCAAGACCATCCCGATCTCCGAGTTCGAGCGGCCGGGCCGATACGCCGACCGTTCGATCAGCGCGATCGGGGGTGTGGAGACCGGACGCGATGCCGCCCAGTTCATCCTGCTCGGCGCCCAGACCGTCCAGGTCTGCACCGGCGTGATGATCCACGGCTACGGTCTCGCGAAGACGCTCTGCGGGGAGCTCGGCGAGTTCATGGATCGACACGGCTTCGAAAGCATCGAGGATTTCAGGGGTCACAGCCTGAACTTCTTCACCACCCATGCGGAACTGGTCCGACGCCAGTCCGAGATCAAGGCCGCGGAGAAGGCCGCCCGCGACGGGATGGTGACTCAGGACACCAACTGGGACGGCGACCGCTTCGTCGAGCAGTCCAACAAGCTGGTCGCCAACGACAACGACGAAGACTGAGGACCCGCCCCGGGGTCAGTGGCTCGGCGTTCTNGGCAGGTAGCGCCCGCCCCCGGCTTCGCCGACGAACCGCCCCGCCCGCACCACGGTGCGTCCGCGAAGGACCACGGTCTCGGAACGCCCCTTCCGCCGCATGCCCTGGTAGCCCGAGTAGTCGGTCTTCGANAGACTGTCCGCGACGTCGAAGGTGCCTTCGAAGGACGGGTCGTAGATGACGAGATCCGCGTCCGACCCGACCGCGATCACCCCCTTGCGGGGATGAAGCCCGAAGATCTTCGCGGCCTGGGTGCTGCAGGCGTCGACCATCGTCTGCAGGTCGATCCGACCGGTGTCGACCCCGTGGGTGTGGACGAGATCGACCCGTTCCTGGATCGAGGGGATTCCGTTGGGGATCGCGGTGAACGCATCGCGACCCATGGTCTTCTGGTCGGCGAAGTCGAACGGCGCGTGGTCGGTGCCGATGGTCGAGATCGATCGATCCGCGATTCCCCGCCAGAGCGGCTCGTGCTCCCGCGCGTCTCGGAGCGGTGGACTCATCACGTACTTCGCGCCCTCGAAACCGGGCCGTTCCGCGCAGGTGTGGTCGAGCACCAGATGCGGGATCACCGACTCCACCCGGACGTCGACGCCCCGCTTCCGGGCGGCGATCGCCTGGTCGAGCGCCGCTTCGCACGAGGTGTGCACGATGTAGACGTGGGCACCGGTCAGTTCCGCGAACGTGCAGAGATGATTGACGCCGGAGGCCTCGACCGACCGCGGCCGGGAAGGCTCGTGCCATTCGGGNCCGGTCCGCCCCTCCGCGAGCAGCCGACGCTGCATGGCGTCGATCGCTTCCGCGTTCTCGCAGTGGGCGGTCACGATGACCCCGAGCTCCCGNGCGAGNTCGAGCAGCGGAATCAGATTCGAATCCGCGATGTCCAGCGCCCCCTTGTAGGCGAGGAAGATCTTGAAGGACGCCACGCCGTGCTCCGCGACCANCTCCCGGATCTGCCGGTCCGCCAGCGCATCGAAGCGGACCACCGAGAGGTGGAAGCTGTAGTCGCAGTTGGCACCGTCTTCCGCGAGNCCCTTCCACGTATCGAACGCGGTCCTCGGTTCGTCATCGGGGCCGGGACAGATCATCTCGATGATCGTGGTCGTCCCGCCGACCAGCGCGGCCCGGGTCGCGGAGTCGTGATCGTCGATCGCGTTGGTGCCCATGAAGGGCAGNTGGATGTGCACGTGGGGATCGATGAACCCGGGGAGGACCAGCCGATCCGTGGCGTCGATCACCTCGGTTCCCTCGGGGAGTCCCGCTGGATCGATCGCCGCTTCGATCCGGGTGATCGTCTCGTCCTCGACGTAGACGTCGGCCCGACGCTGCGAATCGGCGTTGACCACGAGACCGTTCTTGACGAGGAGNGGCATGGGTTCAGTCGACCTCCGAGAGACAGCGATCGAGCACCTCGATCGCGAAGTCGCAGTCGGCCCGGGTGATGCACATGGGNGGCTTGATGCGAAGCACGTTGCCCTTCAGTCCGCCCTTGCCCAGCAGAAGACCGAATTCCTTCGCCCGCTCGTGGACCTGCGCCGTCGCGGGCCCGTTGGGCGCCATCGACTTCGAGTCCGTCACCAGTTCGAGGCCGAGCATCAACCCCTGGCCCCGGGCGTCGCCGACGATGTCGTGGCTCGAGACCAGATGCTTCAATCCTTCGAGCAGATGGCCGCCGATCTCGTGGCATCGCGACTGCAGATCCTCTTCGAGCATCACGTCGAGCGTGGCGAGCCCCGCGGCCATGGAGACCGGGTTGCCACCATAGGTGTTGAANTGCAGACGATTCGCCATGCTGCCCGCCACCTCGGCCCTCGCCACGCANGCCCCCAGCGGCGCTCCGTTGCCGATGCCCTTGGCCATGGTCACGATGTCGGGTGTGACGCCGTGATTCTCGAANCCCCAGAAGTTCGTCCCGGTCCGACCGAAACCGGTCTGGACCTCGTCGGAGATGCAGACGCCGCCGGCGGCCCGCACCGCTTCGTAGACCTTCGGGAGGTACCCCGGTGGAATCTCGACGGTCCCCCCCACGCCCTGGATCGGTTCCGCGATGAAGCCCGCGATCTGCCCGGAGGTGCCGTGCTGGATGAGGTCGATGACTTCGTCCGCGTACTTCGATCCNGCTTCCGGATCGTCGTATCCGTACTGACCCCGGAGTCGGTCGGGAAGGCGGGCATGGTGCACGCCGATCCCGTGCAGGAGCGGCTGTTTCCAGGTGTGCAGCCCGGTCAGACCCATCGCCTGGTTGGTCATCCCGTGATACCCGTTCCGCAGGGCGATCAGATCGAAGTTCCCGGTGTGCAACCGCGACATCAGCATCGCGAGTTCGTTGGCCTCGCTGCCGGAACTCGTGAAGTAGCAGACCTCGAGACCGGAGTTCGCGGGCATGGTGGACGCGAGCTTCCGACCGAACTCCGCGATCGTGGGATGCAGGTAGATGGTCGTGGTGTGCTGCAGTCGCTCGACCTGCTCGCGGACCCGCTCGACGACCCGCGGATGGCAGTGGCCGACCGACACCGTGACGATGCCGCCGAAGAAGTCGAGATACCGCCGCCCGGTCTCGTCGAAGAGCCACTGCATCGANCCCTCCACGATCATCACCGGATCNCGGTAGTAGGTCAGCAGNGACGGCGCGAGGAACTCGCGACGCATCGCGAGCACCTCCTCGCGGGTGGGCCCCTGGTAGGGACCGGGGCGATGGNNGGTGGACGGCATCACCGGATCGGCGTGTTCATCGTTCAAGTGCGAANCCCTTCGTGAAGGTCATTCCGNTCCAGTGGACGAGTGCACCGAGGCCGAGCCCGATGAACCATGCGTAATCGTAGATGCCGTCGAACACCGGCGGAAACCAGGCGTCGGGCGTTCCCGCGGTGTTGCTCGCCGCATTGAGGAACCCCGGAAGATTCGGAAGCACCGCGACCACCAGCGCGACGATCGCGATCCAGTTCACACCGGCGTATCGACCGCGGGGATCGTAGAGTTCGTCGACGTCGAGACGGGTGCGTCGAATGACGAAGTAGTCGCAGAGCATGATGCCGGCGATCGGCCCCAGCAGCGCGCTGTATCCGATCAACCAGGTGAAGATGTACTCGCCGAGGCCGTCGAGCAGTCTCCAGGGCATGATCACCGCCCCGATGACGCAGGTCATNATCGCGCCGGTCCGGAATCCGATGCGTTGCGGGGAGATGTTCGAGAATCCGTTCGCGGGNCTGACCACGTTCGCCGCGAGGTTCGTGGANAGCGTCGCGAGCAGCAGCGCCAGCATCGAGATCACCACCACCGGCTTCGATCCGAGCATTCCGACCAGCTGGACCGGATCCCAGATCGCCTCGCCGAAGACCACGACGGTCGCCGCGGTCACCATGACCCCGATGAAGCAGAAGAGGGTCATGGTCGGCGGCAGGCCGATCAACTGTCCCTCGATCTGGTCTCGTTGCGACCGGCAGTACCGCGTGAAGTCGGGAATGTTCAGNGAGAGCGTCGCCCAGAATCCGACCATCGCGGTCAGCAGGGGGAAGAAGACCGTCCAGAAACCGGATCCTTCGGGGTAGGTCGTCCTCGAACTGAAGAGCGTGGCGATGCCGCCGTCGGCCTCGCCGGTCCGAATCAACGCCCAGACCAGCAGCGCCAGCCCGGCCGCGATCAGGAACGGGGCCGCCCAGGACTCGAGCCACCGGATCGAATCGATGCCGATCGCCACGAAGCCCACGTGAACCAGCCAGAAGAGCACGAAGCAGGTGAACTGGATTCCGGTGATGCCGAGCAGGTCGATCCTCGCCGAATCGGGCTCGACGCCGATCCATCCGAGCGTGACGATGATCGAGTAGATCGCGGCGCCGCCGATCCAGGTCTGGATGCCGAACCAGCCGCACGCGACCAGCGATCGCGCGATGGCCGGGAGATGGGCTCCGGCCGTCCCGAAACTCGAGCGGACGAGCACGGGGAATGGAATCCCGTACTTCGTTCCGCCGTGACCGTTCAGGATCATCGGCACCGTGACGATCAGGTTGCCCAGCATGACGGTGAGCACCGCCTGCCACCAGTTCATCCCGGCCTTGATCATCCCCGCCGCGAGCATGTAGGTCGGAATGCACACCGACATGCCGATCCAGAGCGCGGCGAGATGCCACTTCGACCACGTCCGGCCGGACTCCGGGACCGGGGCGAGATCCGCGTTGGTCAGTCTCTGGTCGGACATCTGCNTGCACCTCCCGAAGGGGCGTGCGGGACGGCCCTCGGCCGTTCACCGCGGATCGAGGTCGCGGAATCTTCGAGGNCGGTTCACCAGGCGGCGATCCCCTCGTAGGATTCCGGCCGACGGTCACGAAAGAACTGCCAGGTGTCGCGCACCGTCTGGATCAGATCCAGGTCGAGATCCGCGATGATCACCTCGTCCCGGTCACGCGATCCCTCGACCATGATCTGGCCGCGAGGATCGCAGAAGTAGCTCTGGCCGTAGAACTCCCCGATGTTCCANGGCGCCTCCGTGCCGACCCGGTTGATCGCCCCGACGAAGTACTGGTTGGCCACCGCGTGCGCGGGCTGCTCGAGCTTCCAGAGGTACTCGCTGAGTCCCGCCACGGTCGCCGAGGGATTGAACACGATCTCGGCGCCGTTCAACCCGAGCTCGCGGGCGCCCTCGGGGAAGTGCCGGTCGTAGCAGATGTAGACCCCGATCCTGCCGTATCGCGTNTCGAAGACCGGATAGCCGTTGTCCCCGGGCGTGAAGTAGAACTTCTCCCAGAAGCCNGGCTGACAATGCGGGATGTGGTGCTTGCGGTACTTGCC
Source organism: Phycisphaerae bacterium (assembly GCA_002684755.1). The sequence goes on from NYVS01000071.1 coordinate 20,679, forward strand.
GAGATACTCGCCCGTTTCGTCGATGACCGCGGCGGTGTTGTAGTAGACGCCGGTCATCGCCTCCTCGTAGACGGGCACGACCATCACCATGGCGTGCTTCTTCGCGAGTTCCTGCATGAGCCGGATCGTGGGACCGTCGGGCACCGCTTCCGCGGTGCGATACCAGCGGGGATCCTGTTCGGCGCAGAAGTACGGACCGTAGAAGATCTCCTGGAGACAGCAGACGTTCGCGCCCCGTTCCGCCGCCTCCGCGATCAATCCGACGTGCTTNTCGATCATCGCCGCCTTGATCGCCTCGAGATCCGTCGAGTCCGGAAGGGCGTTCGAAGCCTGAATGAGCGCTGCGCGGGTGATTCTGGGCATGGTTCCTGCTCCCTAGATCCAGCGACGGACCGTGACTCTCGACTTGGTGAAGAAACGGGCCCCATCCTCGCCGTTCACATGCAGGTCGCCGTAGAACGACTTCTTCCAACCGCTGAACGGGAAGGCCGCCATCGGCGCCGGGACGCCCACGTTCACGCCGAGCATGCCGGCCTGGACCGTGCGCTCGAACTTCCGGACCGCGTGGCCGGAGTCGGTGAAGATGACCGACATGTTGCCGTACTCGGAGCGGTTGACGAATCCCACCGCTTCCTCGAGCGAGCCCGCCCGCATCACCGACAGCACCGGTCCGAAGATCTCCTCGGTGCCCACCCGCATGTCTGGCGTCACATGGTCGAGGATCGTCGGCCCGACGAAGCAGCCGGCCGAGGGGATGTCCGCGGTGCGGCCGTCGATGAGCACGGAGGCGCCCTCCGCCTCGCCGATGCCGACGTATTCGAGGACGCGATCCCGNGATTCGAGATCCTGCATCGGCCCCATGGAGGTGTCCGGTCGATCTCCCGCCCCGATCTTGATCCCCCTGGTCCGCTCGACCAGCGCGGGGACGAACCAGTCCGCCGAGTCGCCGACGCACACCACGACGCTCCCCGCGAGACAGCGTTGCCCGGTGTTTCCGAACGCGGATCCGAAGATCCCGTCGACCGCGGCGCCTCGATTGGCGTCCGGCATGATGATCGAGAAGTTCTTCGCCCCGCACATGCACTGGACCCGCTTGCCGTGCGCCGCACCCTTCGCGTAGATCGAGGCGCCGGCCCGCGTCGAGCCGACGAAGGACACCGCCGCGACGTCTTCATGGGCGAGGAGACGATCGACGACCGCCGGTCCCCCGTGNACGAGATTCAACACCCCTTCNGGGAATCCGGCTTCGTGCGCCAGCTCGGTGGTTCGCACCGCGGAGATCGGATCCTTCTCGGAGGGNTTCAGCACGAAGGTGTTGCCGCACGCGACCGCCATCGGCCACATCCACATCGGNACCATGATCGGAAAGTTGAACGGCGTGATGCCGACGCAGACGCCGAGCGGCATTCGATCNGCCGANGAATCGAGGCCGACGCCGCCCTCGTCCTCGGTCCGGCAGAACGACGAGGAGACCGCGATCTGCGGAAGGGTCCGGCCCATCATGAGAACGGGCGCGGCGCAGGCGTGTTCGATGCAGTCGATCCCCCGTCGCACCGAGCCGACCGATTCCCCCATCGTCTTGCCGTGCTCCCGGACCAGGATGCCCGCCAGCTCCTCGGCGTGATCCTCGAGGATCGCCTTGTAGCGGAAGAGGTGCTGGATCCGGTCNCCCACCGGGGTCTGCGACCACGATTCGAACGCCGNGGCCGCCGCCGCCACCGCCCGATCGGCCGCGTCGACCGCGTCGAGCGGTGCGACCGAGACCGTCTTGCCGGTGGCCGGATCGATGTTGACCCGTTGCGTGGTGCCGGCGTCTTCGTGCGGCACACCTCCGATGAGGTGATGAAGGGACTGGGTCGACATGGGGAAACTCCGTTCCGGGCTCGAGGATCGCGATCGGCGGACATCGCCTCGGACGCGTCAGCCTCCCTGAGGACGATGCATCTTGGGACCGGTGACGGCCTTTCGCGGNCCCCCCTTGCCGGCGTCGCCGCCGAACTGACGGTCGTTCGCCTGACGTTCGAGCCGTTCCGCCCGCTCGTCCGNCCCCTCTTCNCGACGACTCGCCTCCTTGGCGAGGGTGATCTTCTTCTTCTTGAGGGCNCGAGCCTTCTTCTGCTTGTCGAGTTGCTTTCGGGTGGCCATGCGGCGCTCCGGGTCGGGGTGTCTGGAAATNGNTCNCGAANGNGGTCTCANGNCGGNACGTCGAAGANNAGGACCACGTAGGCGAGNAANAGNAGCGTGTGTATCGCTCCTTGTAGAACGGTACTNCGTCCGCTCCCGAAATTCACCATCGCGGCGAGAATCGTGGTCACAAGNAGCACCAATTCGACGTTTTCAAGTCCGAGTTCGACCTTCTTCCCGGTCACGAACCCGATGATCAGCACGGCNGGGATGGTCAGTCCGATCGTGGCGACCGCCGACCCCANCGCGATGTTGACGGTCCGTTGAAGACGGTTGGCCATCGCCGCCCGAACCGCGGCCATCGCCTCCGGCGAGAGCACCAGGATCGCGACGAGGAATCCNCCGAGNGCNGNCGGNGCNCCGAGNGCCGCGGTCCCGTGGTCGACCACCAACGCCATCTTCTTCGANAGCANCACGATCGGNAGCATGGTGAGGACNAGCAGGATCGAGTGNTANCNGACNCNGATCACCTCGACCCCCGCGTGATCGTCNTCCGNGGCGGCGTCCNGATCGCTTNCCGGTGGTCGNGGGCTGCTGGAAATCATGACGCTGCTGGGCGGACTGAAGCCCNAGGAACACGCCGTAGAGGACGACCGACATCAGGATGAGGAAGGTCGCGAAGAGCGGCGAGGCGGACGCGTCGCCGGTCGATTCGGTGAACCGCGGAATCACCAGCCCCATGGCGGCGAGCGGAATGAGCACCCCGAGGTAGGCCGCCGCGCTCTTCAGGTTGAAGACCTGTTCCCGGTGCCGGAGCCCGCCGAGGACGAGCGTCAGTCCGAACATCCCGTTGAGCACGATCATGAGGACCGCGAACATCGTGTCCCGGGCGAGGGCCGGCGTCTCCTCTCCGGTCACCATCACCGCCGAGATCATCACCACCTCGATGCTGATCACCGCGAGGGTCAGGATGAGGGTGCCGAAGGGCTCGCCCAACCGGACCGCCAGACCGTCGGCGTGACGGACCACGCCGAACGACGCCCAGAGCATCACCGTGAAGAGCCAGGCGAACATGAAGGACGCCCACGCCGGATTCGCGAGNTCACCGAGCCAGCCGCCGCCGAAGATNNTGAAGATCACCACCGAGACGATGCCGACGAGCAGGGACGTCTCGCGTCGGGCGAGGATTTCGGGACGCCAGGGACTGCGTTGCGATCGCATGAGATGCTCGCTCGAAGATCGTTTCGGTCGATCCTCACGACGTCCGGAAGGACCGCCACACGATCCATGCAGATGATATCGGATGCGACGACCATCTCCATGAAATCGAACCACCCGGACTTCGCCGGCGGACGTCCGAGTCGTTCCGCTAGGCTGGCGACATGAAGACCCTGAGACATCGGATCGTCGATCTCCATGCCCGTCGGATCCTTCCCGCCGAAGTCGACGTCCTCGACGGACGGATCGACGCGATCCGCCCGCTCGATTCCGACGCTTCCGTCACACCCGGCGTGCTGCTGCCCGGTTTCGTCGACGCCCACGTCCACGTCGAGAGCAGCATGCTCCCGCCCGCCGAATTCGCCCGGGTCGCGGTTCGGCACGGCACCGTCGCGACGGTGAGCGATCCACACGAGATCGCCAACGTCCTCGGTGAGGCCGGTCTGGACTTCATGCTGGAGGACGCCGCCCGCGCGTGCATGCCGATCCACTTTGGCGTGCCCAGCTGCGTCCCTGCGACCGACTTCGAGACCGCGGGCGCCAGCCTCGATTCGACGGCGGTCGCCCGCCTGCTCGAGGACGATCGATTCCGCTACCTCTCCGAGATGATGAACTGGCCCGGGGTGCTCCATCAGGATCCGGAGGTCATGGCCAAGATCGCCGCCGCGAAGCGGCTCGGAAAACCCGTCGACGGTCATGCGCCGGGGCTCCGGGGCGACGACGCCGTCCGGTACGCCGCCGCCGGCATCACCACCGATCACGAGTGCTTCTCGCTCGAGGAGGCGAGAGACAAGGCGCAGGCCGGCATGAAGATCCTGATCCGCGAGGGCAGCGCCGCCCGCAACCTCGACGCGCTCCTGCCGATCCTGACCGAATTCCCCCACCTCGCCATGTTCTCCACGGACGACGCCCACCCCGACGAACTGCTGAAGGGTCATCTCGATCGCTCGGTCGCCCGATGCGTGGCCCACGGGGTCGACGTGTTCGACGTGCTTCGAGCCGCGTGCCTGCATCCGGTCGAACACTACGGGCTCGACGTGGGCCTTCTCCGCGAGGGTGATCGGGCGGACTTCATCCTCGTCGACGACCTCGTCGACTTCCGGGTGAGCCGGACCTGGATCGAGGGCCGTCTCGTCGCCGAGGACGGCCGCTGCACGGTCCCCGGAGCGACGGTGGCCACGCCGAACGTCTTCCGCGACGCCCGCTTCGAGCCGTCGGACTTCGAGATCGAAGCGGATGTGCCCGACGCCCGGGTCCGGGTCATCGAGGCCGAGGACGGCGAGCTCGTCACCGGCGAATCGATCGCCACCCTCGCCACGAAGGACGGCGTCCTCCAACCCGCTCCGGCGGACGACGTGCTGCTCGTCGCGGTGTGCAATCGCTACACGCCCGCCCCACCCGCGGTCGCGTTCATCCGGGGATTCGGCCTCCGCCGCGGTGCGATCGCGAGCAGCGTCGCCCACGATTCACACCAGGTCATCGCGGTCGGCACGAGCCCGGACGCGGTCGCGACGGCGGTGAACGCGGTCTTCGAACGCCGTGGCGGCCTGGTCGCCGTCGACGGTGATCGAACCGCGGGCCTCTCGCTTCCGATCGCGGGGCTGATGAGCGATCGGCCCGCGGAAGAGGTCGCGGCCGGATACGAAGCGGTGAGCGCCGTCGCCCGGGACCTCGGTTCGACGCTGCAGGCCCCCTTCATGACGCTCTCGTTCATGGCGCTCCTCGTGATTCCGAGCCTCAAGCTCGGCGACCGGGGACTCTTCGACGGAAACGCATTCGCGTTCACATCGGTGCGACTCTGAATTCAGCGGACCGACGATGATCTTCGAGATCCTCGGCGGACTGCTCGCCCTCGCGATCACCGCCTCCGCTCGTCGATGCGGGGCTCATGACGCCCTCCCTCGAATCGACGTGATCCGCTCGCCGGCGATCGCCGCGCAGGTCGGATCCCCGCCCGGGCGATATCCTGCCCCGATGCTCGGTGAACGTCTCGCCAATCGAATGCGGCACCTCGCGAAGTGGGGTCGGAAACAGGGCATCTCCTGCTTCCGCCTCTACGAGCGGGACGTGCCCGAATACCCCGCGATCGTCGACTGGTACACCGACGAGCACGCGGCGGATCCCACCCGCGAGGGCGACGCGGTGGTCTGGCTCTTCGCCCGAAAGAAGGACGAGACGCTCGAGCAGGAGGTCGAACATCGGCGGGACGCGGAGGCGGAGATCCTGGCGGGCCTGGACATCCCCCGGGAGCGGATGCACGTCAAGCACCGGGGTCGACAGTCCTCCGGCGCCGGCGATCGGGAGCAGTACGAACGCGTGGACACCCGGGCGAACACCAAGACCGTCCGCGAGCACGGACTCCGGTTCGAGGTGAATCTCTCGGACTACCTGGACGTCGGGCTCTTCCTCGACCATCGCCCGACCCGGAAATCCGTGCAGGACCGGGCCGGCGGCAAGCGCGTCCTGAACCTGTTCGCCTACACCGGAGCCTTCAGCGTCCACGCTCGCGCCGGTGGCGCCGCGGCGACCACCACCGTCGACATGTCGAGAACCTATCTCGACTGGTACGAGCGAAACCTGGCCCTGAACGGGCATGCGCTCGACGCGGACCATCGTCTCGTCCAGGCGGACTGCCTCCAGTGGCTCGCCGCCGGTCCGAAGGACGATGCCGATCGATACGACACGATCATCTGCGACCCCCCCACCTTCTCCAACTCCAAGCGGATGAAGGCGGGCTCGTTCTCGATCGATCGAGATCATCCGGGATTGATCCGGGATCTCGCCCGCTTCGCGGCGCCGAAGGGCGAGATCTTCTTCTCGACGAATTCCCGAAGCTTCGAGATGTCGCCGGACGCGGTGCCGGGGAACTTCGGTTGTCGGGAGATCAGCAACCGATCCGTCCCGGATGACTTTCGAAACAAGCGGATACACCGCTGCTGGCGACTCGCTGAAGGATGGGAGAAACGCCGCTGACCGNGGCGCGGTCTCGTGCTCCCACGCGGTGATGCGACGAGCGGTTACCCTTCTTTCGGACCACCAAGCCGGTGATCACGATTCCGCGAGCGCCGGAAGGAAGGCAGACATGTCGTCGACGCGCGTCGCACAGGAAAGCCCGAACGCTCGGACGGACGACCGGTGTTGCATCGGTTGCGGCCATATGCTTCAAGGTGCCACCAGCCGGATCTGCTCGGAATGCGGTCGAGGTTTCGATCCCGACGACCCACGCACCACGGCCAGGGTGGGGAATCGGGGATTCCGTCGCGGCTTGATCAGGATCTGCAGCGTCCTCCACTGGGCGTTCCTGATCTTCGCCTTCGCGGTGACCCTGTACTCGTTCGTCGGAGGCCACTGGATTCTGGTCGGGATGCTCGTGGTGTGCAGCCTCCCGCTGGTCCTCCTGCAGTTCACGCTGCTCGCGCTCCCGATTCAGCCGATCTCGATGCGCCGACGCGTGCTGGGCTATCTCGTCCCGCTGGTCGTCGTCAGCATCCCGTTCACCGACTGGCCCCTACGAGCCAACTTCATGATTCATCGCAATGCGCTGCAGGCGATCGCGGATCGGGCATACGCCGGCGAGACGTTTCCCCGC
>NYVS01000164.1 GCA_002684755.1 Phycisphaerae bacterium
CTCGTATCCGATCTGCAGCGCGGGCATGAACCGGATGCCGGAAGCGCTCACCTCCCTGGCCATCTGGTCCGCGGTGACGGGACTGGGATTCTTCTCCCGCTCGAGCGGCATGGCGTTCAACGAGGTGGTGATCCGGCACGCCGGTGATCCCGAAGGACCCCGCGCACTGAAACGGTTCATGCTGATCTTCGGCCTTGGCATCTCGTTGCTCGTCGGGTTGGTCGCAGCGACCCCGCTGGGCGAACTCTGGTACGTCGACCTCGAGCGCATTCCGGAAGACGGCATGTCGATGGCACGACTCGCGACCTGGCTCATGGTGCCGATGCCGTTCCTCACCTTCCTCATCAGCTACTGGCAGGGCATGCTCGTCCACGCTCACCAGACGAGACCGATCTCCGAGGGCGTCGGGATCGGACTGACCACGATCGGCCTCGTCCTCGTGATCTTCGTCTCGCTCGGAACCGTCCCTGGCGGTGTGGCGGCGACGCTGGCGATCACGCTGGCCGGCGTCCTGCAGGCCGCATGGCTCGCGATCCGCTGGAACGGCGTTCGCCGTCGTGGAATCGTCGCCGCCGCGTGATCGGGCTCTGAGATCAGGCGGTCCGCGACGCCGACCAGCCGTGACGAAGCGATCGGACGCCGGAATCGGCGAGCACGGTGGTGCGATTGGATCGGTGAATCGCCCGCATTTCATCCGAAATGGCGACTCCACGATTCGAGCGATGCCATCCGGCATCGACCAGTCGTTCGGCGGCGTTCTCGAGAACCCGGATCGCATCGTCCTGCATCTCGAGGCGATCCATCAGGGAAGCGATGATCCGCATCGCGTCGATCACGGCCACATCGGCGCGACCAAGCATCCGCTCCGCCAGCAGGGCCACGGCGCCCCAGGCGTTGATCGCGGACTTCCACGAACCGCTGCTTGTCAGTTCGTCGGCTCGCACCGTGAGACGCTCCAGCCTCGACAGCGCATCACACATCGCTTCCTTCGATCGGCTGGCCCGTCGACCGCAGCCGCATCGGCAGCCCCCGCAACTGGTTCGCCTGCTCGGCGCTTCCGTGATCTCAAACAGCTTTTCATAAGACATGAGTTCCAATCGAAGAACATCTGAACGGGTCGCCTAAATGCCCACCGCATTGTCGGCGATTCAAAGATAGACGTTCCTGCCATGGATGCCATGGGGGATGTACCCCGGATGGGCGCGATGAATCGACGATTGGGGTCGATACCCCATGTGCCGGATCGACACCAACGCGGTTCACACGCGCTTCCGACGATGCCGGATGCCGTCGATGGTCACCGCGGCCACGATGATTCCGCCGATGATGATCTCCTGAACCGAGTTGTCGATGCCCGCAAGGGTGCATCCGGCACTCAATGCGCTCAGCATGAATGCGCCGATCATCGTTCCGAGGACACCACCTTCGCCTCCGGAGAGGCTTGCCCCGCCGATGACCACCGCCGCGATGATCTGGAGTTCGAGGCCGACGGCGGTGGTCGGATCCCCCACGCCGAGTCGACCCAGCGTGATCGCGCCGGCGAGTCCCGCCCCGAGCCCGCACAACACGTAGACCACGATCTTGGTGCGACGCACCGCGACGCCGCAGAGACGCGCCGTCTGTTCGCTCGATCCGATCGCGACGACGTGGATCCCGAACGGCGTTCGGCGAAGCACCAGCCCGGCGATGACCGCCGTCGCCAGAAGACACCACGCCGCGGGCGCCATCATCAGCCAGGTCGGTTCCGGCGTCTTGTCGACGAAACCCTCCAGCCAACCCACCGACTCCGGCGGCGGCGCGATCCGCTGGTTGCCCGCGAGCAGCTTCGCAAGCCCCCGCGCGATCCCGAGCATTCCCAGCGTGACGATGAACGGTGGGATCCGGAGCGCCGTCACGAGTCCACCATTGAGAAGACCGCAGGCCATTCCGGTGCCGGCCGAGACGGCGAGTGCCGCGGTCGGCGGATGACCGGCGTCGAGGGTCAGGGCGCCGGTGACGCTGGCGAGCGCGATCACCGAGCCGATCGAGAGATCGATCCCGCCGGAGACGATCACGAAGCACATGCCGATCGCACCGATCCCCACCACCACCGTCTGGACCGCGATGGTCTGGGCGTTTCGCACCGACGCGAACGCCTGTGGTTCGATCGCGGTGAATATCCCGATCACCAGGAAGAGCCCGATGAACGGGGCGGCGAGTCGGCCGACCCGGCCGATCCAGCCCGTTCCCATCGGTTCCACCTCGGGCGTCGCCTCGATGTTCATGCCGCCTCCCCTTCCCCGGACCCGTCCGGACCGAGCACCGCTTCACGCATCAGCGACGATTCCGTGCAGGCATCGACGGGGCGGGCCGGGCCGAGCACCCCTCGGTGCATGACCGCGATCCGGTCGCAGACGCCGAGGAGTTCGGGAAGATGCCCGCTGGTCATGACGATCGCACGACCCGCCCGGGCGAGTTCGTCGAGCAGCCCGTAGACCTGGACCTTGCTTCCGATGTCGATCCCCCGGGTCGGTTCGTCGAGCAGGAGCACGTCCGCGTCCTGATGAAGCAGCCGTGCGATCGCAATCTTCTGCTGGTTGCCACCCGAAAGCGTCTCGACCGGAACGCTCGATCCGCCCGCACGGACCGCGAGTCTCGAAAGCCAGTGACCGGCGGTCTCGTCCATGCGTCGTGGCGAAAGCATGCCACCGGAAGTGACCGGTCCCAACCGAGGGAGGAGCAGGTTCTCGCCGACCGACATCGGGAGCGCGAGCCCCTCGCCCTTTCGGTCCTCGCTGAGAAAGCCGAGACCCGCCTTCATGCGTCCGCGAATCGACGTCGAACGGCGGATCCTCCGACCATGGATCGACACGTCGCCGCGAACCGTCGGATCGAGTCCCGCGAGACATCGGAGAAACTCGGTGCGGCCTGCGCCGACCAGCCCCGCGATTCCGAGGATCTCGCCGCTCCGGACGTCGAGCGAAGCCTCCAGGGGAAGCCCGTATCCCGCGATCGATCGCGCTTCGAGCCGGACTTCGCCCGCCTCACGACCCCCCGGCGGAAACACCGCATCGAGCGGTCGGCCGATCATGTGCTCGACGAGCGTCTCGTCGCGTGCTTCCGCCATGTGGCCGGCGGTGACCGTCGATCCGTCGCGAATGACCGTGAAGCGGTCCGCGACCCGTCGAATCTCCTCGAGGAAGTGACTGATGTAGACGATGGCGATCCCCTCGTCCCGAAGACGGCCCACGATCTCCAGAAGACGATCCGCATCCCGACGTCCCAGCGAACTCGTGGGCTCGTCCATGACCACCACCGAGGCGTCGGCGGCGAGGGCTCGGCCGATCTCGACCAGTTGTCGCACCGCCGCCGGCAGATCCCCGGTCCGCCGGGCCGGATCGAGCTCACCGTGTCCGAGTCGTCCCATCACCTTCCTCGCGGTCGCCAGCATCGATCGCCGATCCGAGGGGGAGAGGCGACCGAGCCACGGCAGTCGCGGCGTCTCGACGCCGAGTGCGATGTTCTCGGCGACCGAGAGGTGGGGTGCGAGCGCGAGTTCCTGATGGATCATCGCGATCCCGCCCCGCCGGGCGTCGACCGGACCGCCGGGTCGCCATCGCCGACCGGCGAGGGTCATCTCGCCCGCATCCGGTGCCTCGACCCCGGAAAGGACCTTCATCAACGTGCTCTTGCCCGCCCCGTTCTCACCGACCAGCGCATGGACCTCGCCCGCCGCGACCTCGAGCGAGACGCCGCGCAGCGCCTGGACGCCGCCGAATCGCTTGCGGACGCCGTGCATCACGAGCAACGGTTCTGGATTCGCGGACGTGGAGTCGGTCACGATTGTTCTCGATCTGATTCACCGGATCAGCGCAGGTACTCGTCGATCGGCGGCGCGAGCACCGTCTTCGCTTCGGGACTCTCCATGTTCGCAAGGTTGACCACCACGCAGCCGGTGTCGACCCGGGCGGGCACGTCGCGGCCTTCGATCGAGTCGATCAGGAGGCCGACCCCCCGCTCCCCCATCGCGAACGGGCTCTGCACGACGAGCGCATCCACCTTGCCGGTGCGAAGTCCCTCGACCAGCGATTCCGAGGCGTCGAAGCCCACGATCACCGTCGCATCCTTCCGACCCGCCTGATCGAGGGTCCGCATGAAGGCGACGGTCGCCGGCTCGCACGGCGCGAACACGCCGTCGATCTCCGCGAAGCGGTCGAGCAGGTTCTCCGCGGTGGAGACGCAGCCTTCGAGCGTGGCGCCGCCGTAGGCGTTGTCGGAAAGGATCTCGACGTCGGGGAAGTCGCTCCGCAGGGTGTCGATGAACCCCTCCTCGCGGCGGGTGGTGCTCGCCGATCCCTCGACGTACCGCATCACGACCACCTTCCCCCGACCATCGAGCAGCCGACCCATCTCTCGTGCGGCGCGAACGCCGCCCTCGTAGTTGTCGGTGGCGGCGAAGGTCACCGAGCCGTCCCAGTTCACGCCGGAGTCGATCACCGCCACGGGGATCCCGGCCTCCGCGGCCTCCTTCAACGGACGGATCAGCGCGGTGTCGTCCAGCGGCGCGATCACGATGCCGTCGACGCCCTTCGTGATGAACTGTTCGACGACCTTGATCTGATCGTCGCGATCGTCCTCCCGGGCCGGGCCCTGCCAGACGATCTACACGCCCAGATCCCGACCCGACTTCACGGCGCCGGCATGGACCGACTTCCAGAACTCGTGGCTGGTCCCCTTGGGGATGACCGCGATGGTCCGGGCCGTGGCCGCACCGGTGTCGGCGTCTGGAGCCTTCGACGAGTCGTCACACCCGACGATCGCGAATGCGATGCCGGCGAGGAATCCGAGGCCGCGGGTGCGGTTGAGCATGGCCGATCTCCAGTTGTTTTCCGTTCGCGGTCGATTGCGTCTTGACGTGTCGGTCTCGTCGAGGGTACACCTCGATGGTCGGTCCGGCAATGCGACACGGATTCCGACCGGCGCTCCGGACGTCCCGGGCGCGATCGGTTCGATCCCCGGCGCATCGCCCCACGCGGGCAGTCAGGATTCAGATGGCAGCAAGACTGGTGACCGGGGCGAACGGTTGCATCGGCGCATGGGTCGTCCAGCGACTCCTCGCGGCGGGCGACGACGTCACCGCCCTCGACCACGGCGAGGAGCGGCATCGTCTCGAGGCGATCCTCGACGAGGACGCGCGATCCCGGATCCGATTCGTCACGGCGGACGTGACCGACGCCGCCGCGATGCGACGCCACGTCGACGACCACGGCGGCGACGGCGTGATCCATCTCGCGGGACTCCAGGTCCCCACGTGTCGCGCCGATCCGATGCTCGGCGCCCGGGTCAACGTGCTCGGAACGCTCGCCGTCTTCGAGGCCGCCCGCGTCACCGGGTGTCGAGTGGTCTACGCATCGAGCGCCGCGGTCTACGGCCCCGACGACACGCCGACCCGACCGCACGTCGAATCCGAAGCCGGCGATGCGAAGACCCACTACGGCATCTTCAAGCTCGCCAACGAGGGAAACGCCCGGATCTACCACCAGGACCACGGCGTCGGCAGCGTCGGTCTCCGCCCCCTCACCGTCTACGGCGTCGGTCGCGACTTCGGCATGACCAGCGGTCCGACCACCGCCCTGAAGTCCGCGATCCTCGGGCGGCCCTACACGATCGGATTCCGGGGACCCACCGATTTCCAGCTCGCCGAGGACGTCGCGGAGATCTTCGTGCGATGCCTCGACGCACCCGACGGCGCGCACGTGTGCAACCTCCACGGCGAGACCGCCACCGTCGAGGACGTCGTCGCCTCGATCGACGGGATCCTTCCCGAGCATCGACGCGGCCTCGTCGATTGCGACGGGCCCACCCTGCCGATTCCCGGCCGTCTCGACGACGGCCTGCTGGAATCGCTCGTCGGCCCGCCGCCACGCACCTCGCTCCACGACGGTCTTCGGCGGACGTACGAAGCGTTCCTTCGACTCCACGAGGACGGCCGCCTCGATCTCCGCGATCTTCCCGAGGAGGTCGGATCATGAGCGGCCGCGGGGACGACGAGGTCCAGCCGCTCGCCCGGGTCGCGGTGCGGGTGGATGCCACCGACAACTGCGCGGTGGTGAAGACCGGCGTGACCGCGGGCACCACGGTGGAGGTCGACGACCGGAGGCTGGTCGTTCGAACCGACGTCGGACCGGGCCACCGGTTCGCACTGGTGGACATTCCCGACGGTGAGTTCGTCGTCCAGTACGCCCAGCCGATCGGGACCAGCCTCGGCCTCGCCGCCGGGGACGCGATCACCGAGACCACGATGTCCAACGACATCCCGGTGGTTCGCGAGATTCCCGACGATCTCCGCAACCCCGCGCCCGTCCACCTTCCCGACGAGGCGATCGGGACGTTCCCCGGTTTCCTCCGCCCCGACGGCCGGACCGGGACCCGGAACTTCCTGCTCGTGCTGCCGACCTCGATGTGCTCCAGCCACGAGGCGAATCAGATCGCGACGATCGCCGAGTTCCAGCACTGGTCGCGTTCGAAGTTTCCGAACGTGGACGGCGTCGTGGCCATTCCGCATTCCAAGGGTTGCGGATGTTCGGACGGCTCGAACCTCGACATCACGATGCGCACCCTCGCGAACTACGCCGACCACCCCAACGTCGGCGGCGTTCTCATGCTCGAGCTCGGATGCGAGAAGACCAACCAGACCGTCGTCGACCAATGGCTCGGGGACCATGGCGGATTCTCATGGGACAAGCCGGTGGAGCGGATCGGCGTCCAGACCGAGGGCGGTACCGAGGCCACCATCCTTCGAGGCCTCGCGCTGGTCGAGAAGATGCTCCCGGAGGTCGACCGCCACCATCGCACCGACCGGCCGGTGTCGGAGATCGTCCTCGGACTGAAGTGCGGCGGCAGCGACGGCTTCAGCGGACTGAGCGCGAATCCCGCCCTCGGCGTCGCGACCGATCACCTGATCGATCGCCGGGGCACCGCGATCATCACCGAGGTCCCGGAATTCTGCGGCGCGGAGCACGTCTTCGCGTGGCGGGCGAAGGATGCGGCGACCGCCCGGGCCGTCTACGAGACCGTCGACTGGTACAAGGCGCACGCCGCGGTGTTCGGAACCCGGCTCGACGACAACCCCAGTCCCGGCAATCGGGCCGGTGGACTTCTGAACATCGCGATCAAGAGCCTCGGAGCGCTGGCGAAGGCCGGCAGCCGTCGCGTGGAGGGCTGCTGCGGCTACGCGGAACGGCCCACCTCACCCGGACTCTGGCTGATGCAGGGACCCGGCTACGACCAGGAGGCGACCCCCGGCATCGTCGCGTCGGGAAGCAACGTGGTGGTGTTCACGACCGGACGGGGCACGACCATCGGGAACGCGATCTGCCCCGTGATCAAGCTCTCGAGCAACACCGAGACCTTCGAACGGATGAAGCACGACATCGATCTCGACGCCGGTACCGTGATCGAAGGCTCGGAGAGCATCGAGGCGTGCGGCCGTCGGGTCTTCGATCACGTCGTCGCCGTCGCGGGTGGTGAACCGGCACACGCCGAGAAGACGAAACATCGCGAATTCCAGATCTGGTCCGAGTGCTCCGTATCCCTGTAGCATCGGACGCGGGCCATCGAGCGTGACGATCGACTTCGTCGCTTGAACGACCCGACGGAGCGGCGCATGAAGGCAGCATTGCTGGTCGAACCCCGGGTCCTCGTCCATCGGGAGATTCCCGACCCGCGACCCGCGGTCGGCGACGTCACCGTCCGACTCGATGCGGTCGGCATCTGTGGTTCGGACGTCCACGTCCATGACGGCGCCGTGAACTGGAACCTCGGACCGGACGGCCACCCCGTTCCGCTCGCACAAGCGCCCCAGATCCTCGGCCACGAGATGGTGGGACGGGTGGTCGAGGTCGGCGATGCGGTGGAGCAGCTCGTTCCGGGCGACCGGGTGGTGCTCGATCAGGGAATCAACTGCGCCTCGCGGGGGCGGTCGCCCGACGACTGGTGCGATTGCTGCGCCACCGGCTTCTCACATCACTGCGTCGACTACGAAGAGCATGGAATCACCGGTCTGCCGGGGGGATTCGCGGATCGCATCGTGATTCCCGAGGTGAACGCGATTCCGATCGCCGGCGACATCGCCGGGGAAGTCGCGGCCATGACCGAGCCGCTCGGATGCGTGGTCCACCATCTCCGGCTCGCCGAGCGACAGGCGCTGCGATATCGATTCGAGGCGACGTCTCGACGCGACCGGATCCGTTCGGTCGTGATGTTCGGCCTCGGACCGTCCGGCCAGCTGTTCGGCCGGGCGTTGCGGAACATCATCGGTTTCCAAGGCGAGATCATCGTGGTGGATCCGTCCGCTCGAAAGCGACGCATGGCCGTCGAGACCTTCGATGCGATCTCGATCGAACCCGATGCCGGACCGGACCTCGCGGCGGCGATCCGGGACCGGACGGGCGGACGTGGGTGCGAGCTGCTGATCGACGCCTGCGGCGCCGTCTCGGCGTGGGCCGACTTCGCCAAGGTCATCCGCAAGCAGGCGACCGCCATCCTCTACGGCTACGGTCGGGCGCGTGGTGGATCCGGCTCGCTCGACGCCCTGCAGTGGCGGGGTGCCGGACTGGTGACCTCGAGCGGCGCGTCCGGTCCGATCGACCCCGATGGACGCCCGGAGCTCTATCGCACCTGTCTCGAGCATCTCGAGACCGGCCGGGTCGTGGTCGACGATCTCATCACCCACCGGTACCAGCGTCTGGAAGATCTCGGAGACGCCCTGGGGACCGACCCGCGGGCCGCGGACTATCTCAAGGGCGTTCTCATCCGATCAGGGGCCTGACCCTTCGGACTCGGCCGTCGTCTCCACTTCACGAGACGTCGCGTCCTTCCTCGTCGAATCCTCGATCGTCGAGCCTTCGGCGGTCGCCGGGTCGATCGCGAACGCGTAGATCTCCAGCGTCGATCGCGTCTTCCGATCCACCTTGATCCCGATCGGCCGGTACCCGAGCCGAAGACGCGACGCGGAGTTCTCGTCAGAACACAGGCAGAGGTCGTACCGCCATCCGCGACGTCCGGCGTGCACGCGGATCGCCTTCGACATCGCCGCGCCGATCGATTCGTCCTTCACCGCCGGATCGAACAGGAGGTGTCGAGAGAACGAGGCTTCGATCGAACCAAGCGCGAGGTGACGTCGATCGAGGTGTCGCGCGATGCCGAAATCGACCTGATCGATCGCGGTCATCTGCATCGACGCCTCGATCCGGCCGTCGCGATTCCGGAGGAAGAGCAGATCCGCATGCGCATCGACGCGGTCGTCCATTTCGGACGGCACCGGTGGCCTGGTCCCGCATTCCGCGTCGGCGAGGGCTTCGATGACGCGATGGCGGAACCGTCGCGCCTCGGAGCGAACCTCGTCCGAATCCGCGACGTGGATGGTCCAGTCCCCCGAGCCGGACGATGCGTCGGCACCGTTGGCTCGTCTCGTACGAAACCGTTCGGGTACACCGACCCCCACGCGCTCCCCTGATTCCTCGGACGACATGCATTGAACTCCGTATTGCCGGCCCCCCGGAGGCCGACACGTATCGCGTCAGAGACCCCGGACTCACTCTGTCGACGGGACCGGAAGAGCCGGCCCCCCTGCACGTACGCTGATACGCACGCTTTGTATCACCGATCCCGATGAAAAGTCCAAAAATCGTCGGTGGTGACCCCGTGCGCGACGGGTATCCTCCTTTTTGATGCAAGTAGCACTCTTCATCACCTGCCTCATGGACCAGTTCCGGACATCCGCCGCGGAGGCGACCGTCGAGGTGCTCGAGCGTTGCGGATGCGACGTGGTCTTCGATCCGCGGCAGACCTGCTGTGGGCAGCCCGCCTTCAATGCCGGCCAGCACGACGCGGCGATACCCGTCTGCCGGAGCGCGATTCGAATCCTCGACGAACAGCTTCAGGACGGCTGCGAGGCGATCGTGGTGCCCTCGGGCTCCTGCGCGGCGATGTTCCGGCACGCGATCGGACTGCTCGACGGGGCGGATGCCGAGGCCGCGAGCCGCGTCGCGAAGGCGTCGTACGAACTCAGCGCCTTCCTGGTCAACCGACTCGACCGGATCGACGTCGACGCCGGATGGACCGGACGCGTCGCGTGGCATGACGCCTGCCACGGACTCCGGGAACTCGGGATCGCCAGCGAACCGAGACGTCTTCTCCAGGCGGTCCGCGGTCTCGAGCTCGTCGAATCCGCGACCTGCGATCGTTGCTGCGGATTCGGCGGCACCTTCAGCGTCAACCTCCCCGGAATCTCCGTCGGCATGGCGGACGACAAGATCGACGAGCTCGAATCGCTCGGCATCGATGCGGTGGTCTCCGGCGACACCAGCTGTCTGATGCAGCTCGAAGGCCGGCTCGCCGCCCGGGGCTCGAACGTCCGGGGCGTCCACCTGGCCGAGATCCTCGCATCGCGCGACCATGCGTCGGGATCCGAATCGTGAGCGAACCCGCCGCATCGATCCATCACCTGCACGCCGACCACTTCGCGGAACTCGTGCCTCGTGCGCTGGCGAACGTCGAACTGCGTGGTGCCCTCGCCAACGCCACCGACACCATTCGAAACCGACGGGCGACCGCGCTGGCGGGCGTCGACGACCTGCAGGCGCTCCGCGGACGGGCCAAGGCGATCAAGTCCGAAGCCCTCGAGCATCTCGACGAGCATCTCGAGCGATTCGAGAAGACCGCCGAAGCGAACGGAATCAAGGTCCACTGGGCATCCGACGCGGAAGCGGCCCGGGCGGTGGTGCTCGACATCGCGGCCCGGACCGGCGCCCGGATCGCGGTGAAGGCGAAGTCGATGGTGTCCGAGGAGATCGGCCTGAACGACGCCCTGATCGATGCCGGAGTGGTGCCGGTCGAGACCGACCTCGGCGAGTGGATCGTGCAACTCGCGGAGGAGACGCCTTCGCACATCCTGGTACCCGCCATTCACAAGCGTCGACGAGAGATCCGCGATCTCTTCGCCCGCGTCCTGGGCCGACCCATGCCCGACGACGCCGCGGGCCTCACCGCCATCGCCCGCAACGAACTTCGCAGCCACTTCGCGACCGCCGACCTCGGGATCAGCGGTGCGAACTTCCTCGTCGCGGAGACCGGTTCCTTCCTGCTCATCGAGAACGAAGGGAACATCCGACTGACGACGTCCCTTCCGAAGGTCCACGTCGCGATCGCGGGCATCGAGAAGATCGTTCCCCGTCTCGAGGATCTCGGGCCGCTGGTGCGGATCATCGCACGCAACGGCACGGGACAGCCGATCTCGTGCTACCAGACCCTGGTGTCCGGTCCGAAGACGTCGCCCGACGACGATGGACCGGAAGAGATCCACGTCGTGCTCCTGGACAACGGTCGATCCCGGCTTCTCGCGGACGAGCTCACCGCGGAGACCCTTCGGTGCATCCGGTGCAGCGCCTGCCTGAACGTCTGCCCGGTCTACCGACAGATCGGCGGACACGCCTACGGCAGCGTGTATCCCGGTCCGATCGGCGCGATCCTCACGCCTCAGATCGCCGGCCTCCACGCCGCCTCCCAGCTGCCGGACGCCTCCAGCCTCTGCGGGGCGTGCCGCGAAGTCTGCCCGGTCGACATCGACATCCCCGGCGTCCTGCTGCACCTCCGGCATCAAGCCGCCGCAAGCGACGAGGATGACGCAGCCGGGGTCGATCCGGTGACCGAGACGAAGAACCGCGCCGCGAGACGCGGCTTCGGACTCTGGCGATGGGCGATGGCGTCGCCGGCTCGATACGCGATGCTCGGGCGGATCGGGCGGATCTCGGTGCGGGTGATCCGTCGGGTTCCCCGTCTCTCGCGATTCATCGGGCCACTGCGTGGCTGGTGCGCCGGACGCGAACTTCCACTCCGCCCCGGACCGGAGTTTCCGTGATGGATCGACGGCTCGACGAATCAGCGCCCGGAACGGAGGCCGTCGTGGAAACTGATCGAAGCCGCGTTCTCGCCGACGTCCGGCGGGCGCTCGCATCCGCCCGGACCGAAGGGAAGCGACGCGGACACGGGCCGGAACCGGCGACCGCGGCAACGCCGGTCGAACGGAATTCGGTCGACGGTTCCATGGCGACCCATGCCGTCGAACGCTCCGACACCGACCTGATCACCGAGTTTCAATCGGCCCTCGACGCCGTCCAGGGCGTCTGCCATCGGGTGACCAGCGACTCTGGCGCCGCGGAGGTGCTCCAGGCGATCATCGCGGATCTCGCCGTGCGACGCGTCGTCCGGAGCGACGATGAACTCGTGATCGACGTCGTCGAGCGGGTCGTCGGCGGATTCGAACTCCTCGATCCCGACCGCGATCGGAACGCGATGCTCGAATGCGATCTCGGCGTCTCCCGAGCCACCCTCGGCGTCGCGGAACACGGGACGATCGTGATGACATCCGGAGACGCCGCGGGGGATCGCGGTCGAAGGACCGAGCGACAGCGGCTGGTATCCCTGCTCCCCGAAACCCACGTCGCCCTTCTCGCCGCATCGGACATCATGCACACATGGGATCAGGCGCTCGAGGACGTCGGCTCGGACCGCAGGTGTCTGCCGCCGACGACGACCTTCGCGACCGGACCGAGTCGGACCGCCGACATCGAGCTCGAACTGGTGCTCGGCGTGCACGGTCCCCGTCACCAGCACGTCGTCGTGCTCGAGCATCGGTGACCGAACCGGCTCGTTCGCTGGTTCAGTCGGTCAGTCGGTCATGAGCCGCCGCAGACGATCGAGCATCCGCGTCGCACCCATCTCTTCCGGATTGCGGTCGAGGAATCCTTCGAGGCACCCGATCGCCATGGCCACGTCCCCCTCGAGTTCGAAGGTATGCGCGATCCGCCGAACCAGTTTCGAGCGTCGCTCCGGCCCCTGCGTCGTTTCGAGTTGACGCCGGAGCGCGAATCTCGCTCGCTTGAGATCGCCTTCCTGATTCCGCTTGATCGCTTCTTGCGCGAAGGTGAGGGTCTCCCTCCGATCGGCCGTGTCCCTGCTGATCCGCCCCCAGAGGACCTTGAGACCCTCGTCCGTTCGGCCGAGCCGGATCGCGACTCTGCCCCAGAGACCACGAAGCAACGCCCCCTGGACCTCCTTGATCGGATTCGCGTCGAGGATCTCGAGCCGCGCTTCATCGGTGACCGCGGAGAGCGGAAGAAGATCCGCCAGTCGATCCGCCATCGTCCCCGGATGGCGTTCGTGGAGCAGGGCTCGCGCTTCGGCGAAGGAACCGGCGTCCTGGGTCGCCGCCATGGAGATGAGACGCCGGGCGTGAACGAGGGGTCCGTCGGCGGCGAGAAGAAGATCTCGCGAGGCCTCGTCGAGTTCCACGGTCGAACCTCGCTCGAAAGCCTGCTCCCACCGGCACTCGAAGATCGTGCTCCCGACCCGGCGCGTGATCGGACCCGCCTGGCCTTCTCGAATTCGATCGAGCAGCGGCTCGAAATCCGGCAGTTCGACATCGTCCTCGTCCGGCAGCATCCAACGAATCTCCGGTTCCCCCGCCGAATCCTCTTCTCCCTCTTCGATCTGAAGCATCGAAGCGGCGGGGACATCCGTGAGATGCGGCAGGTCGAAGAGATCGAAGATCGTCTGGATGACGACGCCCGTTCGCAACCGCTTCGGTGCCTGAACCTCCCGCGAGCCCCGGTAGGACACCCACTCGAGCATCGAACTCGAACTCACCAGCAGCACGTGGTCGAGTTCCATCAGCGTCGTGAATCGATCCACCAGTTCCTCGGCGACCCGGCGGGGCGTGGGTTCCGGCGTTGCACCTTCCTGAGCGTCCGTCCTGCCGGCCGCACTGATCGAGAGACATGCGAATCTCGCATCCGGACGGCGACGCTTCGATTCCGCGAGCATCGCGAACTTCTCTTCGGTCGACGACACGGAACTCGGTCGCACGACCCCGAATCCGGTGTGCGCGGTCAGCTCCTCGACACCGGTTCGACCACCAGGCATGAAGGCGCTCCCCACCACGATCGAATGGACATCGTGTTCGGCGAGACGGTTCCAGACGAGGGGCCGGCCCACCTCGGTCGATCGCCGTGATCGAAGTCCTTCCGCCGCCGCCGCCGAGACGTCGTTTGAATCCCCGTCGCTCGGCACCAGCCACGTGTGCACATGGTGGGATTCGAGCGAGACGCCGCTCAGAATGGAGGTCGTCACCGCCGGCGCCGGGAGCCATCGCCGCCGCGCAATGCGAGGGGGCGGTGGCCCCTCGTCGGTGGTGAAACCGGAGCGACCGGCCCCGAAGAAGAGCAGGCCGACCCGGGGCTTCGAAGCACGGTCGCCTCCGGTACTGGAAGCACTCATTCCGATGTTGCCGCGCCGCGGTCGCTCCCCTGGTTCCGGAGCGTCTTGTCGACCCCTCCGACCATCGCGTCGACGTCGAATTCGCCGCCGAGGAAGTCGGCGATGCGTCGCGTCTCTCCGGCCGGATCGGCGAGGACCGATGCATAGTCGACGAAGATCGAATCGATGTCGGGGCGTCGGGCGAGAAGCCGCTCGACCTGTGCGACCTGGGCATCGAGGGTCGACATCATGCGAGCGTCCGTGAGTCGGCCACCCTTGCGTTCCATCCGGTCGAGCATCACCCGCTGACTCTTCACGATCTCGTGGAGATCACGGTCCATGAAGATGACGCGATATCGCTCACCCCGCGGCAGGAAGGGAAGAAGCTGTGCCACGATCTTGACCGCCTGCCCGCGGGCTTCCGGGACCCAGGAGGCATCGCTGCCGAGCCGGGTGCTCTTCTCGTGCTCGAAGTAGCCGCGCGGATTGTCCTCGTCCGCCTCGCGATTTCCATCGGAGAAGGCGGGGACGCCTCCATTCGCAAGCATCTGCATCATCATCGAGGTGCCGGAACGCGGCAGACCGCTCACCACCACGACCGGCTTCCGATCGGAGACGGCCTCGACGGTGCGGTCGAAGTCGAGGGTGGCGCGACGGTCGACGCGGGACGCGCGAATGTCCTCGGCGAGCGCGACGACGTCGTCGTTCGCGATCGCGGTGTCCCGACTCATCACCTCACGGACCTCTTCGAGCGTCTTGCGATGCTGGTCGGCCTCCTCCCTCGGACCGACGCGGTCGAGCAGGCCGATCAGGGCCTCCCGGGCATCGATCATCCCGGGCGCCTGCCCCAGTGCGACGCCGTAGGCGATCTTCGCATGATCGTCATCGCCGACGCCCTCGAGTGATCTTCCCAGCATGAAGTGCGCGGTCGGATTCTGGAAGAGCAGTTCCGTCGTGGTCAACGCCTCTTCGATGCCACGCTCCCAGTCCTCGCGGGCGACCGCCACTCGCGCGAGACCGAGTCGGGCACTGCTGTTCTCGTCGTCGATCTCGAGTGCTCGCGCGAATCGATCCGCCGCGGCATCGATGTCGCCCATCGAGAATCTGGCTTCTCCGATTCCGAGCTGCAGATCCAGCGATTCCTCGGTCTTCTCGCCCTGCTCCATCGCCTCGAGGAACTTCCGGGCGCGATCGTGGTCGTCCGTCATCACCGCCTGCTGCATCGAGAGCCAGCTCAGGGTGGAACCCATCGGCTGGAGAAGGCTCATCACCTTTCGAATCGCGAAGGTCAGTTTCTTCGGCGGCTCCTTCGACGCCGCGTCTTCGCCTTCTGCGTCGTCATTCGCCGCGTCGACCGCGGTGTCGGCGTCCTCGTCGACCGTGACGCTTTCCTCGGCCAGTTCGCCCGCGGAATCGACCTTCGGTCGCGGCAGCTTGATGCCGTACTCGTCGGCCTCGGGCCGAAGACGCTCGAGCTCCTCGAGCGCCCACTTGAAATTGGCGTTCGCGTTCAACGCGAGTCGGTCGATCGCGAGGCCACGTTCCTCGACACGACCCAGTCCACCGAGACACGCGATCAGGTTGAGCCCGAATCGAGCCTCCCGCGGCCAGTCGCTCCAGATCTCCTCGAGAATCTCGGTCGCCTCCCCGAGTCGCCCGCCGTCCATGTAGGACTGTGCGAGGTTGTACTTGAGCTCCCGCGTGGTCTCCCGGACCGCTTCGTCGGTGTTCTCGTTGGGTTCCTCGATGTATCCGAGTTCGACCAGCTGCTTCATCGCC
>NYVS01000169.1 GCA_002684755.1 Phycisphaerae bacterium
GGCGAACGCGTCGAGCAGGGACTGGTCGATCCGGGCCGGGGCGTCTCCACCGATCCGGAAGCGGGCGTAGGTCACGTTTCCTCGAATGAATGGCATTCGGGGATTGTGGGCGGGCCCAAGCCCGATGCGAGCGCACCGGCAGGTTGTGCACCGGACACGATGGATTCCCAGGCTCAAAAAATGCGGTTCGATCCCGTCACATCGGTGGTCGACGGCGCTAACGACGGGCAAGTCGGAGATTCGACCCGATGATCCACCCCAGTCAAATGAAAGGCACGACCATGCACCGCACCATCCTGATCGCCACCGTACTCCTCAATGCCGGCGGGACCGTGTTCGCCGAAGAGTCCACCTGGCTGCCGATATCGCTCGACGGTGGGGCGACCACCGATGCCTTCGCGAGCCACTTCGACTGGAGCGGCCAGGAGGACGAGGAGTGGGAAGAGGACTCCGACGAAGTCGGGATTGAATCCTTCGCGGCGCTTCCGACGCAGGCGTCCGCGGCCGCCTTCACCGTGATGTCCTCCGGTTCTGCAGACGCCTGGTTGGATGGTGATCTCCGAGACACGGGATTCTCGATCTCCGTGGATGGTGCGACTTCGGCCTTCGGGTCGTCGGATGGCGTCAGCGAATCGATCGGTTCCGGGCAGCAGGTCGCGTGGCTCGCCATGACCGCCAAACTCTACGACGAGACATTCGTGGACATCGCAGGCTGGGCCTCGGCCATGGGGATGGGGGCCCTCGGAATCGCCGACATCTCGATTCTCGACGAGGATTCCGGAACGTACGTCGCGAACTGGTCAGCCGATTTCGGCGATGTGGAGATCGAGGAACGGCTCCGACTTCAGGCCGGCTACTACACGTTCCGCGTCTCGGTCTCGAGCGGATCCGATGCGGGATACGACTCGTGGCAGCCCGACGCCTCGACATCGGAGATGGCGACGCTCGACGTCTCGTTCACGGCACGTCGCCCGGGGGACATCAATGCCGACGGTGTGGTCGATGGCAATGATCTGGGCAAGCTCTTCGCCAACTGGGGCACCGACGATCCCGACTCGGACGTGAACGGCGACGGCATCGTGAACGGGAGCGACATCGGCCTGCTCTTCGCGAACTGGGGATGAACCTCGGTGCGGATCACGACGGCACATGGCACGGCGGTCGTCTCTCCGGAGACGACCGCTTCGTTTCGTGACCCGGGCCGCTCGCGGATCGCTGGTTCCGACGGGTCGCCTCGACTCGGTGCATGTCGTCGTGCGAGCACGAACTTCGGGAATCTCAGGCGGCCACTTCGTCCTCCGCGGACGCCGGCCACCCCGGCCTCGCGAGCATCACGCGGGGAGGAACTGGACGATGCCGATCCGGCCTTCGCGGAGGGTGTATCGCACCAGGAGATCGCCCTCGGTCCGTTCGCCGGTGTCCGGATTGACCCGCCACCAGTGTTCGAGATCGACGGCATGATCGCCGACGACGATTCGACTGGAGACGGTGCCTCCGAAGGACCAGCGGGCGAACATGTCGTGGTAGCGGTCCCGAAAGGACGTGATGCCGGACGAGTCGGAAGCAAGGTCGTTCCAGACCTCGACCCGGTCGTGATAGCAGTCGCAGAACGCGTCGAGGTCCGAAGCGTTGTAGGCCTCGAGCTGCCGGCGGGCGAGCGCCTCGATCTCCTTCACGCCGCAGCCTCGTCCTTGTCGCGTCGCACGACTTCCCGGGTCCCGTCAGGCTTGACGTCCACGCCGAAGCCGAGCTGCACGAGGTGCTCCATCGGCCCGTGCGGCTTCGCCTTCTCCTCCTCGAGCCGCTTTCCGGCGGCGGGATTCGCATAGGCGTTGAAGAGCATCGCCTTGATGTTGGCCCAGATGCCCCGCACCCCGCTGAAGGTGAAGTCGACCGCGGTGGGCTCGTACCCGCAGTGCACCATGCAGTTCTGGCACTTCGGATTGCCGCTGGCCACGCCGTAGCGATCCCACTCCGTCTCCTCCATCAACGCCTCGAAGGAATCGACGTAACCCTCCTGCAGGAGGTAGCAGGGCTTCTGCCAGCCGAACATGTTGTAGGTGGGGTTCCCCCAGGGCGTGCACTCGAAATCCCGCTTGCCCATCAGGAACTCGAGGAAGAGCGGTGACTGGTTGAACCGCCACCCCTTCTTGCGGTTCGACAGGATCATCTCGAACAGGTCGTTGGTGCTCTTCCGGTGAAGGAATCCGGTCTGGTCCGGCGCCTTGTCGTAGGCGTACCCGGGGCTGATCATCATCCCCTCCACGCCGACCTCCATCATCTCGTCGAAGAAGCCGCGGACCGCGTTGGGATCGGCCCCGTCGAAGAGCGTGGTGTTCGTGGTCACTCGAAACCCGCGATCGACCGCGAGCCGGATGCCGGCGATCGCCTTGTCGAAGGTTCCCTCGCGACAGACCGCGAAGTCGTGATGCTCCTCCTGCCCGTCCATGTGGACGCTGAAGGAGAGGTACTTGCTCGGCTCGAACCAACCCGCCTCGAGCTTCTCCTTCAACAGGATCGCGTTGGTGCACAGATAGATGTACTTGCGTCGCTTCACCAGTTCCGCGACGAGCTCGCGGATCCCGGGATGCAGCAGGGGCTCGCCCCCGGGGATCGAGACCATCGGTGCGCCGCATTCGTCGACCGCCTTGAGGCAGTCCTCGACGCTGACGTCCCGCTTGAGGATGTGCGGCGGGTACTGGATCTTCCCGCAGCCCGCGCAGGCGAGGTTGCAGCGGAAGAGCGGCTCGAGCATGAGCACGAGCGGGTAGCGACGACGCCCTCGGAGCCGCTGGCCGACCACGTAACTCGCGACCGTCCACATCTGGGAAATCGGAACTGGCATCGGACGAGCATCTCCTGCGTTCACGTCGACGCCCCTCGGCGACCGGCCGGTGGGCGTGCTGAAGTCTGGGGCGGCGATGGTAGCACGCGCCCGCCGACGATTCCGTGGTCGCGCCCCCCTTGCGAAGCGCAAAAACCGGGAATCGCCCCCCCACCGAAAAAACCGAGGAATCGACGATCCCGGAGGGAGCAGCGGACGTAGCACCACGGTCATGTCCGCACTCACCATTCTTCCACCCCCGCCGCCCTGCGAACTCATCGAGTTCTGCGGGCAAGTTGCGCGGATGATGCCGGCGGCCCTCGGAGGCCGGGTTTCGGGTAGGGTTCCCCGCCGGAGCCATGCGTTGACCGATTCCCAAGAGGCCCATCTCGACGCCGTTCCCGCCCCCGGCGACGCCCGGAAAACGGATGAGGAACTCCTCGTGGCGTATCGCAGCGGTGATCGCGCGGCCTTCGCCGCGCTCGTCGAGCGATACCGCAGCGATCTCGTCCAGTTCCTTCACCGATTCCTCAACTCCCGCGCCGCCGCCGAGGACGTCTTCCAGGACGCCTTCCTGCAGGTGCACCTCTCCGCGGATTCCTTCGACGCCGACCGGCGGTTCAAGCCGTGGCTCTACACCATCGCCGCGAACAAGGCCCGGGACTTCCACCGCAAGCGGAAGCGTCGCGCGGCCGCGAGCCTCTCGGCCCCGGTCGGTGGTGCGGACGGACGCGAGACCTCCCTGGTGGACCTCCTCGAAGGTCCCGCCCAGGACGTGGACGCCGGGCTCATCGAGTCCGAGCGCCAGCAGATGGTCAAGGACGTGGTGGACGCCATGCCCGCCCACTACCGGGAAATCCTCCTGCTCAGCTACTTCCAGAAGCTCAGCTACAACCAGATCGCGGATTCGCTTCAGATTCCGCTCGGTACCGTCAAGAGTCGACTCCACGCCTCCGTCGCGAACTTCGCCGACGCGTGGAAGACGGCGGTCGAGCGACAGAAGCAGCGGAACCGCTCGGATCACAACTGACCGAGTCTCGGCGGGTCGCCGGACGTCGACGAACATGCAGTGTTTCGGAATCGAATGCCCATGAATGACCCCAGCGACATCGGCCACGACCACGCCCCCGACCACGCGGATCACCGCGACCAGGGATCGCCGATGCGGATCGCATCGCTTTCCGACCCCGACCGGGACGCGGTCGATCGCCTCTTCGAAGACGGATTCGACGCCGACGCGGTGAACGAAGGCGACGCTCGGGAGGATGCCCTGAGATCGCTCCTCGGCAATCTCGAGGCCTACCCGACGGAAACCTCGTCCGACACGCTCGTCGACGCCACGCTCGCGGGCATCGATCGCCACGAGTCCGCTCGACGTCAGCAGTTCACGCTTCCTCCGCATGACGAACGATCCCCCCGGGGGATCCACCTTCCGAATTTCTTCGCCGTCGCCGCGTCGCTCTTCCTCGCGGTCGGCATCGGGGTACCGCTCTTCGAGACGATCCGCGACCACGAGCAGATCACGATGTCGCAGCATCGGCAGCGAAATCTCGGCCAGGCGATCGCCGGGTTCTCGTTGGACAACGGCGGATTCATGCCGCTGCTCGACGACGCCCGAACCCAGCGGGACACCCCCCTTCATGGCCAGATCTACTCGGAGAACCTCCGACCGCTGGTGGATGGCGAGCGGTGCGAAGCGGGGATGCTCGAGTCGAGGATCGACGGCGTCGCGACGCCGATGGTCTCCTACCGGGTCTTCGTGAACAGCGATGACTTCCGCCTCGACGGCCTCGCGGCCGACGAGGCCCTCACGGCGGATCCGAATCCGGTGATCGAGTCCTTCCGAGGAGGCGGCCTCCGCACCCATCACCTCGTGGGCGCCCGCCGGCATGATGGTGACGGCATCGTGGTCTGCCGCGCCGATCTCTCGACACCGTTTCTCGAACGCCCCGTCGACCTCGACCACGTCGTCGACACCGATGGCATCGCCCGACCCCGGATCGATCCGATCTGGGTCGCGGATGGATACCAGCACCAGCAATCCGCTGGAATCGGCTGGCCCAGCCTTCGAAGCGACGACGTCCTCGCCCACTGACCAGAAACAAAGACAGGATTGTCGCCTATTCCACCAGGCGACAATCTTGAATTTTGGCAAGAAAGTCCGAATATCAGACCGCCACAGGACTTGGCGCAGCGGGCCGGGGTGGGCTATCATCCTCGATTCGATCGCGTTCACGCAATCCTTCCCGACGTCCCCCTCGGTGCCGCATGCCCAAGAGCAAGTCCCACAAAGGTCTCCTGAAGCGGATTAAAATCACGAAGTCGGGCAAGATCCGATTCCGTCGTCCGCACAGCCGCCACATCAAGAGCAACAAGACCGGCGAGCAGGTGCGCGGCTACCGCCGTCCCCGCTACGCCCGGGCCGGTGACATGGGTCGCTTCGGCAAGCTCCTCTTCCGACCGCTCCGTTCGCAGGAGAAGTCGGTCGCGGACGCCGCCGAAGCCGCCAAGTCCACCGATTGATCACGAACCAGTCGTTCTTCCCGGTTCCTTGCAGCTGACCACGGCCGCTCGGAATCACCATCCAACACCAGGATTCGCCCGTCGGGCCTGAAGTGTCTCCATCCGGAGGCCCCCGCCGCGGCAGTCAGGAGAGAGCCATGCCACGAGTTCGCAAGGGTGCGGCCCGTACCAAGGCCAGACGTCGGACACTGCGGAAAGCCCGCGGTTATTACGGAACGAAGAGTCGCCACAAGCAGCAGGCGAAGGTCGCATTGATGCGCGCCGGACGGTTCGCGTTCCGCGACCGTCGGACCCGAAAGCGCGACTACCGCCGCCTCTGGATCACCCGCATCACGGCCGCATGCCGGATGCGTGGCACTCGCTACAGCGTCTTCATGAACGGCCTGCAGCGAGCCGGCGTCCTCCTCAACCGGAAGATGCTGAGCCAGATCGCGATCGAGGATCCGTCGACCTTCGACGGCCTCGTCGAGACGGCCAACGCCAACGCCGCCGCCAACGCGGCCTGATCGCCTTCACAGGATCGGCACCGCGACCGTGCGGACCGATCTCCTGCGGCCCTCCCCGAACCGGGGGGGGACACCGCGACACCATCACGCCGCCCCCGTCGACACGTCGGCGGGAACGGCTGGTCGAGGACAGAACTGGATGACCACCCGAACCATCCGCGACTTCGGCAAGAGGCAGGACGGTCTTCGCATTCCGGACCTTGTGCGGGTCCAGCGAGACGCCTACGACAGATTCCTCCAGCTCGATGTCGAGCCCGAAAAGCGGGCGACGAGCTTCGGTCTCGAAGGACTCCTCCGCGAGGTCTTCCCGATCGAGAGCTACGACGGATCGATGCGACTCGAGTACGTCAACTACTCGATCGACGAACCCCGGTACACCCCCGACGAATGCCGCGAGCTCCGGCTCACCTACGGCATGCCGTTCCGCGTCCGGGTCCGGTTCCATCGTGACGGCGTCGCCGAGACTCCCGAAGAGGACATCTACCTCGGCGAGATCCCGATCATGGCCGGGGTCCGGCTTCCCTGGGAGACCGCGCGAGCGAGCAACTTCTCCGGTGGCGGCGAGTTCATCGTCAACGGTGCCGAACGCGTCATCGTCAGCCAGCTGCACCGCTCCCCCGGCGTCGACTTCTCGATCGCCTCGAGCTTCGGCGACCGCCCGCTCCACAGCGCCCGGATCATCCCGGAACGCGGTTCGTGGATCGAGCTCGAGGTCACGAAGAAGGACGTGCTGGCGATGCGGATCGACCAGTCGACCAAGCTGGCCGCGACCACCTTCCTCCGCGCCCTGAGCGAGGAGTTCTCCTCGACCGACCAGCTCCTCGAGCTGTTCTACGACATCAAGGACGTCAAGGTCGAGAAGCTCCAGCCCGAGTACTTCTCGGCGGAGATGATCGTCGACACCGACACCGGCGAAGAGCTCTGCTCGGTCGGCCGGGTCATCGGCGATGCGATCGAGGCGATCCAGGCCTCGGAACTCAAGAGCATCCGCGTCATCACCGACGCCGCCGACCCCCTGATCCTCAACACCCTGGCCGAGGAGCGACTCGACTTCCTCGCCGAGGTGACCGAGCACGAGGCGGCCCTGCTCAAGATCTACGGACGACTTCGTCCGGGCAACCCGCCCCAGCTCGACAAGGCCAAGGCCCTGTTCGACGAGAAGTTCTTCGACGACAACCGCTACCGACTCGGTCGGGTCGGTCGCTTCCGCATCAACCGGAAGTTCGAGGACGACAAGGTCTACAAGGTCCGCGACGAGGGCGAACAGTACCTCTACGCCGAGGACTTCCTCGCCGTGGTCCGGTACATGATGGACCTCCGCGCGAAGCGGAACCGGGCCCACGTCGACGACATCGACCATCTCGGCAACCGGCGTCTCCGGACGCTCGACGAGCTCGCGGTCGAAGAGATGCGGAAGGGCTTCCTGAAGCTCCGCCGCACCGTCCAGGAGCGGATGAGCGTCAAGGATCCGGACGAACTGAGCCGGATCAGCGACCTCGTCAACTCCAAGAGCATCTCCAGCGCGATCGACTTCTTCTTCGGTCGTTCCGAGCTCTCGCAGGTGGTCGACCAGACCAACCCGCTCTCGATGCTCGTGCACGAACGCCGCCTCTCGGCCCTCGGCCCCGGCGGTCTCAACCGGAAGCGCGCCGGCTTCGAGGTTCGCGACGTCCACATCTCGCATTACGGACGGATCTGCCCGATCGAGACGCCGGAAGGCACCAACATCGGCCTGATCGCGTCGCTCGGAATCTACTCCGAGATCGACGACTACGGTTTCCTGAAGACCCCCTACC
>NYVS01000170.1 GCA_002684755.1 Phycisphaerae bacterium
CGCGAGGCCGCCCACGTGTTCGATGCCGGCCGCGGTCAGCTCCCGCTGGATCACCTCGCTGGTGCGATGTTCCTCGTAGCCCACCTCGGGGTGGGCGTGCAGGTCGTGTCGGATCTCGACCAGCGACTCCACGAGTTCGTCGGGGAGGCGTCGGTCGGCGGGGGCGTCGTTGTATCGGGACATGATCACAGCCTAGCGGTGCGGGAAGCCGCGAGCGTGCGTGCGAACCGGATCACTTGCGGAGGACCGGAAGTCCGACCGAGGCCCGTCCGGCGTTCATCATCGCGAACGCGGGTGGATGGTGGTTCACGAGCCGGGAGAGCTGGCTCATGGAGATGCCGAGGATCTTCGCGGAACCCGCGACGTCCCAGCGCCGGGCGACGATCACGTCGAGGGCTTCGGCGAGGAGCGCGGGATAATCGCCGTGCTTCGGATTCACCGGCAGTCGGGTGCCCTGACGACGCGCTTCCCAGAGTTCGCTCGGACGATGCCGGTCGCGGTTGGTGGGGGTGCGGACCTTGAGGGCGAGTCGGAGCCGCAGCCGGGAGATCGCGACCGAACGGTTGACCTGCTGCTGTCGGCGTTCGGTCGCCTTCGATTCGAGTTCGCTGGGCAGATGCACGAGCCGGGCCCCGGTCTCGACCTTGTTGCGGTGCTGACCACCCGGGCCGCCGGATCGACCGAACTGGAACTCGCAATCCTTCAGCAGGTCCTCGGGATCGAGGGTCGCCGGATGCACGCCCTGGAGCATGATGGCGTCGGGGTCGATGTAGGGCGGTCGGTAGGCCAAGGAAGGAATCGCCTTGCGTTTCGGAGGGGCGGGAAGTGTCACTCGGAAGATAGCCGGTGCGGCCCCGGACGGCTGGCTCAGGCGGATCCGGTCTCGGATCGGGTGGTGGCCGCGGGCGCGAGTTCCAGCTCGTCCCGCTCGCCCGCCGCGAGTCGCCGGTCACCGAGGGCCGCGATCATCGCCGCGTTGTCGATGCACCATTCGAGCGGCGGAAGCCGGCATTCGACGCCGCGGTCCGCGCATTCCGCTTCGAGCATCGCGCGGATCGCGGCGTTGGCGGTGACGCCGCCGCCGACCAGGAGCGATCGGATTCCGGGGTGGGCGTCGAAGGCACGACGCAGATTGCGACGCAGCGCCTTGATCGCCGCGGCCTGGAAGGAGGCCGCCAGATCCGCCCGGCGACGATCGTCGAGCACCGGCGGGGTGCGTCCGGGCTGTCCACGGGCGGCGTAGAGCACCGCGGTCTTGAGTCCGCTGAACGAGAAGTCGAGGGACTCCCGCCCGAGATTCGCGACGGGCAGGGTGAACGCGGTCGGGTCCCCCGACTCGGCGAGTCGCTCCACCGCGGGCCCGCCGGGATGACCGAGATCGAGCATCGCCGCGACCTTGTCGAACGCCTCGCCGATCGCGTCGTCGATCGTCCGGCCGAGCAGGCGGGGATGGATCGGATCCTCGACGAGGTAGATGCTGGAGTGCCCGCCGCTCGCGACGAGACCGAGGGCCGGAAGGGCGGGAGGTTCCCGTTCGAGCATGCCCGCGACGAGATGTGCATGGACGTGGTCGACGCCGACCAGCGGGATGTCGAGCGCGAGCGCGAGTCCCTTGGCGGCGCTGGTCCCGACGAGGAGGGCGCCGATGAGGCCGGGCCGATGACCCACCGCGACCGCGTCGAGATCCTCGAGCCGGATGCCGGCATCGGCGATCGCCCGCCGGACGACCGGGAGGATCCGCTCGAGATGAGCGCGGCTCGCGATCTCCGGAACGACGCCGCCGTATTCCTCGTGGAGTTCGTGCTGCGTCGCGACGACGGACGACCGCACGCGGACGCCGTCCTCCACGACCGCCGCGGCGGTCTCGTCGCAGCTGGTCTCGATGCCGAGCAGGAGTCGGGTCGGACGGGCTTCGTCGGTCGCGGTCATGGCGTTCCGTCGGATTCGGACGAGGGGCCCGGATCGACGTCGGTGGCGGACTCGTCGAGTTCGAGGATGCGGGCCTCGGTCTTCGAGAGTTCCTCGAGCAGTCGGGTGCGATACGCGAGCTGGTCGCGGAGTTCCGAGGAGGCGACGGCCTCCGCACCCGGATCCTCCCCGACGATCAGCCATTCGTCGGTCTCGAGCTTCGACGCGAGCGTGCGCAGCGCGGCGGCCAGCTGGGGGTCCTTGATCTCCTCGTCGACCCACGCGGGATCCCCGAAGCGGGCTTCGGCGGTCTCGCCCGGATCCACGATCGGTTCGTAGCGTCGTCGATTGACGACGAGATCGCGGTACGCGTCGGTGTCGAGATCGATGACGAATCCCGGATCGGGATCCACGCCCCACACCTCGGCGTCGCCCCGCTTGTCGAGGTTCCGCCCGTTCGGCAGGTAGTACCGGGCGGTGGTCATCTTGAGGGTTCCGCGATCGCCGGGCAGCGGTCGCACCTCCTGCACCGAGCCCTTTCCGAAGGTCCGCTCGCCGAGGATCTTGGCGCGATCGTTGTCCTGGAGGGCACCGGCCACGATCTCGCTCGCCGAGGCGGACCCGTCGTTGACCAGGACCACCATCGGCAGAAGATGATCGTCGTCGTCGCGGTTCGCGGTCCAGCGCCGGCCGTCGCCCTTTCGATCCCGCACGGACACGATCACGCCGCGCTCCAGAAACAGATCGGCGACGTCGATCGCCCCGTCGAGGGTTCCGCCGCCGTTGAAGCGGAGATCGAGGACCAGGGCCTCGACGCCCGCGGCGTCGAGGTCGTCGAGCGCCTCCCGCATCTCCTCGATCGTGCGCTCCGTGAACTGCGTCAGTCGGATGTAGCCGATGCCGCGTTCGGGATCGAGCACGTGGTCCCATCCCTCGCCGTCACGACGGATCCCCTTGACCGAACGGGTCTCGATGCGTCGGCGGATCACCTCGAGGTCGGCTTCGGTGCCGTCCGCGTGCCGGACGGTGAGCGTCACCGGCGTCCCCTCGACGCCCACCAGCAGGTCGATGCAGGCCTCGCTGTCGAGTCCGAGGGTGTCGTTGTCGTCGATGGCGAGGACCACGTCGCCGGCCCGGACCCCGGCTTCCAGCGACGGCGAGTCCTCGAGCGGACTGATGATGCGAAGCCGGTCGTCCACGATCTCGATCTCCGCCCCGATCCCGACGTAGGAACCCCGCATCTGCTTGTCGAAGTCGGATTCCAGCCGAGGGGGGATCCACACCGTGTACGGATCGTCGAGGGTCTCGAGCATTCCGGAGATCGCGGCCTCCTGCATCTTCGCGACGTCGGGTTCGCCGACGTGGTCCTCGAGCACCATCGCCCGCACGTCGATCAACGGATCGAACCACGAGAGGTCGTCGCGTCGCCCGGCGCCGAGGGTGACCAGGATCTGCACCAGGAGCAGCACGCAGAGGACCGGGACGGCCCAGCTGCCGAGTCGGATGGTCGGTCGGGTTCGTGGAGCGTCGTTCATCGAAGATCCGTTCGTCGAGTCGGAAGGAAGGAGCGGTCGTTTCAATCATACGGACCCGGGCGGTCGGGACGACCCGGTTCGACGGGCGAGCCCGCGTCCGGCCGGATCACCGGTCGGGCCTGCTACGATCGAACGTCGTTCAAGGTTCCGAAACGCCCCTCCGAGACCACGCCCGCATGAAGGATGACCATCGGGAGTCCATCGACATCCACGAGGAGACCGCGATTCTCGTCGCGGTCCTGTTGCCGACCACGATCGAGGAGCCCGATCCGCTCCAGGAGCTCGCCGCGCTCGCGGATGCGGCCGGGGTCCGGGTCGCGGGGCGGTTGATCCAGCAGCGCGACCATCCTCGGGCCCGCACCTATCTCGGGAAGGGCAAGGTCGAGGAACTCGCCGCGATGGTCGACATGCTGAAGGCGAAGGTCGTCGTCTTCGACAACGACCTTTCGCCGATGCAGATCAAGGCCCTCGAAGAGGACTTGAAGTGCAAGGTGCTCGACCGAAGCGAACTCATCCTCGACATCTTCGCGACCCGCGCCGCGACCAAGGAGGCGAGGCTGCAGGTCGAGATCGCCCAGCTCGAATACACCGCCCCCCGGCTCCGATCGATGTGGAGCCATCTCGGGCAGGTGACCGGCGGCGCACCGATGGGCGTGGGGACCCGCGGTCCCGGCGAGCAGCAGCTGGAGATCGACCGAAGACTGGTCCAGCAGCGGATCGTCCGACTGAAGCGGAATCTCGCCGAGGTGCAGGCGCGGCGGACCCGCGAAGTCGCGGGGCGACGCGACGATCACTACACGGTGGGACTGGTCGGCTACACCAACGCCGGCAAGAGCACCATGTTCAACGCCCTCACCGACGGCGACGCGTTCGAGGCGGACATGCTCTTCGCGACGCTCGGGACCCGCATCGGGGCCTGGAATCTCGGTGGCGGGAACCAGGGACTGATCTCCGACACCGTCGGATTCATCCGGGATCTGCCGCATCATCTCGTCGCCAGTTTCCGGGCCACCCTCGAAGAGACGGTCTACGCGCACCTGATCCTGATCGTGCTCGACGTCGCGGACCCGGGGGCGGCGCGGCAGTTCGAGACGGTGACCGCGGTGCTCGACGACATCGGTGCGGTCGATCAGCCTCGGATCCTGGTGCTGAACAAGGTCGACGCGCTCCGGAACACGGTCGAGGAGGGACGGGTCCCCGACGACACCCTCGATGCATGGCTCGAGACGAATCCCGACGCCATCGTCACCAGCGCGAAGGCGGGAGAGGGGCTCGAGCAGCTGACGGAGGTCGTGCTCGAGCGGATGCGGGGCGAGCTCCGCGAGGTCGATCTCGCCATTCCACTCGCGGAATCCAAGCTCGTCGATCTCGTCGAGAAGCGCACGGAAGTGCTCGATCGCGACTACGACCGCCCGGGCGAGGTGGTGATCCGTACCCGGATCGGTCGCCGACAGTTGGAGCGCCTGCTCGCGGGTGGTCCTCGATTCCTCGTCGACGGGATGGACGGTCCGACCTCGCTCGCGACGTTGTGGCCGGAGATCGAGCCGCCGCGGATGCCGCGGATTCCGCCGCACCTCGCGCTTCATCCGGAGTGATGCACGGCCGGCGGACTCAGCCCGCCGGTTCGATCGCCCGCCTGACCGCCGCGACCACGCTCGCGACGGGCGGTCGTCGGTCGGGCCGCACCCAGACCCGGCCGGGGGTCGGCTCGAACGAATGCCAGGCGACGATCCTCGAGCGTTCGTAGTGACGACCGGTCCAGATCCCCCGGTCGTCGCGGCCGTGGGCGATCCGCTGCCCGACGTGGGGAAAGCGATCCCATCGTTCGACGAAGCCGCCGAGCACCGCCCGTTCGACGCTCTCCCCGGCGGCCGGCCCACCGCCGATGAGGACGATGACGTTCTCCCGACCCGGTGCGAACTGGCGATACGCGCGGCGGAGCAGGCGCTCGGTCCGGGCGACCATCGCCGCCGCTCGATTCGCATCGCCGACCGCGACCACCTTCACGCCCGGGGTCTTCTCGGTTTCGGTGGCCTGCCGCGGGGCGTTCATCTCCATCATCCCGACCCGTCGTCCTTCGACGTCGCGGAGCACGTGTCGATCACCCATCCTCGCCCCCATCAGGAACTCCCGGGCGTCGGCGAGCAGGGCCGCGTCCGGTGCGGTCGTCGGCGTCCAGTCGACGCCCACGACGTAGGGACGCGGAACGGACTCCAGCGTCGCGAATGATTCGTGCAGCGGTCGCCTCGGTCCGGACGCACCGGAGAGTCGTTTCACGTGCACCGCGAAGACGTCTTCGCCCGCGTGCACCTCGAGATCGATGCTTCGTCCGCCGGGGTCGAGCACCTCGGCCCGCACCCGGTCACCCGCCGCGATGAAACGGAGCGCGACCTCGATCTCGGCTCGGACCGCCTGCCGTCGCGGACGTCGGGTCGCCGAACGGAGCCGGTGCAGGAGATCCCGGACGTCGAGTCCGGGAATCGCCCCGTTCGCGACGGCGTCGAAGAGCGAGGCCTCCAGCGCGTCGTCGCTTCGTTCGTGGGTGGAGGTGGAAGAGGGCATGGGGAAGGCCCCATTCTGGGCCGTGGTCCGGGTAACGGCAAGCCGTCGCAGTCGGTGCGACCGGACCATCGTCGGATCGTGCGCCGGGTTCGGGCCGGAGTCCCTTCGGGCGAAGGTCGATGAAACCTGCGAGGGGTGTGGGAACACGCGGATGCGATGTGCGTCGGGTCCGTGCTGGTTCGAAGGGGAGGAGCATCGAGATGAAGCTAGGCGAACTGATGGTCCGGCAGGGACTTCTGACCGAGGCCCAGGTGGAGCAGGTGCTCGCGGCCCAGGCCCGAAGGACCGAGCCGTTCGGTTCGATCTGCGAGCGACTCTTCGGAATCGCGCCGGAGGTGGTCGAGGGGGCCTGGGTCGAGCAGTACGAGGTGCTGACGGCCGGCATGGAGCCCGATTTCGGGGCTCAGGATCCTTCGGTGCTCGGTGTGGTCACGCGGCGGCAGGCGTGGCAGTTCCGGATCGTTCCGGTCTCGTGGGACGATGGGTGCCTGGTCCTCGTGACGACCAGGGACCATCTCGCCCGGGCGTTGCGATTCGCGACCCGTTCCATCCCGTTTCCCGTGTACTTCCTGCTCGTCGAGACGGCGGTCTTCGCCGAAGCGTTGAACGCGAACTACGCGATGCCGGGAATGGATGCCAACGTTGATTTCGGCACGATCGACCGACTCGCCACGAGCCTCTCGGATCGCGGGTCGGACGAGGCGCCTGGCGGCGACTGATCGGCGTGTCGTTGATTCGGGGTGCGGGGGGCGTCGGCGGGGCCGGACTGCCCGAAGCGGCCTGAGCTGCTCGAACTGCTTGAGCCGCTCGAACTGCTTGAGCCGCTCGAACTGCTCGAGTCACTCGAACTGCTCGAAAGAAGAATGGCGACTCCCGGACTTGAACCGGGGACACCGGCATTTTCAATGCCGTGCTCTACCAACTGAGCTAAGCCGCCTGAAGCCTCGTGCGAAACGAAGCGGTCCGGGAGAGCGTACCGGGAGACGGCCGGCTGTCAAGCAGGTGGCCTTCCGAGTCCGCGTCCGGGTCAGTTCACCAGTCGCAGGTTCCGCATCGTCGCCCGAACGGTCGTGCTCGGCGGCGTGGCCACCGCGAGCCCGTCCTTGATCAGGTCCTGAAGGATCGCGAAGAGCGGGCCACCGAGGTAGGACCGAAGTGGCTGGATGCCTGCATATTCCTGAAGACGCGGAATGCCGTCCTCGAATTCGCAATCCTCGCCGAAGGTCCGCTTCCGGACGCCCAGCAGGAATCGGGAGGCGTGCAGCGTCGAATCCACCTCGTCGACGCGGAGCTCGCACATCCGGACCAGCACCGGGCGGAGCGGCTCGATGCCTTCGGCCCAGGCGGTTTCGTCCCCGCGAACGCAGGCGATGGCGATGACCAGCTCGTCGATGTTCTGGGCGATCCGCTCGATCGCGACGCGACGGAGTGCGTCGGTGCGGAGCAGACTCAGATCGAAGGCGTGGTGCAGGTGTTCGAGCACGTCCTCGAGCGAGACGTTCAGTCGCAGGGCGGTGTGTCCGGCCTCCCGGAAGAACGCCTTGCGAAGTTCGTCGATCGACGACGCGTTCAGCGAAGGGACGCCGGGGCCGGACGCGTGGTCCGGGGCGATGGTCGATCCGGTCGCAGTGTTCGAGCTCTTCAAATGAACCGCCTCCGTGGACGAGGTCGTCCGATCCCTTCGCACCCGTGCAACACGGGCGAACGAGCGATCCGGACCGACGCATCGTACGTCGGGCGACCCATCCGTCAATCATCGGAAGCGTCGGGTTTTCTGTTTTTCGAAGAGGCGAGGCATGTCCGGAAACTCAGACATCCGTGGCAGGATTGGAAATTCGCGCGATTCGTTCACCATCGAGCAGGTCGCTCCGGCGATCGGCCAGTGCGGGGAAGCGGGCGCGGTACTCGAGGAGTCCGGTGCGGTCGAAGTCGGCCTCCAGCGTCGTCGGCTCGTCGCCACTCTCCGCAAGCACCTCGCCGAGGGGGGAGACGAGCATGGAGCAGCCGCCGTAGCGGTGGGATGGATCGCTGCCGACGCGATTCACGGCGATCACGAAGGCCTGGTTCTCGATCGCTCGGGCGATCACCAGGGCCCGCCAGTGTTCGATCCGGGCGGTCGGCCAGTTCGCGATGATCGAAAGCACTTCGGCCCCTCCGGCGACGGCGAGCCGGTGGAGTTCCGGGAAGCGGAGGTCGTAGCAGATCGACGGGGCGATCCCGAAATCCTCGACGTGGTCGAGGACGATCTCGGTGCCCGCCGCGTAGAAGCGGGGCTCGTCGGTGAAGCCGAACGGGTGCATCTTCTCGTACACCGGTCCGATACGGCCGTCCGGATGCACGATCGCGGTCGCGTTGGCGTGGCCCGGTGCCCGCGCGACGCGGCGGGCGAACCCGATCTGCACCGACATTCCCCACCGACGTGCACACGCCGCGGCCCAGCCGAGCGAGTCCCCCCGTGTCGCGGCTTCGGTGTCCATCGTCCAGCCGCAATCCGACATCTCGGGGAGCACCACCAGCGTGCCTTCAGGGGCGTCGGACGCCTCGACCATCGCCTCCACGATCGCGTGCGACGCCGGTTTGCCGTGCCATGTCGGCGCGTACTGGAGGGCGAGAACGTGCATCGGTGGGAGCTCCCGGTCCTTCGGCCAGATCCGCTCAAGAACGACGCCACCGAGCAGGGCTTCGGTGGCGTCTTTCGTCGAAGGGCGACTGACGGGATTTGAACCCGCGACGTCCTGGATCACAACCAGGTGCTCTACCCCTGAGCTACAGTCGCCGTCGGAAGTTCCGAAGGGTATCGCGATCAGGCGCCGGGCTCAAGCGACGCCCCCACGTCGTCCGGGGCCCGAACGGTTCTCACAGGCCTTGATCTGGGTATTTTTTCGGCGGCTTCGATGCTTTTGGCGGTGTCTGGCCGATGGGGGAGGTGTTAGAATCCGGAATTCGCTTTCGG
This sequence comes from Phycisphaerae bacterium, assembly GCA_002684755.1. Next base: position 8,959 of record NYVS01000170.1, read on the forward strand.
TGAATACGCACGAGGCCCTCTTCGATCATGAGCAGCACCGCATCCGTCGACCGACTCGCCGATCTCGGTGAGTCCAATCTCCACCGCAACCTGCCCACCGCCACCCTCGTCGAACATGCGATTCGACGGGGAGAAGGCGTCCTGGCCGCCAACGGCGCGCTGATGTGCGACACCGGGGCGCGGACCGGCCGGAGTCCCGGGGACAAGTTCCTCGAGGACACGCCCGGCGTCCACGACTCGATCGACTGGGGCAAGGTCAATCAACCGATCAGTCCGGAGAATTTCGCCGCGCTCGAGTCGCTGGCGATCGAACACCTCCGCGACCGCAACGAGCTCTACCGGTTCGACGGATTCGCGGGGGCGGACCCGAAGTACCGCCTGAAGGTTTCGGTGGTGACCGAGGAGGCGTGGCATTCGCTCTTCGCCGCGACGCTCTTCATCAACGCCTCCGACGAGGACGCGGCGGGGTTCGAGCCCGACTGGGTGATCTACAACGCGTGCAATCTGAAGATCGACGATCCCGCGAAGTACGGGGTGAAGAACGGCCTCGCGGTCATTCAGAGCCTCGAGCAGCGGAAGGTGATCATCCTCGGCACCCGCTACGCCGGCGAGATGAAGAAGTCGATCTTCTACGCGATGAACCACGACCTGCCCGACATGGGCGTGTTTCCGATGCACTGTTCGGCCAACGTCGATCACGAGGACCCGGAGAACGTCGCGGTCTTCTTCGGCCTTTCGGGCACCGGCAAGACGACGCTCTCCGCCGATCCGAACCGGGATCTCGTCGGTGACGACGAGCACGGCTGGAGCGACGACGGCGTCTTCAACATCGAAGGCGGCTGCTACGCCAAGTGCATCAACCTCTCGAAGGAGGGGGAGCCGGAGATCTGGAACGCGATCCGGTTCGGCAGCGTGCTCGAGAACGTGGTGCTCGGGGA
>NYVS01000171.1 GCA_002684755.1 Phycisphaerae bacterium
CTCGATCGAGCGGACGCCGAGGTCGTGGCGATGCAGAAGTGGGACGAACGACGACTCGCCTACGACATCGCGAGCAACAAGCGAGGGCTCTACATCCTCACCTACTTCAAGTCCGATCGCTCCCGCATCCCGAGCATCGAGCGGGACTGCAACCTGAGTGAACTCATCCTCCGGGCGATGGTCCTCCGGGCCGAGCACGTTCCCACCGAGGAGATCGAAGCCGCCGACCAGCGGGCCACCCTCGAGGACGAGATCAAGCTCCGCGAGACCCAGGCCGCCGAGGCGACGACCGCGGCCCCGACCGTCACCGCGACGGCACCTGCGGCCAAGGCCCCGGCGGAAGCCCCCGCCGAGGAAGCCCCGGCCGAAGCGGCGGCGGAGACCGCGGCCCCGGAGACCGGCGACGCGGGCTGATCGCCCGACCATCCGGCTCCAGATGTCCACCACGCGGGGGGCGACCGATCGGTCGCCCCCCGCGTTTGATTTCGAGGGTGAAGGCGATCCGAATGTGGACGAATGGTCGCTTTTCGGCATGGTGCGGGCAGGACGCCGAAGTGGCTGCGTAAACTCCGTGATTCACGACCTCGGAGACCAATCATGGCCAGTTTCAATCAAGTCATTCTGCTCGGCAATCTCACCGGCGACATCGAGTTGCGTCACACCCCCTCGAACCAGACCGTCGCGAACATCGGCCTCGCGGTCAATCGAACCTTCCAGACCAAGGACGGCGAACGACGCGAAGAGACGACCTTCGTCGACTGCGAGTCCTGGGGCCGCCAGGCCGAGGTCATGGCCCAGTACCTCTCGAAGGGCCGTCCGGTCCTCATCCAGGGCCGACTCAAGCTCGACTCGTGGCAGGACAAGGACGGCGGAAACCGCTCGAAGCTCAAGGTGGTCGTCGAGAACTTCCAGTTCGTCGGTGGACGTGAAGGCGGCGGCAACGGCGGCGGTGGCGGCGGAGGCGGCTCCTATGCCTCCGCGGGTGCCCCGGCCGGTGGACAGCAGTTCAGTGGTGGTGGTGGCGGCGGTGGTGGTGCCGGCGGTGGCCAGGCATCCGGCGGCGGCGGACATCAGGCCGTCGATGCGGACGACATCCCGTTCTGATCCGACGCCAGACCGATCCAGCAAGGCCTCGTCGTCCCGGAAACGGGGTCCGAGACCTTCGAAATCGAGCATTCCGCACCGAACCAGCCCTTCCTTCCAAGGGCTGGTTCTGTCATAATCTCCGATCTCATTCGCTGGGGCCGCCCCTGTTGCGACGGCTCCTAACCCGGAAACGAGGACAGCGAGAACACCATGCCTGCCAAGTCCACCAGAACCATCACCCTCCTGCTCAACCAGAACGTCGAGAGCCTCGGCATCGTCGGCGACGTCGTGACCGTGAAGCCCGGCTACGCCCGGAACTTCCTGCTCCCGCTCGGCATCGCCGAAGCACCGACCGACGAACGCGTCGAGTCCCTCAAGGCCGCCCGGGCTGAAGCCCTCGCGGAACTCGAGAAGGTCCGCGGCGAGCGGAAGCAGATCATCGACGCCCTCGAGGAGATGAGCATCACGCTCGTCCGAAGCTGCAACGACCGCGGCGTCCTCTACGGCTCCGTGACGCAGCGGGACATCTCCGACGGCCTGATCGAACTCGGCCACGGCGTCGACGAGCGGGCCGTCCGGCTCGCGAACCCGATCCGTCGAGTCGGCGACTACCCGGTCGTCATTCAGTTCGACAAGGATCTTCGAGCCCAGGTCCACATCGTGGTCGAAGCCGATCGCTCGCTCTCCGAGGAGTCCGAGGAGATGGAATTCGACAACGAGGGCGAACTGATCGAGCCCTCCGCCCGTCGAGCCCCCGAGGCCGACTCGGAAGGTGGCGAGGAGACGCCCGCCGAGGAATCGACGACCGAGCCCGCGGCCGAGACCTCCGAAGCCTGATCGATCCCGGACTTCGCTCCGGCGAGATGCCATCCACGACCGCCCGCGACTCCTCGATTCGCGGGCGGTCGTTTTCGATCTTGGAAACGAAAATCCAGCGACCGGGCGCCGCTGGTCGATACGATCTTCGACCGAGCGCCAAATCGTCTCGTGACGCATCGAAGGATCGTGGCGTCGCCGAGTCGGACTTCAGGAGTCGCGAGCAGATGCAGACCATGGCCGATCCCCCCCGACAGAGCCTTCCCAGCACCCGCCGATCGTTGACCCACAAGTTCGCGATCGCGGGACACGAGGGGTACCTGACCATCGGACTCTTCGACGATGGGAATCCCGGCGAGGTCTTCATCAAGATGAGCAAGGAAGGGTCGACGCTGTCCGGCCTGATCCAGGGCTTCTGCCGAGCCTTCAGTCTGGCCCTTCAGCACGGCCTCAGCCCGGCGGACGCGGTCGAACGGTTCCGCGGGATGCGATTCGAGCCGATGGGCCCGACCTCGAACCCCCAGATCCCCGAGGCCTCGAGCATCCTCGACTACGTCGCCCGCTACATCGATCTCCACTTCGTCCAGACCAAGGGCTGACGCCCGAAACCCGGATTCGAACGACGCCCGCGGATTCCGGAGTGATAGAATCGCGGAATGGACCGGATCGCGCCCCCACACACTTATGACGACCTCTGCGACGCCGCGCGTCGGGAGGTTCGCTCGATCGATGCCACCGACCTGGCGACGCTCCGGTCGAACGGCTCGAAGGCCGTCGTCGTCGATGTCCGTGAGCCGACCGAATGGCAGGACGGCATCGTCCCGGAAGCGATCCTGATCCCGCGTGGCACGCTCGAGAAGGAGATCCACCCGCAGGTGGCGTCCCCGACCGAGACCATCTACCTGTACTGCGCGACCGGAAAGCGGAGCCTGCTCGCCGCCCAGACCCTTCAGCGGATGGGGTTCACGGACGTGTGCAGCATCGACGGCGGATTCGCCGGATGGACCGACGCCGGACTGGAGATCGCGCCGGGCCCCGTCAGCCTCGCGGCACGCGACGAACGCGCCATGGTCGACCACGAGAACTGGGCATCGATCCGGTCGAACTTCGCCATCTCGAGCCGCACCGTCGAAGTGCTCGACGGATCCACCCGCCCCCTCGTCTACCTCGACCACGCGGCCACCACGCACCCCCCGGACTTCGCGATGGAGGAGGTCCGGAACTTCCTCAGTCTCGACTACGCCAACGTCCATCGCGCGTCGTACCAGCTCGCCCGACGCTCGACACTTCGATTCGAGGACGCGTATCGAACCTGCGCCGCCTTCGTCGGCGCCGACCTCCGGCATCACTGCGTGGTCTTCACCTCGAACACCACCGCCGCCTGCGAGATCGTCGCCCACGCGGTCGAACCCCGCCCCGGCGCCGTACTGGTCACCGACCTCGAACATCACAGCAGCGATCTCCCCCACCGCCGGCGTGGGCGGGTGGTCCGGGTCGGACTCGATCCCGAGCACCGACTCGACATGGACGCGCTTCGCGCCGCACTCCGGCAGGAGCCGATCAAGCTGGTGTCGGTCACCGGCGCCGCGAACGTCACCGGCTGGATGCCGCCGATCCACGAGATCGCGGCGCTCGCCCACGAGGCCGGTGCGCTCATCTGCGTGGACGCCGCCCAACTCATCGCCCACGCCCCGATCGACATGGGCCGCCCCGGCGAACCGACATCGATCGACTTCCTCGTGGCGGCGGGCCACAAGGCCTACGCCCCCTTCGGCGCCGGCTTCCTCGTGGGCCCGCGCGACGTCCTCGATTCGGTCGATCCGGTCGTCCCCGGGGGCGGCGTCGCCGCCAAGGTCGACGAGACCGGTGCGACCTGGCTCCCCAGTCCGGACCGGCACCAGTACGGAACGCCGAACGTCGGCGGGGCGATCGGGATGTCGGTCATGCTCGGGCTTCTGATGCGGATCACGATGGATGAAGTCCGCGCCCACGAGATGAAGCTCTTCCGACGCATGGTGGACGGACTCGAAGGGATCGGTGGAATCACGCTGTACGGGCCGCCGGAACTCGAGGAACGCGTCGCGATCGTCCCCTTCAACGTCGAGGGCGTCTCGGACATGCTCACCGCCGCGGTCCTGGGCGAGGAGTTCGGAATCGCCGTTCGAAACGGTCGGTTCTGCTCGCACGTCCACAGCGATCGCCTCCTTGCCGGAGGCGATCCGGCCGGCGCCGTCCGGGCGTCGATCGGCCTGTTCAACGACGAGACCGATGTCGACGCCTTCCTCGAGGCCGTCGAGATCATCCGTCGGAAGGCGTGGAAGGGCACCTACACCGAGCGAGGTGGACAGGTGTCCGGTCAGGACGCCGGACGTTGCGCCGATCGCTGGATGGAGAACGCCGAGAATCCGTGATTCACCGCGCATGCCGCACTGGAGACGATGATGTCCGAACCCGTCGAGATCGTCTGCGATGCCTGTGAGCGGTCGTTTCCCGCGAAACCCACCGTCGAGAAGATCGCCTGCCCCTACTGCGGCGACATCAATCGCGTCCAGCCCGTGGTGCCGGTCGAGACGATCGATCCGGACCGGCCCGATTCGAACGAGCAGGCCGACGGAGACGAGCGTTTCCTCCGGGTCGCCCGACCCGCACTGGTGCGGGGGCACCCCATCGCGAGCTTCGTCTCCTCGGCGACCACCCTTGCCGGGGCGGCCTTCCTCGTGCTTGCATTGACCTCGCCGAGCATCCCCCACTGGACGTGGTGGATCGGACTCGCGGTGCTGCTCGCGGGCGGCGGATGGATGACCTGGATCTTCGTGCTCGGGCACCGATGGGATCGCCTCCGGATCACCTCCCGACGCACGATCGACGAACGAGGCATCGTGATGCGAAGCACCTCCGAGGTCCTTCACCGGCACGTTCGGAACATCCGCATCACCCAGAGCTTCTGGCAGCGGATCGTCGGCATCGGGGATCTCGAGATCGACAGCGCGGCCGGAGACGGCGTCGCGGACATCAGGATCCAGAACGTGCCCGATCCCGACGGGATCAAGCGGATCATCGATGCGGCCCGCGGCCTGGGATCCGCCGAAGACTGATCCAGCCGGGCTCCGGACGAATTCATCGATCTCCATCGATCCGCACGGCGTCGATGCGGGAAATCGAGTCCTGCTCCGAGTACCATGCACGATTCCTCGGAGCATCGGCTCCGAGACCCCCGATCCAGATCACCCACGACCGAGCCCGCCATGAAGATCCACGAGTACCAGGCCCGACAGCTCCTCGCCGACGCCCGCATCCCCGTTCCCGCCGGCCGCATGGTCGAGACCGTGGAGGATGCGGTCGCCGAGACCGAGCAGCTGCTCGCCGCGGGCGAGACGCTCGTGGTGGTGAAGGCCCAGGTGCACGCCGGTGGTCGCGGCAAGGCCGGCTTCGTGAAGCTCGTGCGTTCGGTGGACGAAGCCCGCGAAGCGGCCACCTTCATGCTCGGCAACCGGATGGTGTCGGTCCAGACCGGGCCGGAAGGCATCGAGGTGAATCGACTTCTCGTCGCCGCCGGCGTCGACATCGAGAAGGAGTACTACGTCGCGGTGACGCTCGACCGCAGTCGCGGCGTCAACACGCTGATCGCCAGCGCCGAAGGCGGCGTCGAGATCGAGACCGTCGCCCACGAGAATCCCGAGGCGATCCTCAAGGTCGCCATCGATCCCCGCACCGGACTCGAAGCGTTCGAGGCTCGCGCCCTCGCGACCCGACTCGGCTTCCACGGCCGCCAGATCCAGCAGGCCGCGTCGATCATGCAGCGACTCGCGGGCCTCTACGAGTCGACCGACGCGAGCATCGTCGAGATCAATCCGCTGATCGTGACCCCCCCGTCGGACGATGCCCCCGACGGTCGCGTGCTCGCGATCGACGCGAAGTTCGGATTCGACGACAACGCGCTCTTCCGCCACCCCGATCTCCAGGCGATGCACGATCCCACCGAGGAGAACCCCGCGGAGATCCGTGCCCAGGAGTCGGGACTGTCCTATGTCGCACTCGACGGAACCATCGGATGCCTCGTCAACGGCGCCGGGCTCGCGATGAGCACGATGGACATCGTGAAGCTCCATGGCGGCGAACCGGCGAACTTCCTCGACGTCGGCGGCTCCGCCACCAAGGAATCGGTGACCGAGGCGTTTCGAATCATCCTCGGCGACGGCCGGGTGAACGGGGTGCTCGTGAACATCTTCGGCGGCATCATGCGGTGCGACACCATCGCCTCCGCCATCGTCGCCGCGGCCAAGGAAGTCGGCTTCGAGGTGCCCCTCGTGGTGCGGCTCGAAGGCACCGAGGTCGATGCGGCCCGGCGGATCCTCGAGGACGCCAAGACCGAGATTCCCACCATGCGGACCGCCGGTGACCTCGCGGAAGCGGCGGCCCTGGTCTGCGACGCCGTGGCCTGAGTCCAGTCACGCGGATCCCCGAACCGGAGCGAGCACCTTGCTGATTCTCTTCGACATCGACGGCACGCTGCTTCGCAGTGGTGGCGCGGGCCCGAGATCCATGGCGCTCGCGATGAAGGAACTGCACCCGCCCCGGCACCCGGGGGACGAGGTGGACCACGAACAGCTCGACACCGCCGGGTGGCTCGACCCCCTGATCTGGCGGGCGATGCTCGAGCAGCTCGGGCACGCCATCGAGGAAGACCGCCACGAGACGTTTCGAAGAACCTACGGCGCCATCCTCGCGAGGATCATCGAGGAGGAGAGTCCGGTGTACGCGCTGGAGGGCGCCGGCGACGCCGCCCGCTGGGTCCACGAACATCCGGATCTCGAGTCGGCGCTTCTCACCGGCAACTACCCCGAGACCGGTCGCCTCAAGATCGAAGCCGCCGGCCTCGATCCCGATCATTTCCGTTTCGGTGCCTGGGGCTCCGAAGCGGAACTCCGCCGCGGCCTGCCACCTCTGGCGATCCGACGCGCCGCCGAGGAACTCGGCCTCGCCGTCGATCCGCACCAGACGGTGATCGTCGGTGACACGCCCGCGGACATCGACTGCGCCCATCACAACGGCTGTCGAGTGATCGCGGTGGCGACTGGTCGATTCACCGAAGACCAGCTCCGCCCTCACGGGGCCGACGTCCTGCTTCCCGATCTCTCGGATCTCGCCCGCTTCCAGGAGGCGGTCGACACCGCGCTGGCCGCCGGCCCACACCCGACCTGATCCTGAACGCGACGGTCCACGTCCCCGGTACGTCACATCGATTCGGAGGCCGACATCGAGCAACTCCGCCCCATCGAACGCCGCGGCCGGATTCCCGCGATCGACGTGATTCGCGGGGTCGCCCTGCTCGGCATCGTCATCGAGAACGTCCGGTTCTTCGCGATGCCGGTCTCCCGTGCCATCAAGGGCCCCTGGACACTGGAAGGCGGCCTTGCCGACTCGATCGTCGCCTATCTCGACCTCGTGTTCGGGCACTACAAGTTTCTCGGCCTGTTCACCCTGCTCTTCGGGTTCGGACTC
>NYVS01000172.1 GCA_002684755.1 Phycisphaerae bacterium
CCCGCCAGACTGCATCCTGAACATTGGATCGGTTTCAGGACCGATTCCAGGATCCTCAGCACCCCTCGGCCTTCCAGGCCGAGGGGTGTTTGTTGATCTGGCTGGAAATGAGATTTTGATTTCAGGAATTGGCCCGAAACAAGTTATCGTCATGGTGACGAGGTTCCGGGGTACGTTTCTGTTGCCGGTCTCATCCGGTGTTTACGACTTGTTCAGGAGAATCAAAGATGCAGTCTCAATTCATTAAGTCTTGTTTGGCCCTTGGGGCGGTCGGTTTCGCCGGCTCGGCGTTCGCGGGTGACACCGTTCGATTCGATGTCAACTTCAGCGACATCGAACTCTTTTATGTCGATTTCGCAGCGGGTGAAACCCCGGCCAACGAACAGGTCGTCGTGACGGGTGACCCCGGTCGTTACGTGGAGTCCGTCGGTTTCTCGAACGTCGACGTCGACGTCTGCTGGAACACCGGATCCAGCTTCACCGGCTGGGCCTCGGAAATCGTGTTCGACATCAACCTCGACGACGGTGACGCCGACGGCGACGGCACGGATACCGCTTGGTACTTCGTCGCCCCGTTCGCCGGGGACGACACTGGTTCAGACGTCGAGGGTGCTTGTGCCAATCGACAGGCACTCGAAGAAACCGACGTCCCGCTGACTCCCTTCACTCTGAAGGTGGCAGCGACGGGTGATGTCCCCACCGGCATGTCCTCCACCTGGAACGAAGGTCTCGGCCTTCGCCACTCCGAGGTCAATACCGCGGACTTCTACTTCGTTCTTGGCGGTGACATCCCCGCCGGATGCATTGGTGCGACCGGTGGCTGTGGTGAAGAGCACCCCACCCCTGGTTGTGACGACGTCACCTGCTGCTCGCTGACCTGCGAGCTCGAGCCGTTCTGCTGCGATATCGAATGGGACAGTGGCTGTGTCGCCATCGCCATCGACGCTTGTGGCATCTACGAATACTCGTGCGACGCTCCTGCCTACGCGAATGACTGTGCGACCAGTCCCACCATGCTGAGCAACGGTGAATCCGATTCCTACGACACCACCCTGGCCAACTACGACGGCCCGGAAATCACCTGTGCGGGTGGCGGTGCTGCCAACGTCTGGTACATGATCCAGATCACCGAGCTGGGCGCTCAGGAACTCACGGCATCCACCTGTGATGCCGCGACCTACGATACGGCGCTCACCCTCTGGGACGCGGGCGAAATCGGCGACGTCTTCGATCCGGCCAACCTCGAAGGTGCTGAGATCGCTTGTAATGATGATGGTGGCGGCTGTGTCGACTACACATCACGACTGATCGCGCCGGTCACCTCGGGTCGTCAGTACCTCATCAGCGTCTCTGGTTACCAGGCTGCCGTTGGTACTGGAACCCTGACCGTCTCCTGGGTCACGCCCGATCCGCAGATTCCGGCACAGACCTGCGACGTCCCCGGACCGGACACCGCTTCCGCAACCAACCCCGGTGCCGTCCTGCAGGACAACGGCGTTGCTTGTGCGGCCAATAACATCACCACGGAGAACTCCTGGGCTCGCGTCTACTCGGCGGCGGACCTTGGTTCGAATCAGTTCACCCTGGACTGCGTCGACTTCGGCATCGTCAACTCCGGCAGCTACCTTGAAGGCGCGGTCAACGTCTGGTCCTCCCCGACTGGAAATCCCGCGCCCCTCGCCGACCTGACCCTGCTCGCCTCCGTGCCGCTGGGTATCTACACCGGTGGGGCCGACTTCAGCACCGCCGTTCTCGATGGTGGTCTCGACATCGATCTCAGCGATGGTTCATCCATCGTGATCGAACTGGCGATTCCGGCTTCGGATGACGGCTTTGCCGCGATCGCCGGTGGTACTTCGGCTGACGTCGCCTATGGTCCGACCTATCTGCGTTCGGATAGCTGCGGAATCACCGAGTTCGGCCCCTACGCCGACATCGGCTTCGACATCGAATGGTTCGTCAACCTCAACGGCACCCTCGGTGATGGAGACGACTGCGAAGGCGACTTCAACGATGACGGCATCGTCAACGGTGCCGACTTCGGCTCCATCCTCGCCGCCTGGGGCGAATGTGGTGGCTGTCCTGAAGATCTGAGTGGAGACGGTTTCGTCAGCGGTGCTGACGTCGGCCTCCTCCTCTCGCTCTGGGGTAACTGCCCCGGCTGATCCCCTCTGACGGATCCGGTGGAAGGCCTTGCTTTTCACCACCCGCCAGACTGCATCCTGAACATTGGATCGGTTTCAGGACCGATTCCAGGATCCTCAGCACCCCTCGGCCTTCCAGGCCGGGGGGTGTTTTTCATCTCCAGCCATTGTTGGTACTGATCGATCGTTGGATATTCGGGTCGGTGTGGCGGTAACCTCCGGGGCAGGGATGAACCCAGCGGTGGTTTGGACCTGAAATGGATTCCGCCCGAATCCCAATCGTGGGAAGATCTCAGGAGGTCTTCGGGGCCTCCCTTCGCCGACAGGCGAAATTCATCCTTGGGTCTGCTTGGAGAAGCCTTGCGTATCTTTCTTTTCGTGGTGATCGGCGTTCTGGTCGCTCTCGTCGCCACGATGGTCTTCGTTGGTCCGTCGATCTCCTTTGGCTCCGGTTCCGGAGTCGGTCTTGAAGTTCGAGCGGATGCCGTCCGCCGGCGAGAGTTGGTGGAGCGAGTCTCCGCTCCCGGTGAAATCGAACCCAACGTCAAGGTTGATGTCTCGGCTGAAATTTCCGCCCGCATCCTCGAGCTTCCTTTTCGGGAGGGGGATGTGGTGAAGAGCGGGGATGTGATCATTCGCCTCGATGCGGAGTCGATTGAAGCGAGCCTTGAAAGCTCCAAGGCACGACGCGACGCCGAGCGATTCCGACTTCAAAGCGAACAATCCCGACTTGCGGGGCCGTTGGCCTCTCTTGCAAACGCTCGGGAGACGTTGAAGCGGCAGGAGTCACTTTTTGAAACGGGAGACATCAGCCGTCAGGCGCTCGATGATGCCCGGAGTCGCACACTGGAGCTCCAGGCTCAGGTTGAAGCCGCCAAGATCGCGATATCCGTGATCGAAAGTTCGCTGGCCGCTGCGGACGCCGATGTCGACCAGGCCCGCGAAGCTCTGGAACGGACCGTGGTCATCTCCCCGATCGACGGGGTGGTCACGGTCTTGAACGCGGAGGTCGGAGAACTGGTGGTGGTGGGAACGATGAACAACGCGGGGACGATCATCATGACCATCGCAGATCTCTCTCGCATGAGACTTGATGCCCGGGTGGCCGAGAGTGACATTGCCAAGATCGCGACGACCCAGCCGGCGGAAGTCCGTATCAATGCGTATTCCAACGAGGTCTTCGGTGGTGTCGTGGAGCGGATTGCGCTTCAACGATCCCTTGACCGGGATGGGTCGGGATTCTTCAAGACCGAAGTGCAGATCAAACTCGATGGTCGCCAGATCTATTCCGGTCTGGCCGCCAACGTGGATATCGAGATCGCTCGTCACGAGGGGCTGGTGGTCGAGAGCCAGGCGGTCATCGATCGCAAGGTCGATGAACTCTCTGGAGATCTCCGAGACCATCCGCTGGTCGACCTGGCCAAGCGAACGGTTCCAGTCGTCTACGTGGTTGAAGAGGGAAGGGCGGTGTGTCGACCGGTGCGAATCGGTCCCAGCAGTCTTTCCGAGACCATCATCGCCGAGGGAATCGAAGTCGACGCTCAGGTGATCGTCGGACCGTACAAGGTGCTGGAGAAGCTCAAGAATGGGGACCGGGTACGGCAGAGCGGCAGCGATTCCGGCGGCTCGGAAGCCGAAGAGGGCGGCGAGTTCTCGATTTCGTTCTGAGGAACGCCGATGGCGGTCGCTTCCGGAGTCAGCACATGCTCATCAAGATTGAAGGCATCACCAAGATCTACCGGGTGGGAGTGGAAACCATCCACGCCCTCCGGGGTGTTGACCTCGAGATCGGCAAGAACGAACTTGTCGCCATCATGGGTTCATCGGGGTCCGGGAAAAGCACACTGATGAACGTGCTGGGATGTCTTGATCGACCGACCGCCGGCACCTACACGCTGGACGGTCGCCGGACGGATGAGATGGGATCCGCCGAACTGGCTCGCGTTCGAAACGAGCGAATCGGTTTCGTGTTTCAGGCCTTCGAGCTTCTGTATCGCTCGACCGCTCTGGCCAACGTTGAATTGCCGAGTGTGTACGCCCGAGGTGACCGTCGTCGCGATCGTCGTTCCCGGGCCGCCGCCGCCCTTGAACGGGTCGGCCTGGGGGATCGGATGACCCATCGACCCAATCAGTTGTCCGGCGGCCAGAAGCAACGAGTGGCGATCGCGCGGGCGTTGCTCAACAACCCGGCCATCCTTCTTGCCGACGAACCGACGGGCAATCTCGATTCCACCACGACGGCGGACATTCTCCGACTTTTCCAGGACCTTCACGAGGAAGGCCAGACGGTGATCATCGTCACCCACGAGGATGAGGTCGCCGCTCATTGTGAACGAGTGATTCGTCTCCACGATGGTCGGGTCGCCAGTGACCTTCCGATCGCGGAGGATCCGGCGGGAAGATATCTCGCGACCACTGACGACTCGAAGAGAGGTGAGGCGTGATCTCCTTCTCGTTCTGGACTCAGGCGATCATCCTGGCCCTCTCGCAGATCCGGGCGAACCTCGGCCGAAGTCTGCTCACGGCGCTCGGGATCATCGTCGGCGTCGCGAGCGTCACCGCGGTGATCGCGGCCCTCGCGGGTCTGAAGGAGAAAGTCCTCGGTGAATTCGAGTCCTTCGGGGCGAATCGGTTGTTGATCTTCCCCGACCGTCCCGACGACGCACCAAAGAATCTCTATCCGTGGAAGGAGGTTCGTCTCAAGGTGGAGGAGGTCGAGGCGATCGAACTCAACTGCCCGTCGATTCGGGTCGTGACCCCGATCACGTCGCTCGGCACCTCGGCCCAATACGGCGAACGATTGCTCGAAGGAATCACGGTGACGGGTATTCGGCCGGCCTGGCACGAGACCGAGAATCGATCGGTGCTGGAAGGGAGACCCTTCAACTCCATCGATGAGGATGAGGCCCGTCAGGTGTGCCTCGTGAACGAAGCGGGAATCGAGGAACTCGGACTTCCGACGAAGGCGGTCGGTTCAAGCGTTCTGATCGGAGGGCGGAGATATCTCATCGTCGGGGTGGTCGAGACGATTCAATCGACGATGTTTGGAATCAATACGTCCGCGGCGGAGCTCTTCATTCCGTTCGCTCAGGCCGCGCGGCTTCAGAATCCGGAGTTCTTCTTCCGAGTGACCGCCATGATCGAGTCTCCTGATCTCGCGGCCGAGGCGGAAAGTGAAGTGCGATTCGTATTGCGGAAGATGCGTGGACTCGGTCCCGAAGATCCGGATACGTTCAACGTCGCGGCGATCGACCAGTTCATCGATCAATTCAAGGCGCTCGCTGCAGGCATCACGGCGATCGCGGGTGGAATCGTCGGCGTGAGCCTGCTGGTCGGTGGCATCGGAATCATGAACATCATGCTGGTTTCGGTGAGCGAACGAACCCGTGAAATCGGCCTGAGAAAAGCCGTGGGCGCCACCCCGGGAGAGATCCTGCTTCAGTTCCTGCTGGAGGCGGTGATGCTCTGTCTGGTCGGTGGTGCCCTGGGAGTGCTCATCGGTGAACTCATGGCCTTCGGGCTGACGCTCATTCCGGACGCTGGATTGGATGAGGCGCACGTTCCGCTCTGGGCGATCGTGGTCAGCTTCTCCTTCAGTGCTGCCGTGGGTCTGATCTTCGGAATATTCCCGGCGATCAAGGCCTCCAGATTGGATCCCATCGAGGCTCTGCGACACGAATGAAATCACGCTCGTCAATGAATCGGTACGGCACCCTGTTGTCTCTGACTTTCCTGTCCGCCTGCGCGCCGGTAGGCATCCTTGACAACGACACCGAAGACTGGCATCCGGCACCCGAACGGATCAACCGGATCGATCCGGTCGATCTCATGGCCAGAAGCACGGTCGATCCCCAGGCGCCGGATGAGGCCATGGAAGCCATGCTCGACCGAGAGGTCCCGATTGAAGAACCCGATGAGATTCGTCCGATCGAGATCGCCGACGTTCGTCGGTCCGTTCTTGAGAACAACCTGGATCTTCGTACCGAGATGATCTCTCCGGCGATCGCCAATGCGAATCTGTCCGCCGAGCAGGCCAAGTTCGAGTCGACGTTCTTCGCGGGGTACACCCGTAACGACCAGGGGGTCGCGACCAATCTCGAGCAGGGGGATCCCACCAGCAGCGATGAATTCCTCACGGGGCTGAGACTTCCGTTGGCGACCGGTGGTGACATCACACTGGACACGCTCGCGACCCGGACCGACCTTGGAAATGCCGCGAATCTCCTGGGCGAGCGTGAACCCTGGCAGTCGAATGTCCGGTTCTCCATCGCACAACCGCTGCTGCGGGGCGCCGGTCTCGATGCCAACACCGCGTCGATCCGGATTGCGGGTTGGAATCGCGACATCGCGGATGCAAGACTGAAGCTTGCCGCAACGCGGATCCTCGCGGATTCGGACCGGGCGTACTGGAATCTCTTCGCGGCGTGGCGGGAGCTCGAAGTCCGGAAGAGTCAGTATGAACTGGCGGTGTCGCAAATGGAGCGAGCTCAGCGCCGAGTCGCCGCGGGAGATATTCCAGAGATCGAGGTCATCCGCGCCCGCAGCGGGGTCGGGAGGACTTTGGAGTCGATCATTCGCGCGGATGGAGATCTCCGCCGACAGCAACGGGTCGTCAAGCGAATCATGAACGTCCCAGGCCTTCCGCTGGCTGACGGCGTGGGACTGGAACCCGCGACCGAGCCGAATCCCTTGCGAATCGAACTCGACGCTTCGGTTCTTGCCGAGGAAGCGGTGGAGAACCGCATGGAGATGTTGGAGCTCGAACTTCAGGTGGCGATCGATGCCATGAACGTCGACCTGCGGAGGAACGAAGCGCTTCCGGTGTTCGCGTTCGACTATCGATATTCCATCCAGGGTGATGACACCGGCTTCGGCTCTGCGTATTCGGCCCTCGGTGATTCCGACAGCCATCGAATCGGAGTGAACGGTGAAATTCCGATTGGAAACGAGATTCGAGAAAGTCGATTGTCGGCGGCTGTACTTCAGCGGGTGCAGCGGCTGGCGACCCGATCTGCGCGAAGCCTGGCGATTCGTTCGGAAGTCTATGACTCCGTTGACCGGCTTCGGCAGTCATGGCAGTCCATTCTGGCCGCTCGTCTCGAAACCGTGCTCGCCGCCCGAACGGTGGCGGGGGAGCAGCGTCAATTCGACGTGGGACTGAGAACTTCGACCGATGTTCTCGACGCCCAGAGTCGATTGGCCGACGCCCAGAGCCGAGAGGTCAGATCACTCGCCGATTATCAGATTGCGTTGGTCGATATCGCATTTGCCACAGGAACCCTGTTGGGTCGGACACAGGTCGACTTCATCCTTGATGCAGAGGGCTCGATGGCCGGAGATTGACCGCGAGACGAGCTTTTCAGGACCTGAATCAGGCCTCGGCCATGGGGTATATACCCCTACTTGTCGCCGATGTACCTGCCTTCCCGAGATCGGGAGGATGGCAGGGCTGGCTCGAAGTATCTTCGAGAGTGATGAGTGGTTCCACTTCCCAACACGAAGATCTGGTGGCCGAGAAGGATCCGACCCGGGTTCGGACCGTCATCGACGGCGTGGCCACCGTGTCTGAAAAGTTGGTACTGGCATCGGATTGGCGAACCACGTTGTCAGAGGTGCTGGCGACTCTGGGGGCGATCATGGGGGCCCGAAGGATCTCTCATTTCGATGTCGAGCCCCAGAAGCACGGCCGGTACCTCTGTTCAAAATCGCAGGAATGGATCGCCGTAGGTTCCGATCTCCGGTCTGGAGCCCATGGCTGGGCTCGATTCGAGTGGGCCGATGACTCTGGAGGCTGGGCCGGTTCGCTCCAATCGAGGGAGCCGATCCGCAAACAAGTCGCCGATCTTCCGGAAGTCGAGCGGGTGGTCTTCGAAGCTGAGGGTGTTCGGTCGGTCCTTGCTCATCCGATCATCTTGGATGGGCGGACCCTGGGTCTTCTGCGTTTTGACTTCCAAGAGGAACCGCCGCATCCCACTTCGATCGAAGTCGGCCTGGCCAGCATCCTTGTTCGCCAACTTGCCGCGGCGATGCTCCGATCACAGAAGGAGACGAACGGTCTTCATTCCGGGCAGATGATGGCGATGCAGCGGATGGCCGGTGGCGTCGCTCATGATTTCAACAACATTCTGACCGTCCTCGGAGGGTCGCTCGATTTGTCGCGTCTCGGCCTCGAGTCCGGCGACCCCATGCGGCAGACGGCGTTGTCGAACCTCGACAACGCCGATCGGGCGATCGCACAGTCTTCAGATCTCCTCCGCAGGCTTTTGGAATTCAGTCAGAGCCGTGAAGGCAGGCCGGAAACGATTCGTCCCGAGGAATTCATCGAAGGAATGAGGTCAGGACTTGAGCAGGTGGTCGGCCAGGCGATCAAGGTGGTGTTGGAACCGGGGACCTCGACCGCTCGCATTCGAATCGATCCAATTCGAATGGAACAGATGCTCATGTGCCTCGCGGCCAATGCTCGGGACAGCATGCCGGTCGGGGGTTCCCTCCGCATCAGGGTTTCCAACGCTGAAAGGGTGCCGTTCGAAGGTTCCTTTGAAGCCGACCGAGCCGATGGCGGGGTGTCCATATTCGTCGATGACAATGGGACCGGGATGTCGAAGGCCGTGGAAGAACGAATCTTCGAACCCTTCTTCAGTACCAAGCCATCCGGACGGGGAACCGGGCTTGGCCTGGTCACGGTCTACACCGCGGTGAAAGGGGCCGGCGGACGAATCAGCGTGGAGTCCACTCTGGGGAGCGGGACCACATTTCGCATTGATCTGCCGATCGCCACGACGCCGACGGGCGGGGAGAAGAGCGTCGGTGAGGAGTCTGATGCCGAGTCATCCCGTCATTCCCGGGCCGGCTCGTAGATCACGTGGGTCTCGGTCTCTTGCACCGCGGAGGATGCCAGAGCTCGCAACGAGGCTGGCATCGACTCATCGTTTCGAAGGTCCTGGATCGCGGCCAGAGCTCGCGCCGGTCGTTGGTTCGTGATCCAGCGCCGATGACGTACCACGCCGGCGGCGATGGTGGCGGCGTAGAACCGGGCGGCGAGTCGACGATCGCCCGGGTCCTCACTGCCGACTCGCAGCGTCTTGAAGCCGCTCTTGAGCAGATGAAGTCGCCCGAGATCGACTTCAAGATCTTCATCCGCTCGAGTGATGGCATCCGCCGCGTCATTGGCGTGAGGATCAAGTTCGATCGCCATCCAGTCGAGCGGACTTCGATCCGGTTCGGTACCGAATGCCAAGGCCCAACGAAGGGAAGCGGATAATGGATCGGCCGCTCCGGCGTCGGTTTCATTTTGAGGATGGACTTCGGTCATCGGTTTGAAGTCTCCAGGAGTTGCAGGAGTTCGCGAATCTCATCTTCGACCAGAGCGGGGTCACGAACCGTGTGGCCGATCTCGTCGAGGATGGCTCGTCCGAGGGCGCGTTTTCCATTGACCAGATAGGCGGCGGCCTGAGGGAGTCCTCGAAGCTGCAGTTCCTCCACCAGAGCCTGGTAGGGAACGGGACTGGCCCCATCGATCATCGGACGGATCAGGCGGGCTTCAAGAACTCGCCATTCGATCTCTCTTCCTCCGGACTCGAAGTCGTCCCGAACCCGCTTGACCGAGTTTCGAAGCACGGTCGCCACCCAATGGCGGGTGAAAGCGGACTCGGGGTCGATTGGTCGATTGGTTGCGGATTGGTCTGCCGTTTCGATGGAAAGGACTCGTCCGGTGGTCGGGTGTCGCTTGGCGGCTCGGTCGTGTCGATGCCGATCTCGCAGGTAGTTGCTGAGCGATTGCGACAAGAGACCTCGAAACCGACCTCGGTCCGGGTCGGCCGAGCCGGAAAGGTTTCGTTCCAGCAACACGTCTGCCACGAAGCCTTGAACCGCATCATGGGAGTCGTGTTCGGAAAGGCCGGATGCCTTGGCTTTGGCGAGCATGGAGCCCCAGTACCGCCGAACGAGCCGATCAAGCGAGGCCTGACGGGTCGGAGATTCGACTTGCCCGCTATCGAGCACCATTGACCAATCGGTCAGTGAGGCTTGAGCGGCGGTTTGGGATGAAGTGTTCCGGCTCATGTGTGAGTGTCCCCGGTCGATCTACGAAATTCAGGGCCTCGACCGACCATCAATTCAGGGAAAAGTCACAAAAAAGCGTTTCTGATGCCTCAGCGGGCGGTTTTCGAACAATCGGAACGTGGGGCAGACTCTCCAAGAGGGCTGGCCACGGCTCGCGATCGACCGAGGTTCATGCTCAATCATCGGTTCGCGGTCGGCACGGTGACGGTTTGCACATCACGATCATCCAGGACCCCAGTTGGGTCCCATCCGAACTGCACCGGGCGTTTCCGGATTGTCAGGAACCGATGAAGGCGAAAGCCACGTCGGAATCCGGTTGAATGGCTGCGAGGTAACCAAGCAGGAATGGCGGTCGCCAATCCCTGCTCGCGGATCTCGTTGGCCTCGTCTCGGGGACATGGGTGTCTTGTTCACGGGATTTCCCGTGACGAGGCATTTGAAAATGGAGCCGGGGGGATTCGAACCCCCGTGCCAAGACGTGCTGAACGCCGCATCTACGCGTGTAGTTCACCCTTGATCTCGTTCCCGACCCGGAGGGCGAACAACCCAAGCCGGGAACAAGGCATACGAATTTCTCGATCCTCCGAGGCATGCCAGCCCTTTGGACCCAGCCCGATGTTTTATGGAAACCCGCCCCATCGGGCGTCAGGTGGGTTTCCATCACGGCGATCAGGCCGCGAGGGAGTACTGCGTGTTGGCAGATAAAAAGTTTGCATCCTTTTTACGTGGCAGGGATGCTCCACGACGCGCCACGACGAAAAGTCATCGTCCGGTCGATACCAGTCGGCCCCGATTGTGAGAGAGCATTCCGGTCGAAACCGGCCTCCACAGTCTAGGGGAACCAAGGCTGGAACAGCAAGAAAGATGCCGAGTGAAGGATTTCTCCATTCCGTCCCTGCCAGGGGGTGACGTCTTCGGCGGCGTTTCATGGCGGTTTGAAGCATCCGGGACGGTGGCGGAACGTGACCTTCCGTCGAAGTTTGCATCCATCATCGAGGACGATACGGTGTGGACGACATGACTCCAGAGCCCACCCGGATCCTTTTCGTCTGTCTTGGCAACATCTGCCGGTCGCCGGCCGCGGAGGCGGTGTTTCGAACCCTGGTCACCCGTCGGAATCTGGAGCGTCGCTTCGAAATCGACAGCGCGGGCACTGGCGGATGGCACGAGGGTGATCGGGCGGACCCACGCAGTCGGGCGGAGGGCGCTCGTCGCGGACACGCCGTCGATTCAAAGGCGCGGCAGGTTCGGGATCGCGATCTGCATCACCATGACGTGATCGTCTGCATGGACCGTGCGAACCACCAGGCGATGGTCGAGCTCGGTACGGAGGATGAAAAGGTCCGTCTCCTGCTCGAGTGGAATCCATCCAAGGATCTCGATGAAGTCCCCGATCCGTACTACGGCGGCGAGGATGGGTTCGTGCACATGTACGACCTGATCGAGGCGGCGTGTGAATCGCTTCTCGACGATCTTCTGACGGCGCAGGATCCATGACCGGTGTGAGTGGTCCCTCTCGGATCGATGTCATGCTCGGAGAGATTGGAATTCCCTCGAGGGTGGTCGAATCGACTTCCTGCGGCGGGGGTTGCATCGCGGACGTTCGTCGACTCCGACTCGCCGACGGTCGGACCGTCATCGTCAAGATCTCGACCCGGGCGGAAGCGGCGCCCGGCCACCTCGAATCGCGGGCCCACGAGGAGGCGGCGGGTCTGACCGCGATCGCCGCGACCCGGACCCTCCCGGTACCCGAGGTCATGGGCGTGGGAACGTCGCCCGAAGCGGTGATGCTGGTACTCGAGGACCTCGGTGATTCGATCCGGCCTTCGCAGGCGGACTGGATCGATTTCGGAAATCGCCTCGCTGATCTTCATGCGTCGAGCGATGAGGAACGGTTCGGCTTCGACCACGACAATCACCTCGGGAACACGAGTCAGGAGAATTCGCCGGCGAGTGACGCTTCGAGTTGGCCGCGTTTCCTGTCGGAGCGACGTCTCGGTCCCATGCGGCGGCGGCTCGATGAGACGGGGCTGCTGGATTCCATCGATCGAGAGCTGTTCGCGCGACTGGATGAGGATCTTGCCGGAATCCTGCCCCGCGGAATCCGGCCGGCCCTGCTTCATGGAGACTTGTGGTCAGGCAACGTGCACGCCACGCCCGATCGGGGGATCATGGTGATCGACCCCGCGGTGTCCCACGGCGATCCGCTCTTCGAACTCGGCCTGATGCGTCTCTTCGGAGGCTTCCCTTCGGTCTGCGAGTCCGCCTATTTCGATCGTCTGGTCGAGGTCGAGGGCCCCGATGTCCTGGATGCCTCCGAGGTTCGAATCGGCCTGGGGCGGCTCCATCACCTGATGAATCACTGGTTGCTCTTCGGACCGGGTTACGGACATGCCGCCCGGCAGGTCGCATCGGATCTGCTTTCGACGATCGCCAGGGACGGTGGTTTCTGATGAGACACGATCGTCCGAGTGACACGGCGAAGTTCGTTCTGAACGGGGTCTACTGGACGTCCCATCATTCACGCCTGCGGAGCGAGGTTCCGAGCGGGCTTGCAGGCGACGCCGTGGAGATGATCCGATGCCTCGAGTGGCCGGAGCGAATCTCAGGTTCGTGGTTGCAACGTCGCATGTTGCTCTGGAAGGCGGGTCTCCTGCAGGCGATCTCGATACCGGGGATCTACCTGCACCAGATGCTTCGCAAGCGGTTCATCGAATCGACCGTTCGAAACGAAGTTCTGTCCTCGGTCTCGCAGATGGTGGTCTTCGGCGCTGGATTCGACACCTTGAGCCTTCGGGTGGCGGCCGATCACCCGGGCATCACCGTCATCGAGGTCGATCACCCGGCCACCCAGGCGGTCAAGATCGCCGCGGTGAAGCGATTCGACCTGTCCACGAAGCGATGTGTCTTCGTCCAATCGGACATCGAAGAGGATGGCATCACTGGTGCGCTGGCTGGATGTCCTGACTACGACCCGGACGCCGCGACCCTGTTCGTCGCGGAGGGACTGACCATGTACCTGAGCGAACGCCGAGTCCGCGACCTGCTGCGGTTCGTGAGCGGGGGATCATCGGACTCACGAATCCTGTTCACCTACATGGAAGAGACGCCGTCCGGGCGGTGGGACTTCGCCGAACAACGACTGCTCGCCACGAAGTGGCTGGCGTTTCGAAACGAGCGGTTCACCTGGGGGTCGAGTCCCGAGGTGATCCCCGGATTACTGGCGGATTGCGGGCTCCAACTCATGACGCACCGGACCACCGAGGACCTGCGATCCGAATTACTCGCGGAGAAGAACCGCGGGGCCAGCCTCGCTCATGGCGAGAACATCGTGCTCGCCGGCTGCGAATGAAGAACCTCCTGACCCATGACCGCGTCCATCAAAGGAGCCGGTTTTCATGCCTGATGTCAATGATGCTCAATCCCGTCTGAATCCCACCCATGTGAAGTCCATTCTCTCGCCACGTTCGGAGGAGGAGGTCCGGAAGGCGATCCTGACCGCGGCCGAGGCGGGCGATTCGATCTCCATGGCCGGAGGCCGGCATTCGATGGGGGGTCAGCAGTTCGGGACCGGAACCGTGCATCTCGATCTTCGTGGGATGGATCAGATCGTTGAATTCGATCGTCGGAACGGTCTGATCGAGGTCGAGGGTGGGATCATGTGGCCGGAATTGATCGGTTACCTCCACGCCGTTCAGGACGGGAGTGAGACGATCTGGGCGGTGCGGCAGAAGCAGACCGGAATCGACCATGTCTCCATCGCGGGTTCGCTCTCCTCCAACATCCATGGCCGGGGCCTTCGATTTCCGCCTTTCGTTTCGGACATCGAGTCCTTCCGGATCATCGACGCCGATGGACGCTTGAAGGTGTGCAGTCGAACCGAGAATCGTGATCTCTTCGCCCTCGCGATCGGCGGGTACGGACTCTTCGGCGTGGTGACCAGGGTCACGATCCGACTGGTGCCTCGGTCCAAGGTGAAGAGGATGGTGGAGGTCATCGCGGTCAGGAACCTCATGCCCCGGATCGATGCGGCGATCGAGGATGGTTTCATCTTCGGTGACTGTCAGTACTCGATCGATCTGCATGGCGACGAGGAGTTCCA
>NYVS01000173.1 GCA_002684755.1 Phycisphaerae bacterium
CGGGATCTACGACGAAGAGGAAGATGACGAAGAAGAGGACGACGACGAGGAGGACGACGACGAGGAGGACGACGAGGACGGAAACGGCAAGAAGAAGCGTCGGTCGGGGGACGAGGATGACGAGGATGACGAGGAGGACAAGGAGGTCTACGGGGACGACGACGAAGAGGAGGAGGACGACGATGATTTCTTCGACGACGACGACGACGACGACGATGATGACGAAGAAGAGCTGTAGCCGCCGTTCCCGCCGATCGAATCCGCTCGGAAGGGGCGCATCGGAACGCGGCATGGCCGGGGGGCCGACGGCGCAATGAGGATGGTGGCGCGGTCAGTTCGCGTCGCGGAGACGAGCGAGCAACATCTCGAAGCGGCCTGAGCCCGGCCGAAGCAGCAGGATCGGGTCGGTCTCGATGCCCGACCTTCTGGGGATCGCGAGGGTTTCCGCGACTCTGATGCTCGCGGGCGGAAGTCCGCCGGAGGGCGCGAGTTCCACGAACAGCAGCGCATCGTCGGTCGCCGCGATCCCGCGGTCTTCATCGAGCATCGACGCGACGATCACGTCCTCGGGGAACGGTCGAGCGAGATCACGTTCCGGCGACCATTCGACCAGCCGCTGCAGATCGGGGTGCAGGAAGATGATCCGCGGCGGCCCGCCGGGTGGGGATGCCTCGATGCCGACCTGTGGTGAGAGCATCGCATGCACGAGCCGCTCGTTGGTCCGGATCGAGATCGGGTGCGTGATCATCCCGTCCCGGAAGCGAGCCTCGTCCGTGAGCCTTGACCAGCCGAGTTCGACCGTGCCGTCGCCGCGTCGCAGCGCGAAGATCGTCCGGCCGTCATCGGCGAGCACCGGGTCGATCCAGGATCGTTCGAAGCGTCGCTCCAGTCGCCAGTCGGGCGTGTCCGGACGACGCACCATGAGGTCGAAGGACGATTCCTCGACCCGACGTCGACTCCAGGCGAGCGTGCCGTCCGGACCGATGGTGGCGAAGGCGTTGACGAACTCGTCGTCGACGAGCCAGGTGGGCTCTCCGCCGGACCACGGAACGCGGCCGATTCGCCGGGTCCCGTCGGGCCGCTGCTCTTCGATGAGAAATCCTCTCGCATCGGCCCCGCGTCCGAGCAGCCAGGGACCGCGAATCGTCCGTACCCGTTCGACGGCGTCCGGCTCGATTCGGAGGATCTCGATCGAGACCACCGAGGTGGGACGAGCATCAGGCTTTGCGAGGATGGCGGACCAGGTCGGCGGAGCACCGCTTCGTACCGCGAGGTACCGGCCGTCGGGCGAGGACAGTGGGATCGAGAAGTCGTCGTAGTCGACTTCGCCGATTCGACGCCAGGCGACTTCCGCGGAGACGTCGTTCGGATCGAGCGATTCCTCCCGGTCGGCCCGCTCGGGGGTGATGAATCGACCCGGGGTACGTCCCACCTCGCGGGCGACGCACCCCGATGTCGATGCGGCGGTCACGATCAGGGCCGCGCCGACGAGTCTCCGGAATCTCACTTCTCGGTCGACGGGGGCGGGGCGTCGCCGTCGGCCTCGCCGGAGGACTTCGATTCCTCTGAATCGTCCTTGTCTTCCGCATCGTCGATCTTGTCGAAGAACTGCCCCTTGGCGAGCTCCCGGGCCATTTCATCGAGCGGCTTGCTGAGTTCCTCGAGTCGCTTCCGTTCGTCGACGTTGAAGTTGGTGTCGTTCTCGTCGGGGTTGTCGACCACCACGGGGGTGATGAACATCACGAGTTCGACCAGCGACTTCGCCTTCTCGGTGCTGGTGAACGCCGCGCCGAGGATCGGGATGTCGCCGAGAAGCGGGACCTTGCGTTCGACGTCGGTGTCGTCCTCACGTCGAATCCCGCTGAGCACGATCGTCTGGTTGTTCTTCACCGTGACGGTGGTCGTGGTCTGACGCCGGTTGACCACCGGGTTCGAGTTGACCAACGCGGTGGAGGCGATGTTCGAGAGGAGGATCTCGATCTCCATCGCCACGTTTCGGTCCTTGGTGATCCGGGGTCGGACGTTCAGACCGATGCCGATCGCCTCCTGCTCGAAGGACGTGGTGGTGCCCTGCTCGTTCGCGGTCGATCCGGTCTGGAAGGTCACGTCCTGTCCGGCGAAGAACTTCGCCTCCTTGTTGTCGCTGGTGAAGACCCTCGGACGCTGGAGGATTCGAACGTTGTTCTGTTCGGAGAGCGCCTGCAGGATGAAGTCGACGCTCGTCCCAACTTCAAGGAAGGAGGTGTCGAACCACGGAGAGGCGAAGTTGTCCGTCGTCGTTCCGAGCGGCGTCTGATTTCCGTCGTTGTTGATGACGTTGGTGGATCCCTTGGTCAGATCGAGTCCCACGGTGCCGCCGACGATGTTGTCCCCACTGGCCTGGATGCCGGAGCCGACGCGGATGCCGAGGCTCAGGCCGTCGCCCAGCGTGACCTCCGCGAGCGTCGCGGTGAGCATCACCTGACGGCCCGGACGGTCGAGGTCGTTGATGATCGAGAGCAGGGCGTCCTGGATCTCGGGGGTCGCGAGGACCAGAAGCGAGTTCTGGCCCGGGTTGGGAACGACCCGGCTCTTGCCGACGAGGGCGGAGACTTCGGCGGATTCGTCGCCGTTTGCGCCACGGCCGGACTGCCAGGGGAAGGTGATCTCCTCGGAAGTGTCGTTGGTCCCGGTGTCGCCGCCGCCGCCGGCGCTGTCGAAGTCGATGCCGGTCAGGCCTTCATCGGGCGCCTGGATCCCTCGGCCACCGCCGCCCGCGGCCGCGAGCAGGGCGTTGAGGATGTCGGCGACCTCGATCGCGCTGGCGTGCTTCAGTTCGATGTTGACCGGCATGCCGACGCTGAGCGGCTGATCGATCTCCTCGATCATCGAGTCGAGCCAGTCGAAGTTGTCGGGCGTCTTGGAGATGACGATCAGTCGGTTGGAATCGGGATACGCCTCGATCCGGAAGATGTCGGCGACCGCGGCGTCGGCGCCTGCGGATCCACCGCCGCCACCACGGCCGGCGGGCTGGCCGCCACCGCCGCCGCCTTCTTCGAGGAGGGCGACGAGGAGCGTCTTCACCTTGACCGGATCGGTGTACTTCAGGTCGTAGAGGCGGAAGATGTTGCCTTCCCGACTCGGTGGGATGTCCCACGCGGTCTCGATGAGGTACCGGATGTCCGTCAGGATCTCCGGCTCCGCGCGCACGGTGATGGCGTTGGTCTGCGGCAGCACGCTGACCTGCAGTTGATCACTCGTGCCGACCTGGGGAAGGTCCTGCTGCGACTGCTGGGCGCCACGCTGGTTCCGAGAGGTCGGCGCGCGGGTGTTGCCTCGGCCGCTCGAGCCGCTGTTGGGGCTCGGGCTGAAGAGTTCGAGGACGATGTCTGAAACGGTCTGGGCGTCCGCATATGCCAGCCGGAAGGTTTCCGTCTTCACGGCGAGGAACGGCGGCACGTCGAGCAGGTTGATCAGCTTCTGGACGCGCTTGGCCCAGCCGATGTCGCCCTCGATGATGACCTGGTTCGAGTTCACGTCGACGGTCAGGTTGCCGTATTCGGGTGCTCCTTCGGAGAGCTGCGATTCGACGTCGTTCACCTTCGCGTGCTGGAGACGGAAGACCTTGGTGACGAGGCTTCCGTCCTCGGTCATCCGGGTGACGTCGACTTCCGGTCCGAGCACGAGGCTCGGCTGGAAGTTGTTCATCTCCATGATCGTGTTCAGCATGATCAGGTCGGGCGTCTCGACCACACCGATGCCGTTGAGCCGGAAGGCCTGGAAGATGAGATCGAGCGCCGCGTGCTTCGCGAGCGGGCGATCGCTGAACAGGGTGATCTTGGTCGTGGTGAGCATGGTCGACTTGACCATGAGCGCCTTGCCCGTCCAGTCCACGATGTACGGAAGCACTTCGGAGACGGTGACGCCGTCGAAGTTCAACGGCACCGGATCGTCGTCGACGGTCCGGCGGGTCCCGCTCAACGCGGACTGCTGGTCCGTCTCGGGGCGAGCCTCGCTCGCAGCGGTGGACGGGCCTCGGTCGGAAGCCGGCGCCGAGTCCGTGGTGGCGGGCGCGGTGGCGGGTCCGTCCCGTCGGGGGGCGTTCTCGTCCTGGGCGACCGCGGCGGGTTGCGAGGTCGGTCCGTTCCGCTCCGGTCGACCGCCGCCGTCCGTCGCCGTCGCCGTCGTGGCAGCGCAGGTCGCACCAGCGAACAGCAGCACGGCCGCGATGGCTCGATGGCCGAATTTTCGGACGGGTGCCGGGGAGGAGTGATCGGTGAGGGGTGCGTTGCTTCGGGCCATCACGGTCGAGTTCCTTGCTTGATCCGCACCGAGCGGATCTCGGGGAGGACCGATGTCATCGGTCGGTCGGTCGGTCGAGAGGCGGCCCTGTGGGCTCCAGAGTCTCTCGATCGACGAACGGGTCTTCTGAGCGGGGGAGACGCCTTGGAAACGACGTGGCATCCCGATCGATTGCCGGTCAGGCGCTTTCCGCGCTGGTCTTTTCCTGCGTGGTCTGTTCCAACTGCTCGAGCTCGTGCTGGAGTCGGATTCGTGATCGGGGGTCGAGATCCTCCCGCTGCAGGGCCTTTCGAACCCGGTTCCTCGCCATCACCACGTCGGAGGGACTCAGCGAGGCGATCTGGTCATCGGACATCGCGTCGGGCAGCGTCGAAGGATCGGCGTAGGTCGGCGGCGTGTCGATCGGCGGTTCAATCGGGTCGGTGGTCTCGGCGACGCGGGGAGTTTCGGCGACGGGGGCCTTCGGCGGTGACGGGGCGGCGCCACGCGCCGACGTGGGTTCGTCGCCTTCGAAGAATCGTCTGGTCGCGGACGGGGGCGCGGCGGGTTCGGAGAACATGCCCGACTTCCGTTCGAGGAGATCGACCTCGTATTCGCCGCCTCGGTGGGCCAGGCGGACGCGCCAGATGCTCATGATCTCGAGCACCTTGACGCCGTCCTTCTCCTCGCCGATCGCGACGGCGTCATCGGCGGATCCGAAGAGCACGAGGGATCCGAGGATGCCCGTGGGTCGTGGGCCGCTGTAGCTCGCGGGCGGGGGCGGCGGGCCCTTGGGCGTTTCGGGTTCGGAAGTACGCACGGGTGCCCGCTTCGGCGGTGGCTTCGGCCGCGTCTTCGGACGTGACGGCAGGATGAACGCGGAGCGTCCCGAGAACCGCCGTCGGTTGATTTCGGCCTGCTCGGCGTGACGAGCCGCCAGCGCCGCGACGGGGTCGGTGTCGGGGGTCGTCCAGGAGGATGTGGTCAACGCGGAGAGGAATCCGGGGATCTCCGCGAGGATCACCCCGCCGGTGATCGCGATCGCGAGCACGCTCGTGACCAGCGTGCCCGACCATCGGATCTCGGACAGCGAGCCGAGTGACGTGGGAATGCGACTCATGCCTTCCTCCTCGGCACGATCCACGCTTCGACCACGATCCGGATTTCGAGATCCGGTCCGTCGTCGACGAGATCGAGACGGAGTTCACTGATCGATTCGATCTCCGGCTCCGCTTCGAGGTCGCGGATCACGTCGATGGCGGTCTCGGTGTCCGCGATGAATTCGAGTTCGCAGATGATCCGCTCCACCCGGCCACCGGCCATGGTGCTCAGCGGACTGTTGCTCGGGAGCTTGCTGCCGGTACGGCCGTCGATCTTGGGGACGACCTTGTACTGCGAACAGATCTCGCTGATCGTCGACTCGAGCCGGGTGGCTCCGGGGGCCGCCGAACGAGGGACCTCGATCGGGCCGAGCGCCGTGGCGAGTC
>NYVS01000174.1 GCA_002684755.1 Phycisphaerae bacterium
CGCCGGCTTCACGATGTGGATGGCGGGCGGCGGCATCAAGGGCGGGGTGAGCGTGGGACAGACCGACGAACTCGGCTCCGCCGCGGTCGAGGACCCCTTCCACGTGAAGAATCTCCACGCCACGATCCTCAACCAGCTCGGCTTCGATCCGAACGCGTTGTCCTACTTCCACGCCGGCCTCGACAAGAAGCTCGTCGGGGTCGAGGGCGCCACGCCGATCCGCCAGATCATCGCGTAGGAGCCGGATACGCGGAAATGCCGCCGATCGGTCGATCCGACCGGCTCGTCATCAGTCCAATCAAGCCATCGATCGCCCGGGAGCCGTTCAGCCGTTCTCGGCCGCGGCGTCCTCGGCGCAGAGGTCCAGTTCCTCCTGGAGCTCGGCGGCGGAGATCTCGATGCCCTTCGCGGCGAGATCGGCCTGCACCTTGGCGATGACGTCCTGGTCGCCCGGCTCCTGGAGATCGGCGCGAATCACCGTCTTGGCATACGCCTCGGCATCCTCACCGGAAAGCTCGAGCTGACCCGAGACCCACTGGGCGAAGAGCTTGTCGCGACGCATCTCGAGTCGGAACTTCTGATCGCCCTCGGCATGGAACTTGGCTTCGAAGCCCTCTTCACGTCGTTCGAATCCGCTCTCGCTCATCGTCGCATTCCCTCCGGCCGGAGGTCCAATCGGATCCGGCCGCTGTCTTTGATGTGTCGCGGAGACTTCCGCGGCGTCAGAGAGTACCAGCCCACGTCTCCTCAAGGGCCTTCCACAGCACGTTTCGCCGTACTCCGGGGACGGAAGGTTGAAAACAGCACGACCCGCCACGATTGAATCGGGCGGGTCGCGTCGAATGGAGCCGATCGGGATCGAACCGACGACCTCTTGCATGCCATGCAAGCGCTCTCCCAACTGAGCTACGGCCCCTTTGATGCGACGGCGGGATGGGGCCCGACGTCGCTTGGATCGGCCCGAGGCCGAGGGGGAAGAGAATACCCCCCTCCCTCCTCCGCGGCAAGGAATGCGGAAGATTTCGCCCGGACCCGCCCGAATCGATCAGGAAGCCCCGGAATCGTCGGTCCCCGAGCCATCCACCGCGGTCGAAGGCGGGGTCGCCCGCTTCGAGGTGACGAATCGCGTGAAGAATTCGAGAATCCGGTCCAGCCGATCCATGCGCTGCACGGGGTCTCCGGATCGGCTGAGATCGTGGCCGGCGTCCGGATACAGAACGTATTCGACGGGCCGCCCCAGATCACGGAGGGCTCGGAACATCATGGCGGACTGGCTGACCCCGGTGCGAAGATCCTGTTCGCCATGGAGGACGAGCAGCGGGGTCTTGATGTCCGCCACGTCGTCGAAGGGATTGTTGCGCTCGATGAGCTCCCGAAAACGCGGCTCGAACGGACGACCACCGAACGCCCAGTCCACGAGCCGGAACGCATTTCCCTCGCCGTAGAACGTCCCGAGGTCGTAGACGCCGCGCTGTGCGACCGCCGCCTTGAACCGATCGTCGTGCGCGATCATCCATGCCGTGAGGTATCCCCCATAGGAACCCCCGGTGATCACCAGTCGATCGGCGTCGACCCATTCCCGAGTGCACGCCGCATCGACGACGGCGAGACAGTCGGACGCCGGGCCGGGACCCCAGTCCTGATGATTCGCCCGCTGGAACGCCTCGCCGTAGCCACCGGAGCCGCGCGGATTGCAATAGACCACGCCGAATCCCCAGCTTGCCGAGAGCTGCCACTCGAGCCACATCGTCGCCTCGCCGGGACCCCACATCGCGCTGGGACCTCCGTGGATCGCGAGAATCATCGGCGCGGTGTCCCCCGCTTCCATTCCGAGCGGGGGGAGCTGCCAGTACTGGATGCGACGACCATCCGGTCGATCCACCCAACCCTCCGTCGGACGTACCACGAGGCGGTCGGCCAGCCACGGATTCGCATCGAAGACCGGCCGCTCGATGCCATCGTTCCGGACCCGCAACACCGAAGGATTCGCCGACGACGACTCCGCCCAGGCGATCACGTCCCCACCCACCGCGAAGCATTCGACCTGCGTGGGGAGACCGTCTCGAATCCGAACGATCTCGACCGGTTCGATGGTCGCGGGGCTGGCGGCGTACAAGGGGACGGCGCCGGCGTTCGCGGCGGTGAAGAGGATCTTCGCGGCCTCGTTGGACCACTCGAAATCACCGACGTCGAGTTCCCCCCCGTCGGTCGCCCAGATCGGTTCGCCGCCGGCGACGGGAATGAGCCCGATGCGCGAACCGCGGTAGAACGGTTCGTCGGAGGGCCGGCCCTTGAAGGCGATGAGACTTCCGTCCGGACCGGGGATGGGATCGGTGAACGCCCACCCGACCGTCTCCAGAATCACCGTCGATGACGCTTCTTCCGCGAGATCCACCCGCTCCAGTCGCGCGTCGAGGATCTCGTCGGGATGGACCTTGCCGCTTCGGGCCGCCAGAAAGACGCTCCGGCCGTCGACGGAGAAGGTCGGGTCGAATCGGTCGACCACCCCGCGTCCGAGACGACGGGGTGGTCCCGCGTCGTCGCCCAGGGGCACCAGGTAGATCTGTCGCAGTCGAACCCGTTCCTCGATCGCCTTCTCGCCCTGGAAGGCGATCCGGTCGACGAGTCGGGGATTGCGTTCGCCGGTGTTCCCCTCGAGCCAGGCCCGGACTTCGGCGAGCGTCCCGCCGGGATCGGGTCGGACGCCGTTCGCCTCCGATTGAACTCGATCGTCTTCATCATGCCGGACGCGTCCGGGGCGGGTGGGCGCCCAGCCCGGTGCGCCATCCTCGCGAATGATCTCCGCGAGCGGGCGTCGGGACTCCACCACCAGTGACGCCCCGTCGGGCGACCAGCGTGGTCGACCGGCCCCGTCGTCGAATCGCGTCACCTGGCGGGCCTCGCCACCGTCGAGCGGCAGGATCCAGATCTGGGCACCGGCGTCCTGGTCGTCGTCGGAACCGGACTCGCCCGCCCGGACGAACGCCAGCCGATCTCCGGTCGGAGATAGTTCCGGACTCGAATCACGTCGGTCGCCGAACGTGAGCTGCCGAGGCGTCGCGTCGACGTCTTCGAGATCGATTCGGAAGAGATGGCGACGAATCGCGCAATCACCTGGACGGATCGGCCCGTCGGCGTCTCCGGTTCGTTCGAACGACTCGACCGAGACGATCACGAATCGACCGAGGCGGTCGACCTCCACGTCTCGGATCGTCCGCAGGCGGAGCAGATCGTTGGTGGTGATCGGGGTCGGGTCGCCGGATCCGACCGCATGCGAGGTCAGCATGGTCATGAGCGTCACCAGAAGGAGGAACGAACTTCGATGCAGATTGGGCATCGTCTCATTCTGGCGAATCCGGCCGTCGGCATCGAGTGTGCAGCGACGGGAAGTCCCAAAAAGACCGTCGCCCGACCGCGGGGGTCGGGCGACGGCGTCGATCGTGGGATCGGTACGGTGCCGGGATCACATCGCGGCGTCGATCGCGGCCGCGAGATCGGCCTTGTCAGCGATGCCGACGACCTTCTTGACCACTTCGCCGTTCTTCATGATGACGATCGTCGGGATCGACATGATCTGGAACTTGGCGGCGACTTCGCGATTGGAATCGACGTCGACCTTGCCGACCTTGGCGCGACCTTCGTAGTCACCGGCGAGCTCGTCGATGGTCGGGGCGAGCGCTCGGCAGGGGCCGCACCACTCCGCCCAGAAGTCGACGAGGACCGGCTGGGAGGACTGCATGGCCTCGGTTTCGAAATTGGCGTCGGTGAACTCGAAGACGGCGGTGCTGGCCATTCGAACGGCTCCTTGAAGATCGCCTGCTGGAGGCGGAATCATGTGGTGAATGGGTCTCGCCGGTCACCTCCGACCGTGCGATTCGGTTGGGAATGGTAGCCGTTCGGAGACCGCTTGGTCGGGCCCGAGGCCGATCCTCGACGCGGAACGGGGTGGACGCCCCAAGGCGGCCGATTCAATCGGAATCACCCGCCCTCGACTCGTCCCGCCCGCTCGACCGCGGCGGCGATCCGGAGCGATCGTTCGTGGATCCCCACGTCATGAACCCGGAAGAAGCGGGCCCCCGCACGCCACGCCTCGACGGCGAGCACGGCCGATTCGGGATCCCGATCGCGTGCCTCGGTCATGCCGGAGGCGGCGCCGAGAAAGCTCTTCCGACTCCCGCCGACCAGAACCGGATGGCCCGTCTCGACGAACACCGGAAGTCCGGCGACCAGGTCGAAATTCTGCTCCACGGTCTTCCCGAATCCGAGCCCGGGGTCGATCGCCACCGATGCCGGGTCGACGCCCGCGTCGATCGCGGCCTCCACACGACTCCGCAGGAAGGACGCCACGTCCCGGACGACGTCGGCGTAGACCGGCGATCGTTCGTAGGCGTCGCTGTAGGAGTCGTCGGCCGGTCGCTTCAATCGATGCATCAGCACGACGCCTCGGTCACGTTCCGCGACCAGGTCGAGGATGCCGGCGTCCTCGGTGCCCGCCGAGACGTCGTTGAGGGCATCCGCACCCGCGTCGAACGCAGCCGCCGCGACCGCCGCCCGCGTGGTGTCGATGGTGATCGCGACCGATTCACCGAGTGTCTGCCGGCGGACGCCCTCGATCACCGGCACGACGCGGGCGATCTGCTCGTCGACCGAGACCGACGCGGCCCCGGGCCGGGTCGACTCGCCGCCAACGTCGAGCACCGTCGCACCGGCCTCGATCATGCCGAGCCCGGTCGCGATCGCCCGCTCGGGGTCGAGATGGTCGCCGCCATCGGAGAAACTGTCCGGCGTCGCGTTCAGGACGCCCATCAGGCACCACGGCTCGAGCGTCACCCGCCGATCGTGTCCCAGACGCCAGACGCGGGCCCCGCTCATCCGCCGCCCTCGCCCCGGACGTCTCCCATCGCCTGCGAGATGGCGTTTCCGACCGCGAGGCCGACGACCTCGCTCGGCACGACCATCGCCCACTCCAGACGGGCCTCGCCGTCGGCCGGACCGAACGCGAGTCCGAATCCGATCGGTGGCATGTCCGTCGGCAGCTCGGGCACCATGCCGTCGGCCCCGGGAACGAGACTCGCCACCTGCCGAGCAAGTCGGCCGAGCTGGCCGACGTCGATGAACATCTCGACGTCGGGATTCGCAGGCAGCCAGGAACGCATCGACGTCAGCGTCGGATCCGCGTCGAGCCCCGGCGCGGTCGTCCCGGCCTCGACCGCCCGGGCGAGCACGTCCGGCCGGCGACTGAAGGTCATGACGTAGCCGCCTCCGACCACCCGCCCCAGGCCCTTGAGACCACGCGGACCGAACATCATCTTCTCGACCGTCAGCTGGAGCGAGGCATCACCGACGGTTCCTGAGTCGTCCCGCTGCTTCGCCTTCGCGATCGCCGCGGTCATCTCGAATTCATCGGCGACGCCACCCTTGCGCTGCTTCACGTCGTTCTGCCACGTCGTCTTTCGTTCGAGCGCGCCCGTGACGCCCGACATCGCCGGAACGGCGTCGGCCATCGCCGATCGAACCGCATCCGGATCGTCGGTCAGGAGGATCAGCGACGCGTCGTTCAACGCTCCGCCCATCGCGACGCCGAGCTTGCTCGGGTACATCGCGAACTCCATGCCGTGCATGGACGGTCCGATCTTCGACATCCAGTCCGGCATGATCGTCGCGTCGACGTCCATGACGGAGAGCAGTTCCATCATGCCGGGGTAACCACCGAGGCCGTCGAAGTCGACGCCCATCGCCATGTAGAAACGCTGGTTCGGCAGGCGATCGAGCACCGATTCCGACGCACCAGCCGCCGGCGCCTCGATCTTCGCCGCGAGTGCGGACATGGGCCCGCCCGCATCGAAGCGGGTCCAGCTGCGGACCCCGATCGCCAGCGCATCGACGTCGACCGCGATCACCAGTTCCGCCGCGTCCGACCCGAGCCGATCGATCATCGACCCCATCCCGAAGTCCGCGAGACCGGCCATGCCCGCCGCGGGCGCATTGGCCTCCGCCGCGTCGATCGCCGCGTCGCGGGTCGACTGCAGGGTTCCGCCGTCGATTCGAATCACCACGTCGGCCTGCCGCATCCCCTTCGTCGCGTCGGGACCGAATCCCTTCGAGAGTCCGTCCGCCAGGGCCTGGCTCGGCTTCCAGGCCGTGAGCAGATCCTCGCGTGATGCGATCAGGACGTGCGCGTCGGCCACCTTGAGATGGACGATCTCTCCATCCCGGGTCCGATGGGCCGAAGCGCCTTCGGCCGCGTCCGCCTCGAAGTTCGCATCGATGAACCGCGTCGCATCCTCCACCGGCACCGCGACGACGCCATCACCGTTCGAAAGCGATTCGCCGGACTCGGCCCACGCGGCGAGCGATCCACGTTCGTCGAATCCGGCCGCGATTCCGAATTGCGAGATGATCACGTCGATCGGCCGACCCGCGACCGCCAGTTCCGGACGATTCGCCCGATCGAGCATGTCGCCGAGGTCGGCGTTCAGGGCCGAAAGGCTCGGAATCACCATCCAGGCGACCGCGTCGTCGGGAACGATCTCGAGGGCGTCGGCCAGCCGATCCGCGTGAAGCGTCGAGCTCCAGCCAAGCGGACCGAAGAGCGTTGCGAGGACGAGCCCGGAAAGGGCTTTTCGGCGACGTGGGATTCGAATCATGGTCAGGCTCCTGTCCTCGTACTCTATGCCGATCTTCGCCGCGATCATCGGGAACGCGGCACCCTTCTTCCGAGCGGGACGAGGATCGACGTGACCTTCTCCATCTTCCTGCTGCTGACCATGGTCGCCGCGATCGGTGTCGCGAGACTGCTCCGAGGACTCGGGCTCCCGGGCGCCCGGATCATCGGTGGCCTGGTGGTGGGGATCATCCTCGGCCCCGTGGTGCTCGGGCGGATCGCCCCGAACGACTGGATCCGCATCGTGATGGGCGGCCAGATGGAACGGGCTCGGATCCAGGAGGTCGAGCGGGACCACGCCGCCTGGCGATTCGCCGCCGCCACCGTGCCCCTGTCGCCGGAGGATTTCGCCGCGGAGGCGGTGCGGCATCGAGCCGAACTCGGACCGCTCGAAGCCCGACTCCAGGCGGTGGAGACCACGCATTCGCGTCCCTGGACGGTCCTGAGCATCCTCCTCGCCGCTGGTGCCGCCGCTTGTGGACGGGCATCGCGACGCCCGCTGGAGCCGACGCCGAACCGAGAGGACTCGGTCGCCGCGGGATCCTGGGCGGCCTTGTTTCCCGCCCTCGCCACCTGGGCCGTCTTCGCGCTGACCGGCCGGGACGCCTTCGGTCCCGAGGCGATGTTCACCGCCGCCGCGGTCGGGATCGCGGCCTGGTCGATCGAATCACGGGATCGACGCCTCGCGGGCGACGCTTCGGCGTTTCTCGAACGGGCGTCATCGACGGCGATCTGGATCGCCTGCGGAATCGCCGCGATCGCAGCCTGGAAGAGCGGAACCGGATGGGGCGTCGCGGGCGTCTGCGCGCTGCCGATGTTCATCCCCATCGTCCGCCAGCCCGGTTTTCGTCGAGGCTTCCGGCGCCTCCGCGACGAGGCGCTCCTGCCATCGCTCGCCGCCGTCTGCGTGCTTCGCAGCGAGTTCCTCCTCGACGTCCCCTGGGGCCTGACCCTTGTCCTCATCGTCATCGCGGGCGACGGACGGTGGTTCGGCTGGTATGCCGGCCTCCGACTCTCGAATGCGCCGGCCGCCTCACCGCTCCGAGCGTCGCTCTCGATCACCGACGTCGCCGGACCTCAACTCGCGGTCGCCGCGACGGCGACGGCGCTCGGCGTGATCGGACCCGGCGTCGGATTCGCGTTGGTGATCGCGGCAGCCGCCGTCGATCTCACGTCCCCGCTGAGAAGACACATCGCCCGAAGCGTCGAACGCCCGGGCGATGAAGACATTTCTGTTTGACCGACTCGCTCAGTAGCTCGAGGACGTCGTCTGCTTCTTGGATCCGGACTTCTTGGCCCCGGACTTCTTGGATCCGGACTTCGCGGCGGCGGTCTTCTTGATCGCCTTCTCGACCGTCGCCTTGAACTGCGAGCTTCCGGGGTCCGCCCGGCTGTCGAAGAACTCGATGGTGGTGCCGTCCGCATGCACGAGGTACTTGCAGAAGTTCCAACCGGGAAGCTTGCCGGTCCGGGTTCCGAGGAACTCGTAGACCGGGCTCTGACCCTTGCCGGGCTTCACCGACACCTTCGACATCATTGGAAAGTCCACGCCGTACTTCGACGAACAGAAGGACTTGATCTCGGTGTCCGTTCCGGGCTCCTGTCCTCCAAAGTCGTTGCAGGGGAACCCGACGATCAGGAGGCCCTGATCCTTGAACTGATCCTGCAGCGCCTGGAGTCCCGCGTACTGCCGCGTGAACCCGCACCGACTGGCCACGTTGACCACCAGGATCGTCTTGCCCTTCCAGTCCTCGAACTTGATGTCCTTGCCGTCGATGGTCTTCGCCTGCAGGTCGAACATGGTCTTGTCGTTCCACTTCTCCCGGAGCTCCGGGGTCACGGGCATGGACTGCGAGCAGGCGATGCCCGCGATCGAAAGGACGACGCCGGCGATGGTCGAGGTGAGTCGGCTCTGGATGGTCATGGTCGGTTCCGGGGTTGACGGGGTTGAATGGTTCGCGGAGGGTCGCTCACACGGAACAGTTTCGTTCCTCCACCCTCGTGGATTCCCAAAATAGCGACCTCGTCATCACTGATATCGCGGATTTCGGCGTTCGTACACCTTCACGCGAAGCACCCGCGCGGCCGACAGCGCCCGTCTGAGCGGATTCCTCGGCCTCACCATCGAAAATCGCAACCTCATCGCCATCACTCGACGGTGACGCTCTTCGCGAGATTCCGGGGCTTGTCGACGTCCTTGCCCCGAAGCACCGCGGCGTGATACGCCAGCAGCTGCAAGGGAATCACCGAGACCAGCGGCTGGAGCGGTTCGATGACGTCGGGGACGTAGAAGACCGCCTCGCACAATCGCGAGATCTCCTGATCGCCTTCGGTCGCGACCGCGATGACGTGACCGCCGCGGCTTCGGACCTCCTCGATGTTCGAGACGACCTTCTCGTACTGGCTGTTGCGGGTCGCGATGAACACCACCGGCATGCCCTCGTCGATCAGGGCGATCGGCCCGTGCTTCATCTCCGCCGCGGGCATCCCTTCGGCGTGGATGTAGCTGATCTCCTTCAACTTGAGCGCGCCTTCCATCGCCACGGGGTAGTTCACGCCGCGTCCGAGGAACAGCCAGTTCTCGCG
>NYVS01000001.1 GCA_002684755.1 Phycisphaerae bacterium
GCATGGCGCACGCGGCATGTAGCTCTTGGGTAGCGGCAGCGGTAGCCGGTCCCAATCATGTGGTGCTTGCGAGCCGGCAGAGCGAGCGTCCCACTTTTCCCCTTTTCCCTTTTTTGGTCTGGCCTGTCTCGGAGCAGTCGTCGAGCAGCAGATCGGCGAGTCGCCAAGCGGCAGATCGGCGAGTCGTGTGACAGATCGGCGAGTCGTCAGACAGCGATCGGCGAGTCGCCAAGCGGCAGATCGGCGAGTCGTGTGGCAGATCGGTGAGTCGCCAGGCAGCAGATCGGCGAGTCGCCAAGCGGCAGATCGGCGAGTCGTCGAGCAGCAGATCGGTGGACGCGCGGGAGGCGAAGCCTAGACATCGCGCTTGGGCTTGCGGCTGGGCAGCATGGTGCCGGTCACGTAGGAGAGGCAGCGGCGGAGCTTGGCAGCCGGCACCCACTTGGTGAGGAAGTCAGCGGGCATGTGCTCGTCAGGCACGTGCTGGACGGCGACGATGCCCTGCGCCTCGCGGTGCATGACGGCCTCGTAGCGTACGAGGAAGTGCCGCGAGCGCGTAGAGGAGCCGACGTTGTGCGTCACCTGGGCGTTGCCAAGGTTGTCGGTCGCCAGGTCGATGGGCTCGTCGCGCGGGACGCCGAGGGCGCGCTCGATGGTCTTAATGTACTCAGCGAGCTCAGAGGCCTTCTGCGTCGCGACCTGCTCGGCGCGCATGATGCTGTCGCAGACCGTGTTGATCTTCTTGGTGCAGTGGTGGACTGCGGCGCCGGCGGAGGTGGCGACGATGGCGTACACGTTGTGGTAGCCGGTGGAGGCGTCGGCGGAGATGGTCATGGCGGAGGGCGCCGGCGCGTCGAGATCGAAGACCTTGGTCGCGTGCACGGTGGTCGCCGCAGGAGCACCGAGGGGGCGGCGACGATAGGTGAAGCCCTCGTCCTTGTTCTCCCACGCCATCCAGAGCATCGCGTCGGCGACGGCGGTGGCCTCCGGCGGCGGGTACTTCATCACGCACGAGAGACGATGCATGAGCAGTGTGAGGCGTGGGAGGCAGCGCTTCTCGGGGAACTTGACCTTGCCGATGAGCTGCTGGATGCGCTTCGCGTACTTGGGCATGGGCAGGCGCTGCTCGGTGGGGAGGCGCAGGCCGTCGGCGGCGTCTTGCAGGGCCTTGCCGGTGAGGATGTCAGCGGGTCGCGAGGTGGCGGTGAGGAAGTCGGGCCGTAGCTCCTTGACTGCTTCGGTGATCTTGGCGGGCATCGAGATCTTGATCCAGTCACGGTCCGGACCGTAGGTGAGGAGAGCGCCGGCGAACGAGGTGGGCGCGCGCTCGAACTTGACCTCGCCGTCGAACCTGGCGCGGAGGGCATCAACGACGCGCTCCATGAGGCGGAAGTGCGTGGAGGCGGACTCGCTGAAGAGGAGGTCGTCCACAATCTTCGCGACGCGCAGGTCGCCGTCGGCGGTGACGATGAAGTACAGGGCAGGCACGCCCTCAGCGCGCTGGAGGCCGAGCGCGGTGAACTCCGCGTCGAGGACGACGTCCCACTCGTGGCCAGCAGGCTCTTCGCCCCACATCGTCGTGGAGAACTCGTAGACCATCGGCGTGCCGTCCTCGTCGTACTCTTGCACCGTGGGGCACATGCGCATGTAGCCCTTGCCACGGTTGATGCGCTGGCCCTTGAGGTACGCCGAGCCGACGTCTGCTTTGCCAAGGTCGCGCCCACGGGCAGCCGCGTCAGCGAGCATGATGTTGCCGGTGATGTCGTCCATGATGGCGACGTGGGCCGTCTTGACAGGCTTGATGCCGAGCTTCTTGGCGCGCGCGACCATGCGGCGATCGTCCTTGGCGTGCCGCGACTTGAACGGATTGTGCGGGTCGAGGGTCTGGTCGGCCTGGGTCTTCATCTTGCGCGCGGTGACAACGTCAGAGATGACGGCCTCGTGCGGCACTTCGTCCTGGCGAATGAGGCGGTTGCCGCCGACGAGCAAGTCCATGTGGGCTTTGCGGTCGGCCTCCAGCCACTTCTCCATGAGCGGGTGACGGTAGACCTGCGCAGTGGTGGCGGGCACTGTGTAGTCGACCATGCCCATCGGCGTCTTGACCTGCACGATCGTCTGAGTGGCCTTGGCGACCTCGTACGTGCGTGGGATGGCGACGACGGAGCCGTGGGAGGTGACGTACGCAGGGCCGTGCTGCTCTACGGAGAGATGGGTGACGTGGTCGCCGTCGAGCGCAGCAGCGGCGAGGTCGCGCGCGAGAGGCACGCTGAAGGAGCGCGTGCGGGCGAGGCGCAGTGCGGCGAGCACGTCGGCTGCGTGTGCGCCCAAGGATTCGGCGATGGCGGCCTCGCCAGCGGCGTAGGGGATGACGTCGCCGAGCGCAGCGAACGCGTCGTGGACGATGGTGGAGGTCTCGGAGGTGTCGGAGGCTCGGGAGTCGTCGAGCGCGGCGAATGCGTCGCAGGCGACGGTGGAGGTCTCGGAGGTTGAGGCGATGGGGACGCACGTCTGCAGTGCTGAGGGCAGTCTGGTGGTCATGCAGGCGGCGGGAGTGACGCAGTCGCACGGCTCGAAGGCGTAGTGCTGGTCAGAGCCTTGGCCGCACTTGGAGCACACCATGCCGCCACAGGTTCGGCAGCTGCTGAGGTACGCACGGCAGCACAGCGAACGGATGGCGAACGCGGGTGGCGAGGTGGGCTCGTCACCGACCACGACGCTACAGAGGTCGAGCGTGCACGGAGGTGGCGGCGCGGTGACGACGATGGCGCGGGAGGGGTCGGGAGTGCAGCTTGACGAGAGGGCGATCACGGCGGCGTAGGCGGCGTCGAACGAGGCGGTGGAGACGCGGGTGCCGTCGGCCCAGTACGCGCAGGCGGCGAGCGCCTCGACGGGATCGTTGGCGGCGAGGACGTATGCGTCGACGGAGCCGGCGAGCAAGCTGACGGCGGAGGAGGCGAGTCGCGGCGAGCGGCGAGGTGCAGCAGTGCTCGTCGGCATGGAACGGTGAGGAGGTAGTACACGCGCTGCCGCGGGCTGGGACGACGACGGCAGGGGGATGCCGAAGGGAGCAGGCGAGGCTTGCGGGTGCATCGGCGAGAGCATGTGGATGACGCAGGCGGCGAGATCCTCGGCGAGCTCAGGCTTGTAGACACCCGATGCCTCCGCACGGCTGCGGCCATGCTCGTCGACGTCCTCGATGACCACAGCATGGCTGGCGTGCTCGCACAGGCGCATGCCGGTCGGGAAGTGCAGCTGCGCCTGAGGTTTGGACTCGGGGCTGAAAAGCAGCTCGAAGAACTTCTGAGGGTCGAGGTCGCTGCTGCCCCACCAGCACGCAGCGCACAGTACGCGGTGGGCGTCCACGTGACTTGCAGCTTCTTGCATCTCGTCCTCGTCGAACAGCGAGCGCCAGTCCTTGAACGGAGCCCAGTATGCGGGAGAGAGCTCAGGCGCGCCCCACGGGCCAGGCGTCCCTTGACGATCGGCGATCGTCTCGACGATCCACTGGACACCCGGCGTCTGGTGCGCCGCGAGGGTGATGTCGAGACCAAAGTCGCGCGTGACGCCTTGCTCTTCCATGAACAGCTCGTGACCTGGGGGCGGTGGATCGAACCAACCATCGTGGTCGCCTAGCTGGACGCCGCGGCGAGGCGAGTAGGGCGTGCACGGCTGGCAGTTGACGACGGCCGCGTAACGTTGCTCGCGTACGTCGGCGACTGTTGCCAGGCGCAGAGAGCGAGAGGTGACGCAATACGCTTTACCGTTGCGCCTGTCGAGCACGACGACCTCCAAGTGAGGAGCACGCAGCAAGGCGCGGTGCGCGAGCGCGTCGATGCCGTCGGGATGCTCAGGACCTAGTCCGCCGTACAGGAACAGCGCAGCAGCGCCGCGTCCGTCGAATGGCAGCGAGGTGTCGGCGACGGGTAGGGGCAGCTTGGCATCGCGCTCGAGCGTCCAGCGCACGCGAGAGGGCGGCGCATCGGCAGCCTGCAGGTCAAGCCGGCGGAACTTAGCGTATGCGGGATCGCGATTCCACGCACCATCGTCCCAGACGACATTGTACTCGTAGCGGCCGGTGGCGGTCGGCATGACGGCGGTGATGGTGAGGGCGCACCACACGCGCTTGCCGTCCATGTGGTACAGCACGTCGAGGCGCGTGTGCTGAGCGTACGCATCGCGGCGGAGCTGTGGGGGCGGCGGCGCACGCGGACCGGACGCTGACACGGTCGGTGTCAGGGTGAGGTGCGGTAGGTCCGACAGCTGGACTTGCATGCTGAAGTCGACGGACGCGGAGCCAGCTGGAAGGCCTGCGGCGATGAGGACGTGCTCGTTCAGTGGCGTGACGCGTGGAGGATAAGTGAACTGGCGCGTTGACGGGTTGTAGACGCAGTACGAGTAAGGAAGCTTGTTGACCAGGCGGCCCTCGTACGCGCGACCAGCGTCGACATCACCGTGCTTGCCGCGATCTGGCTTCTCGCGGTATACGAGCACTTTAGTGAAGAAGCAGTACAAGGGCTGCTTGGTCGCGTCTGGACGCGCACGTCCACTGTGCTCGCGGCGCGACACACTCGTTGAGATGGTGGTGCACGGTCGGTCGTTCAAGATCGTCTGTGCGTACTCGCGGCACAGCAGATAGAAGGAGCGATTGCAGAGGGGATCGACACGGCACGCGCGTGCGAACATGGCATCGGCTATGCGCGTGACGATGTCACCGTTCACCTCCTCGGCGCCGACAGCCTCGTGGTACTTCGCAGCACCTAACGTGAGGGCGACGTTGAGCTCGGTTGCGAGCCGGCGCTTCATGACCGGCGTGGCGTGCGCCGACAGACGATCGAGCCGCACTTCACGGGGCTCGTTGCCGACGCGACGCTCCTCTTGCACGCGGCTGGCGATGGCGGCGAAGATGCACTCAAGGGAGGTGGTGCGGAGGCCTTCGAGCACGCCGAACGATGAGCCGGTGTCGACGCTGCCGAACTGAGAAGTCGATTTAGTGAGCGCGCACGGCGTGTCGAACTTACCCCATTCATCGCCGATGATCGTGTGGCCGGGCAGCATGTTGCGCGAGGGCGAGCGGACTGGAGCGGCGCCACGCTTCATGATCGAGGCGCGACGGAACTCGTCAGCGTCGATGTGGGTCTTGAGGCGCTGCGTTAGCGTCTTGGGCAGGTCCATGCCATCGATCGCTGCCGAGGCCGACTTGACGCCGTCGGCGCTCAGGTTGTACCTAGCGGCGAGGGTGGTGGTGCGATCGAGTGGGTGGGCAATGGCGGCGAAGGAGTCGGCGGCCGCGGTGACGACGGTTTCCTCGACGACCGCCATGACCTCGGGTTGTGCTGTGAGCTCGATCGGCAACCAAAGCCTTTCGTCGTCAGGCTTGAGGACGAGCTGGACGCGTGAGCCGTCAGGGACGATGAGCCTAGCGGACGGCGTGTCGACGAAGCAGCCGTGTGTACGCCAGAGGTTCTGCTCGTTGAGGATCGGCTTGCGCGAGTCGGGAGAATCGAGCAGCTGGAGGCGTAAGGTGTGGCCGCCCGGCAGCACGCCGTCTACCTGATGCACGCGGTCGACGATCGTGTGCTGCCCCTTGCCTTGGCTGGAGATGCGGACGTCGACAGGCGCCGTGTGGCTCGCGTAACGGGCAGCGTTGGCGATGTTGATGAGGTCGACTTGCGAGCCGCGGTCGATGAGGAACAGAACGACGACCTTCAGAGTGCTCGTGCGCGCGCTGCCGTCGAACCCTGCGGCGAGGACGTCTAACGTGGCCGGTGGTGGCATGGAGGGGATAC
Source organism: Phycisphaerae bacterium (assembly GCA_002684755.1). Next base: position 5,787 of record NYVS01000001.1, read on the forward strand.
GCATGATCGCGGGTGCGTCGCAGGCGCACGGGCCGAGCGTGGGATGGTGGCAGTGGGGAAGGCGCGAGGCAACGCAGACGGCGCCGCCGCAGACGATGCACGTGGTAGTCAGACCGCCCCCTGCTGAAGGCTCGGCGCTGCCGGTTGGCGAGCGTGCCGACGTCGCGTACACCGAGCTTGCGCTCATCAACTGAATCTGAGACTGAGGCGGGGCCTGAGACTGATCCTGAATCTGAGACTGAGAGGAGGAGGCGAGCACCTCGCCTACTGGCTTGGGCGCTGCCGCGGAGAGCTCGCCTATGGGCTTGGCTTCCGCTGCAGACGGCTCGCCTACAGGCTCGGCCGCTGCTAGCATCGTGCCTAAGGGCTTGGATGCTGCCGCCACGCCTACCGGCTCGGGCGGCCGTGCGGGGATGGTGGACGGCATGGCGAGCGTGGAGCCGACTTGTGCGTACGCATGCGATCGCGACTCACACAGCGGGGCGTCGCACAGCTTGGCGCCGAGGATCTGGACCTCCATTGTCTCGTAGTGGAGCGGCGCGCTGGCTGAGGCGTGGCTGTCGTCCGAGTCTGCGAAGGAGACGTTGAAGCCTCGAGGCCGGAAGCTGCTGCTGCCCTTGCTGCCTCCCTTGCCGCCGCCCTTACCGCCGGAGCGTCCGCGGTCGAAGCGCCCCCTGCCGCCACGGCCGCCCATGTCTCGCCCCCGGCTCGAAGCGTCGTGGCGTGCGGGGCCACGGTGCAAAGGGCGATGGGCGGAGCGCGGGAGGGAAGAGGCGTGGAGGCGCTGATGCGCGGCCTTGCGCTTCTGATGCTGGTGCCATGGGCGCGGCTTGCCGGAGAGCTGGTTGATTGCCTGCTCGTCGAGCACGGGGCTGGCCAGCTCGCAGAGCGGCTTTGGCACGTCAAGACGTGCGCCGTTGCAGCACGGCAGCAGGCAGGTGGGACACGTCTGCTTGCATTTTCCGATCGGATGCACGCCGTTGGGACCAACGTCGAGGCCGCATGTCCAGCACTTGGGAGTGGCATCGGCGGCGCAGCACATGTACTCGTCGAGCGCGTGCTCGCGCACGGACTCTTCGAGCGCTGCCGCGTCTGCGAGAGACGTCGCGTCCACGCAATACTCGTCACCGTTCTCGTCGTCGTACTCGTACTCGTCAGCATCGTCGGCGGAGGTGGCGAAGGCCTCGCGAGCGCGCGCGCCGGTGCGGCTGTTGGCGCCTGCGAGGGCGTGAGCGAAGACGGTGATGAAGCGGCTGTGGTCGTAAGCGACGCGTCCCTCAATCTCGGCGTCGCGCACTGCGTTGAGCATGTCGGTGATCTCGCGCTCAGCGGTGCCCTGCAGGTTCGACGGTGCTTTGCGCAGGACGGCGTGGAAGACGGCGTTGGGGTCCGAGGCCTCCTCGGCGCGTCCCTTGGCGGAGAGCCGCCAATCGCGTAGGAGCTCGCGAACGGCGACCATGACCGAGTCGGGCGAGTCGACGGTGGCGAAGTAGTCGGTTGAGGAGTAGCGTTGCTCGATCGACTGCTTCTCGTTGCGCACGACCGGTACGTCGAAGCCAAGCAGCAGCTCGACGATTGCAACGCCGCTAGATCTGGCCATGTGCGCGAGGCGTTCGTGCGGGTCGGTGGCGTTCGGGCGAGCGTCGTCGATGCGGCCGCAGACGAGCTTGACGCGCGGGGCATCGTCGTCGAAGCACGAGTGGATGGCGCGGAGGAGCCAGCGGTCGACCACCAGCATGCGTTCATGAGGGCCAGGCGACGCGACGCGCAGCATCTCGAACCAGGCGGCCATGCCCTGGCAGAGGAGGTCGATGACCGGGTGCTTCAAGCTGAACTTGGACAGTATCGTCCGAAGCCAGGATGTTGCCAGGCCGATCTCGAGGGCTGAGCCGGTAAGTCGCTTGTACTTGTCGATGTCGGTGGAGCTGAGGTCGTGCGCGAAGTCCTTCATCGACAGGTGCGAGCCGAACGGGCCGGTGTCAAACGTGCCGTCGTCGCCGCCTCCCGACGTAGAAGTGTTGCGTGTGCCTGCGCTGCGCACGGCGGCGGCCGCGTTGATCCTAGCCTCCATCTCGGACTGCCAGCCGATGAGGTCGCCGCCCTCGCTGAGGAAGTGCTCGATCGAGCGCAAGCGTGCGCTAAGATGGGAGGTGGCGGCAGGCTCAGCGGGCTGGGAGGGTGGCGATGCTGAAGGCACGAGGCCGTGGAGGTGGAGGTCGCCTCGGAAGACGCCCTTGTCAGCGAGCTCCTCAAACGCGAGGCTGACGCCACTTGCGACAGCGCTGAGGTGCTGGAGGGGCGCGCGCATGAGGAGCGCAGACGTGCCGTGCACGCGCTCAGAGAAGCGCGCGGAATCACTGACGAGCGCGTGCAGCGCCGGCATGACACCGATGACGAGTTCGGCGAGGCGATCAGCACGAACGGCGACGGCGTTGTCGGCGGAGGCCATGTCGCGAATGGACGAAGCGACGTTGCGCTGCCAGTCCTGATGGTCGCAGGTGGAGAGGGCGATCGTCTGCATGAGCTCGGGCAGAGCTTTGAAGAGAGCGTCGATGCGATCGGCGTGGCCCTTGACAACCTCCTTGGCTTTGACGGCGGCGAGTGGCTCGATGATGCTTTGGAGGCCTGTGATGGCGCGCACGAGAGACTCGAGTGCGGCCGTGTTGTCCGCAGC
>NYVS01000175.1 GCA_002684755.1 Phycisphaerae bacterium
CAGCACGTCGTTGATCCGCTGCCGCAGCATGTCGCTGGTGGCGGAATCCGACGGGGACTCCTGTCGCTCGTCCTCGATGAAGTCGCCGAAGTGGGAGTCTTCGCTCTCGCCGACGGGACGGTCGAGACTGATCGGATGACGCGAGATCTTCATGACCCGTCGAGTCTCCTCGATCGGCATCTTCGCCTTCATCGCGATCTCCTCGACGGTGGGCTCCCGGCCGAGCTCCTGCAGGAGGACCTTCTGGATGTTCCGAAGCTTCGACATCGTCTCGATCATGTGCACTGGAACCCGGATGGTCCGGGCGTGGTCGGCGATGGCCCGGGTGATCGCCTGCCGGATCCACCAGGTCGCGTAGGTCGAGAACTTGTAGCCCCGCTTGTATTCGTACTTGTCGACCGCCCGCATCAGGCCGGTGTTGCCTTCCTGGATGATGTCGAGGAACGGCAGTCCGCGATTGCGGTACTTCTTGGCGATCGAGACCACGAGACGGAGGTTGCCGCCCGAGAGATCCCGCTTGGCCTGCTCGTACTCCTCGAAGACCTTCTCGATCTCCCGAACGCGTTCGGCGAGTTCGCCCGGCTCCTCGAGCACGAGGCTTCGAAGGCCTTCGCGCTCCTCCCGCATGACGAAGACGTCCTCGGGGTCGTACCGATCGGGATGCTTGTCGGCCTTCTCGATCCGACGAGCCAGATCCTTGAGCTTCTTGTTCACCGCCTGGAGCTTCCGCATCAGCGGCTGGATCCGTCCGGTGCGCAGGCAGCATTCCTCGAGCAGCGTCGCGATCCGGCGGCGTCGTTCCTCCATCTCGGCCCGGAGCGAGACGCGTCGGGTGTCGCTGCAGGAATCCTGTTCGAGCTGTTCCCAGCCCGTCTCGTTCAGGTCGATGAGGCGTCGGACGGTTCCGGAGTTGTAGGGGATGCGGCTGGCGACCTTCTCCTTCGCGTTGTCCTCGGCGGTGGAGATCCGCATGGTCCGGTCGAAGGGGAGCTGGCCGTCATGGACCTGCTGGAGCGTCTCGATCGCCTGACGCGCCGCGTAGTCGCTCTCGAGCGTGAGTCGCCGGAAGAACATCCGGGTCGTCTCGATCTTCTTGGCGAGCCTGATCTCCTGCTCGCGGGTGAGCAACGGGATCGTGCCCATCTGGGTCAGGTACATGCGGATCGGATCGTCGATGCGCTTCGAGCCCTGCTCGGCGATCGCCTGCTCGACCGCGGCCTGGGTCTCGGCGTCGTCGAGGATCTCGGGCTCGCCGGTCTCCGCCGCCTTCGCGGCCGGCGTCGCCGACTCACCGAGTTCCGAACCGTCGTCGATGTGGACGGCGGTCGAGGTGTTCTCGCCGTCCTCGTCCATCATCTGGACCTTCGGCGTCCGGGTGGCCTTGCGGGCGTTGTCCCGCTGGAACTTGAGGTCGGTCTGGAGGGCGGCATCGATCTGATCGAGACCGCGTCGACGTCGTTCGATCTCGTCGATCAGTTCGATGCCCTCGAGACGCACGAGCGTCACGAAGGCGTCCACCGCATCCGGGTCGACGTAGCAGTCGGGGAGGCAGGTGTTGACCTCCTCGTAGCAGATCCAGCCGCGCTTGCGGCCGGCCTCGACGAGTTCGGTGAGGACGGGATGGGGGGTCAGTTGCAGTGGCAGCAAGATGGTCTCCAGAAAACGCCTGACGGTTTCACTCGCAGGAATCGACGTCGATCGACGTCGGGAACGGGGGCTCCTCGGGGAAGCCCTCGAAGGTCGTGATGCCACCGACGCGTCCCGAGCGTCGGCGGCCGATGGCCGCGGGGTCCGAACCCGCGGCTCGAAGCTTGTTGATGGCGGCGACGGCGTCGTCGGCCGAGTCGACCCGGCGCGAGGCCAGGTCCGCCCGATCGGCGAGATTCTCGTCGCGACGGATGGCGACCTCGAGGTCCTCGACGGCCTGTCGAAGGAGCGCCTCGGCGTCGACCTCGGGGGTCGAGAGTTCGCGAAGGCCCTCGACGAAGAGCGCCGAGACGATCCGTCCGGTCCCTTCGTCCTCGATCGCGGCGATCAGGTCGGGGCCGTCGGGGACCGTTCCGCCCGCGGCCTTGGATTCGATGAGTCGCCAGGTCTCGCGACAGGGCGGGTCGTCGAATCGACCGTGGTCGAACCGATCGAGCACCGTCCCCGGCGGCTCCGGCTCGGAGAACCGGTGGGTCAGCAGGGAGGTGTCGGCGAGGGCGAGTCGCAGGACGCATTCCTCGGCACGGCGGCGTTGGCCCGCGGCGCGGACCATCACGGTCGGTTCGAGTTCGGTCGGCGGCGCGGGCTCGTCCGCGATCCGCGGGGCCCGTCGACGTCCGCCCTGTTCGAGCATCGAGGTCGTGACGCCGAGGATGCTCGCGATCTGGTCGAGGATGAAGTTCCTTCGCACGCCCGCCACGCCGTCGAGGCCGAGGCCGTCGAGTCGGGTGACGGCTTCGGCGACGATCCGCTGGCGACCGCTCACCCCGCCGGCCTGATCGAGGGATCGCCGGAAGTCCGAGAGGAGGGCGACGGTCGCATCGACCGCGCCGTCGAGCGCCCGGGGGAAGAGTTCGTGGCCGTTCTCCCGGCCGAGCAGCTCGTCGGGATCCGCACCGTCGGGCAGGGTGCAGAGCTTCACGTCCACGGTGGAGGCGAAGAACACCTCGACCGCGCGATCCGCGGCGCGTTGCCCGGCGAGATCGCCGTCGAAGAGCAGGATCACGGTGTCGCAGAATCGTCCGAGCCGGTCCGCGTGGTGCCGGGTCAGCGCGGTGCCGAGCGTGGCCACCGCGTTCTCGAAGCCCGCCGCATGGAGGGCGATCACGTCGGTGTAGCCCTCGCAGATGATCGCGGTCCGCCGCTTGGCGATCGCCTTCGCCGCGAGATCCAGGCCGTAGAGCGTCGACCCCTTGTGGAAGACGTCGCTCTCGGGACTGTTCAGGTACTTCGGTTCGTCCTCGGGGTCGATCTTCCGGGCCCCGAAGGCGACCGGACGGCCGAGCTCGTCCCGGATCGGGAAGATCAGTCGATTGCGGAAGGTGTCGATGAGGGTTCCGCGTCGCGAGTTTCGAACGAGGCCCGCGGCCTCGAAGATCGGAAGCTCCGGGACGGCGTCACCGTCGACCGAGACGTCCTCGCGAAGGAAGCGGTCGACCCGGTCCGCGAGGTCGCTCCAGGCGTCGGGGGCGATGCCGATCCCGAATCGTTCGGCGATCTCGTTCGAGATGCCGCGTCGTTCGAGGAGTTCGCGACCGACGTCCGCCGACGGGCCGTCCTCGACGATGAGCCGTCGATAGAAGCGGGCGGCGAGCGCGTTGGCGCGGAGGAGACCGGTGCGACGATTCGCGGCGCCGCGATCCTCGCCGCCGCGTCGAGTGAGTTCGATGCCGGCGCGGTTCGCGAGCGTCTCGAGCGCCTCGAGGAACTCCATGCGATGGAGATTGACGAGGAAGTCGATCGCGTTGCCGTGGGCGCCGCAGGCGAAGCAGTGGTAGAAGCCCTTCCGAGGCACCACGTACATCGAGGGCTTCGAATCCTCGTGGAACGGACACAGCCCGACGAACTCGTCCCCCTTGGGGTCGAGTCGCACCTGCTCCGACACCAGCGCCACGATGTCCGTGGCATCGAGGATGCGGTCTCGGTCGTTGGATCCGGAGGGTGCGGACAAGGGAGGGAAGATCCGGGACGAGGAGCGTGGCGGAGGCCACGGGGAAGGGGATGGGACAGCGACGAACGACGCAGCGCCACGAACATGGCGCCCCCGCGGTGAGCGGGACGGAACGAAACCGACGTGCGGACAATTCGCCTCGAAATCCGTGAGGAGATCGGAGGCAGGCACGACTGACGAGCGTCGGGGTGTACGAGCTCGACGGTTGAAATGTCGGAACGGTGCGGACGCGGCCCGGGTCGACGATCAGTCCACAGGTGTGGTACGGGGACCTGATTCGTCGGGCGATCGGGACGCGGTTCGAGGAAGGAAGTGTATTTCGGCCCCTCCCGAGGGAAGTGGGTGGGTGACCGCGGAGAACCTTCGTCGAACGGGGAAGAATAGCCGCTTGGCGGCCGGAATCAAGCGAACCGTGTTTCCGATCGCTCAGAAACACGGTTCACAGTGGTTTTCTGACGGATCAGGCTTCGGCCGCGGCCTTCTGGTCGCGGGTGTAGGTGTACTTCCGCTTGGCGGGCTTCACGACCAGGCCCATCCGGATCGCCTTGGTGGATGCGAGCACCCGGACCGGGGCTCCATCGACGACGCATCGGACCTTCTGCAGGTTCGGCTTGAAGGTCCGCTTGGTCTTGGAGGTGATCTTGATACCGACGCCGCCAAGGTACTTGGCGCGACCGCGGTAGGTCTTCTTGTGTCCGGAACTGGTTCCGGTTCCGAGGAAGTGGCATCGGCGGGGCATCGGGGACTCCAAGGTGAAGGATCGAGAAGTATAGCGATTTCCGGGCCGCCGACAACCATCGAGGACCTCGAGGCCGGATTCGGTGCCTCAATCCTCGCCAGGGACCGATCGGAGCGGGGGACCGGCGTCGATCGGGTGAAATCCGGCGATCTCGAGGATGGCCCGAATTCGAGCGTCATCCACGTCCGAGAACGCATCAAGCTCGAAACTGTCGAGGTCGAGCACGCGATCGGCGGTCTCGGCGGTCCCGGGATCGCGACCCAGCGGAATCACGAGCTCGGACCGGTCTCGCGGATCGCAGGCGACGTAGTCCTCGCCGAGTTCGGTCACGTCGCGGACGATCCGCGTCCGGCGATGCCGGAGGGCCTGGCCGCAGACGCCGTGAAGTCCGATGGGTGAACACGCCGGTCGATCCCGGCGATGCTCGAGCAGCAACTGGTCCGAATCGAGATCGTGGCGGTAGAACCCGATCCAGCTCACGCCCACCGGCGAGAGCGCGTCCCAGGCGAGATCGATGAAGACGCCCGCGTCGACGGGGCCGACACGAGCCAGGTGATCCTCGATCGAGCGGTAGGCCGCGGCGCGGTCCGGGGGACCCGCGGTCACGCGGATTCCTTCTTCCTCCGCGCCATGCGCTCGAGGGTCGGTCCTTCGTCGACCGCATCGCCGTCGACCACGTAGATCACGCCGTCGTTGTCCTCGTCGGGCAGGTCGTAGAGCAGGTCGACCATCAGTTCGTCCATCACCGCTCGAAGCCCGCGGGCGCCGGTCGCTCGCTTCATCGCGCGGTCCGCGATCTTGTCGAGGGCGTCGCTGGTGAACTCGAGGGTCGCGGATTCGAGTGCGAAGAGATGCTCGTACTGGCGGACGATGGCGTTCTTCGGTTCGGTGAGGATCCGGACCATCGCCGATCGGTCGAGCGGTTCGAGCGGGCAGACGATCGGGAGGCGTCCGACGAGTTCGGGGATCAGGCCGAACTCGAGGATGTCCTCGGGAACCACCCGGGTGAGGACCGGATCCTTGTCGCCGACCTTCTTGCGGGCGCCGGATCCGGCGAAGCCGATGAGGCTGCCGCCGAGTCGCTTGCGGATGATGTCCTCGAGTCCGACGAACGAACCGCCGCAGATGAAGAGGACGTTGGTCGTGTCGAGCTGGATGTACTGCTGTTCCGGGTGCTTCCGGCCGCCCTGGGGCGGGACGTTCGCGACGGTGCCCTCGAGCATCTTCAGCAGTGACTGCTGGACGCCTTCGCCGGACACGTCGCGGGTGATCGAGACGTTGTTGCTCGTCTTGCCGATCTTGTCGATCTCGTCGATGTAGATGATGCCGCGCTGGGCGGTCTCCAGATCGTAGTCGGCGGCCTGCAGCAGCTTGAGCAGCAGGTTCTCGACGTCCTCGCCGACGTACCCCGCCTCGGTGAGGGTCGTGGCGTCACCGATCGCGAAGGGAACGTTGAGGATCCGGGCGAGGGTCCGGGCGAGCAGGGTCTTGCCGGTGCCGGTGTGTCCGATGAGGAGCACGTTCGACTTGTCGAGCTCGACCTCGGTCTCCTCGTTCTCGACGTGCATCAGTCGCTTGTAGTGGGTGTGCACCGCGACCGCGAGCGATCGCTTCGCGCGTTCCTGGCCGATCACGTACTGATCGAGGAAGTCGCGGATGTGTCGCGGGGTCGGAATCGAACTGAAGAGCGGCTGGCCGCGATCGACCCGTCGACGCTCCTGCCGGAAGATGTTCTGGCAGAGGTCGGTGCAGTTGGTGCAGATGTAGACGTCGCCGGGTCCTTCGACCATCGGGCCGACCTCCCGCGAGGTCTTGCCGCAGAACGAGCAGGTCGTGATCTTGCGACCGCGGAAGCCACCACCGCCACCACCTGCGCCGCCGCTGGGACCACCGTTGCCACCGCCGCCACCGGTCGGTCCTTCGGGGCCACCGGTCGAGCCGCCGCCCGCCTCCGAATCGACCGCGTTGGTCGGCACGGGCTGGTGTCGGGCTGGGTTGGAGGCGGGGGGGGTTGAACTGCGGTGCATGCGTGATCCTGCGGGAAAAGGCGTGGAGATCGCCGTCGACGACCTTGGGAATTGTATCGGGGAGGCATTCGTCGCGCTTCAGTCGTTCTGGCGTCGGCCCCGGAAGGTGTGCGGTCTGTGTCGCGCCGGCGTCGGCCCACGCCCGAAAACCCCTCTGCCGGGAGAATGCGTCTTCTTCGTCGGCTGGTTCGCCGGTGTTGCTCGAATCTCGCGAGGTCCTGCTTCACCGCCGGGGAGGGAGCCGCTCAGCCGGCATCATCGCCGGTGGTGGGCCCTTCATCGCGGCGTGCGGGCGGGATTCGTGGAACCCGTCCGGTCGAACCTTTCCGGATCGCCGACGCATCCGGAGCCGGTCGTTCCATGGGTTTCATGGACTGGAGCATTCGCGACTTCGCCGTCGTGAATTCCTCCTCGGAGATCTCGCCGCTGTCCCGCATCCGCCGGAGATCCGCGAGCGTGAAGCCCGGTGTCACGCCTTCCCGGATCGTCGCGAATCGACGACGGAGAAACAGGGCGAGCCCGCCACCCAGCAGGATGATCACGACCAGGATGCCGAGCCAGGGGAGGATGTCCGCGAACAGCCGATCCGCCCCCTGCGTGGACTGGGCGAAGAGGACGGTCACGACTTCTCGGCGGCCGCCTTGCGTTCCGCGACCTTGGCGTCCACGACCTTGTTCCAATCGTCCGCGGGCATCTCGGTCACCTTGGCGGTGTCCACGATCCGGTCGGCGGCCTTGGCGTGCTGGATCGACATGCCGATGTCACGAAGCCGGCCCGATCGGGCGAGTTCGGCGCGGACCTCTTCGGGTCGGGCGCCACGCGACGCGGCGAGCTCGGCGACGCGGGCGTTGAGTTCCTCTTCCTTGACCTCGATGGAGAAGTCGTTGGCGAGGCGGGACATGATGAACATCAGGCGGAGGCGATCCCGCGAGGACTTGTCGCTCTCGCCGCGGATCTCCGCGAGGTGCTTCTCGATGGTCTCCTCGTCGAGGCCGCGGTGGGCCATCTCCATCCGCTGCTGCTCGATCATGCCGGCCGCCTGGGCCTCGCTGATCTTCGGCGGAAGCTCGAAGTCGATGTTCTCGAGAAGCCACTCGTAGACCTGTTCGCGTTCCGCGTTGCGCTGCTCGGAGTCGCGGCGGGTCTCGAGGGACATCCGCATCTGCTCTCGGAGGCCGCTCTCGTCGTCGAGACCGAACTGCTCGACCATCTCCGAAACCTCGAGGGGGGCGACGCGCTCGGCATCGCGGATCTCGTAGCGGATCGCGAGCTTCTTGCCGCGGATCTCCTCGCGTTCGTGCATGTCGGGGCCGAGGGTCTCGAACTCGACCACGTCGCCGACCTTCTTGCCGCCGAGATGATCGGCGAGGTCGTCGACCATCAGTCCGAGGAACTGGCCCTTGCCTTCATCCTCCACCGCGGGGACGACGCCGACGGCCTGTTCGTTCTCGAAGAAGGGCTCCTCCATGCCGTCCAGCATGATCTTGACGGAACCGACCATGCGGTCGAGGGGCTCGAAGGGGCCTTCGATCCGGGCCGGGGTGCCGAAGCGGTATCGGGTGCGAAGGACCTCGGCGTCGATGTGTTCGTCGGTGACCTCCATGATCGGCTTGGTCACCGGAACACCCTCGAGCTCGGGGAGGTCGAAGGCCGGAACGATCTCGATGGTCACGGTGAACGCGTAGTCACTGCCGGATTCGAGTTCGGCGAGGGCTTCGAGGTCGCCGAAATCGGGATCGCCGATGACCTGGAGCTCCGAGTCGGTGACGGCCTTCTCGTAACCGGAGGAGATCAGCTGGCCGCGGGTCTCCTGACGGACGTTCGCGCCGAAGCGGCGTTCGAGCAGGGCGCGGGGGACGCGACCCTTCCGGAAGCCGGGCAGGGCCGCTTCCGCGACGAGGGTGCCGAGCTGCATCTCCAGTCGCTCGTCGACCACCGAAGCGGGGATCGTGATGGTGAGCGAACGGGTGCAGGGGCCGGTCTCGGTGATGTCGACCTTGGAGTCGAAGGTGTCACCGTCGTCGAGCGAGAAGTCTTCCATGGCGTCGGGATCCGGAGTCGTGGCAGGCCGTGAGGCCGGTTGGGGGGAAACGTCGAAAGATACCCGCCCCCGGACGGTGCGGCCAGTCCTTCGTCGTGAGAAACGCCCCGCGACGGTGCGTCGCGGGGCGTCGGGATCATCGGGATCATCGGGATTCGATGATCGGGAGATCGATTCCGGAGGCTCAGCGGCCGACCAGAAGCATCTCCGCATAGGTGGGCAATGGCCAGAGTTCGGCGGGAATCCTCGCTTCCAGTGCATCACTGGCGGCCCGGGCCCGCTCCATCGCCGGCACGAGGGTGGTTCGAAGCGTCTTGGCGTGCTTCTCGGAGTCCTTGCCGGGCGTGGCCAGACTGGCGTCGATTTCGTCGACCGCGGCTCGAAGCGCGGAGACATGCGACACGAGGAGGCGGAGTTCGGCTTCGGAGTCGGGGCACTCCACGCCCGCGACCTGCGTCGCGCCGACCACGTCCGCGAGCTCGGCCTGGGTTCGAAGGGCCGCGGGGAGCACTTCGGTGCGGATGAGCGAGGACATCGTCCGTCCCTCGATCTCGATCCTGGTCGCGTACTGTTCGAGAAGGATGTCCGCCCGGGCTTTCAGTTCACGGCCGGAAAGCACGCCGTACTTCGAGAAGAGGGACGTTGCCTGGCGGCTCTTGAACGCGGGGAGCGAGCTTGCGGAGTCCCGCACGTTCGGCAGTCCGCGCCGTTCGGCCTCCGCGGTCCATTCCTCGCCGTAGCCGTCTCCGTCGAAGCACACCCGTCGATGCTCCTTGACGACCTCCTTGAGAAGAGCGCGGGTGGCGGTCTCCAGCTTGGCCGCGGTCGGCTTCTTGCCCGCCCGCTTCTCCAGCTGGCTCGCCATGTAGTCGAGGCTCTCCGCGATCATGGTGTTGAGGACCGTGGTCGGCCAGGCGACGCTGGCGGTCGAGCCGACGGCCCGGAACTCGAACTTGTTGCCGGTGAAGGCGAACGGGCTGGTCCGGTTGCGATCACCGCTGTGGCGGGGGATCTGAGGAAGACTGAGTGCGTTGAGGTCGAGGGTGCCGCCCTTCATCGTCTTTCGCGGCTTGCCGGCCTCGAGCTGGTCGAGGATGTCGGTCAGCATCCCGCCGAGGAAGATCGACATGATCGCGGGCGGGGCCTCGTTGGCGCCCAGCCGGTGATCGTTGCCGGCGGAGGCGATCGACGCCCGAAGCAGATCGGCGTGCTTGTCGGCGGCCCGGATCACGGCGCAGAGGAACACCAGGAACTGCATGTTGGTGTGGGTCTCGTCCTGCGGGTCGAGCAGATTGACGCCGGAGTCGGTCGAAAGCGACCAGTTGATGTGCTTTCCCGACCCGTTGATCCCGGCGAAGGGCTTCTCGTGGATCAGGCATTCGAAGCCGTGCTTGCGAGCGACGTCCTTCAGGATGTGCATCAACAGCATCTGATGATCGACCGCGACGTTGGTGCTCTCGAAGGTCGGGGCGACCTCGTACTGGCCGGGAGCGACCTCGTTGTGTCGCGTCTTCACCGGGACGCCCAGTTCGAAGAGTCGCGACTCGGCTTCGGTCATGAAGGACAGGACGCGGGCCGGGATGGCGCCGAAGTAGTGGTCGTCGAGCTGATGACCCTTCGGGGCACTCGCGCCGAGCAGCGTTCGGCCGCACACGACGAGGTCGAGCCGGTCCCGGAAGAGTTCCTGGTCGACCAGGAAGTACTCCTGTTCGCAGCCGAGCGTGCCCACGACCTGGTTCACGCCCTCGTCGGTGCCGAAGAGGCGGAGGATCCGCGCGGCCTGCCTGGCGACGACTTCGACGGACCGGATCAACGGGGTCTTCATGTCCAGCGCCTCGCCCGTGTAGCTCACGAACGCGGTCGGGATGCAGAGCGTGGTCACGCCTTCGGTCGTGGTCAGCAGGAACGCGGGACTGTTGCCGTCCCAGGCGGTGTAGCCGCGGGCCTCGTAGGTGTCGCGGATTCCGCCGGAGGGGAATGAGCTCGCGTCGGGCTCACCGAGGATGAGGGCGTTCCCGGAGAACTTCTCGATCGCCACGCCGTCGGCGTTCACCGACAGGAACGCATCGTGCTTCTCCGCGGTGGATCCGGTCAACGGATGGAACCAGTGGCAGAAGTGGGTCGCACCGTGCTCGATCGCCCACTCCTTCATCGCGGCGGCGACGGTGTTGGCCACCTTCGGGTCCAGCGGGCTGCCCCGGTCGATGGTGTTGGAGAGACTCATGGCCACGTCGGGCGGAAGCCGCTTGAGCATCACGTCGCCGCTGAAGGTCAGCCGGCCGAAATACTCGCTGGCCGGGGGGTTGTTTTCGGTGACCTCCATGGTGGATCCTTCCTCGAGGATGAACGATTCGATGTTGCGTGAGCTCGACATGGGCATTCCTTTGCCTGGGGGGTGCCGGGGGGGTGCCGGAGTGTTCTGCGGTCGGATTCGATCTCTCCCCGGTCGGAGGCGTCGGAAGCTCCTCCTGCATCGGCGTTCCGAGGGTCGGAATCGCGGCCGATGGGCGGTTATCCGGGATTTCAGGACCGATCTGGGCAGCCGGAACCGACGGGCTCGACGGGCCGGTGCCCTCGCCGGACGAGTATCGGTCCGCAACCACGCCGCGGCAATGCCCCACGAGGAGGAAGCCGCGTATTCACGTTGCTTTTTTGCCGCCATCCCGGACGGGGCCGTTCGGCAGGCGCGCGACGTCCAATCGGATTCCGGACTCCGGAATTGGAGATTCCACGACGACGGCGAGGTCAGCGAGCGATGACCTGGCGCCGCTTCGAGAGGTAGTCCCAGATCACGAAGCGATCGAGGTCCTCGCCGCCGGTGAAGACCACGCGTCCAGACGTCGATTCCGCGAGGCGGTGGGCGAAGCGGACGTCCTCCTCGTTCTGGCTCCAGCTGGGAACGAGGAAGACGTTCAGGACGCCGCCCTCCCGCCCGAGCAGAGCCGCTTCACGCATGGTCGCCGCTTCGGTCCGAGGGTCCGGCGGATACAGGAGGAAGAGATCGTCGTCCTCGAAGTGGGCGGTCGGAAGCCCGTCCGTGATCAGGACGATCTGGCGATTCGGCGTGTCCGCATTCGCGAGCAGCCGGCGGGCGAGCCGGAGCGCGTGCTGGATGTTCGTGAAGTGCGGCGGGAGGTCCTGCTCGGTGATGTCCGGATCCGACATGTCGGCGCGAAGTCTGACCACGGGATCGTTGATCGTCACCGGCTTCGGGAGCAGGTTCATGAGCTCGCCCCGGGGCACCACGCGGGCGACGCTGTACATCTCCATGAAGTGGAGGCGGTCGCCGGGGTATTCCCGGCGGACGAGCCCCTCGAGGGCCATCGCCATCTTCTTGCAGGCCACGTACTGCCCGCCCCAGCGCATCGATCCCGACATGTCCATGATCACGACGGTCGCACACTTGGTGGTGGCCCGGGTCCGGTGGACCTCGAGGTCCTCGCCGCGGATCGCCGGGCGGCTCGGATCGCCGCCGGTCGACGCCTCGCGGGCCACGCAGTTGAGGATGGACGCGGGCAGGTCGACGCCGGCGAGGGGATCGCCGAATTCCCAGGGACGGGTCGAGGGGAGTTCGTGCACGCCTTCGTCGTGGTCGACCGGGTCGTGCCGTCCGTGTCGCCCGCCCTGCATGGAATCGAAGACGGAGGCGAGCAGGGCCTGCTGGTACTTCCGCATCGCCGAGGGGCCGAGCGACCAGCCATCCTCGTCCTGGACGAGGCCCTCCCGTTCCGCGGCCTGCCGGAGGAGCTCCTCGGCGCGGCGACGGACTTCGGCGAAGTTCTCGAGGTCGGCTTCCTCGACGAACTCCCGGAGCTCCTCGAGATCCACGATCACCGGCTTCGCGTCCCGCAGGGCTTCTTTGAGTTGTTCGAGCAGGCGGTCGATCGCCTCGAGTTCCTCGCGGATCTCGAAGGCCTCCTCGATGGTGGGTACGCGACGGCCGCGGAAGGGCCAGCCGTCACGGAGGCCTTCGACCCGGTCCTGGTCCGCCATCGCCTGCACGATGCCGGGGATCTTGCCGCGGGCGGGCGTGTCCCGGTCGAGCAGGTACCACAGTCGCTCGAGTCCGTGGATCTGGCGTTCGCGGATCTCCCGGGTCAGCCTGCTTCGAACGGCGTCGTCGAGCCCCTCGTCGGCGAGGACCGGGCGGGCGAGGTCGTCGACGATCCGAGCGGCGTCGGCGGCGGTCGGCGCCGGGTTCCAGGTCGCGAGGATCTTGTCCTTGCGTGATTCGAGGCGCGCGAGAATCGCGTCGATCGACGGTCCGAGTCCGGCCAGCGCCTCGGGCGGAAGCCGGATCGCCTCGGCGAGCTCCTCGGCCGTGAAGCGTCGGCGGCCTCCGGACGCGACCATCTCGTCACCGAGGCCGCGGAGGCCGTCCGACGGTGGTGCGGTCGGTGGGGGGAACGTCGCGGGGTCGTAGCCGCGGTAGGTGTGGAACACACCGCCGAGCGACGGACGCGGGGTCGGGTCGGGAGTGTCGCTCATTCGCTCGACTCGTAGAGGGTCTTGCCGAATCGCTGGCTTCGCGAGATCCGGTCGGTGGCATGGAGCCCGGCCAGCACGAACTCGACGCAGGAGGCCCGGACGGCGGGATCGTCGGCGCGATTCACCTCCATCGCCTTCGTCCACGCCTTCGGGACCCGGTCCATGAGCGCCGCGTAGTTCGACGACGGCACGAGATCACCGACCTCGATCCGCACGCCCTTGCCGAAGATCGACGCGATGTCCTCGAGTCCGTCGTCGTCGACGATCTCCTTGAAGACGGTCGAGACGGCTTCCGCGACCACGGCATCGAGCACCCTCGCCTCGTCGAGCTGATGACTTCCCATCAGGTCGAGTTCGAGCTTGCCGACCGCGGTCGAGTGGAGGTGTGCGAGATCGCAGATGCGGGGGACCGCCGACGCCTCGCCGAGCATGATGCCGCGGCGACGGGCCGAGGCGACCATCGCACGCCAGTTGGCGACCGCGAACCGGGCGGAGACGCCGCTCTCGTGGTCGACGTAGGGGGAGCGACGCGCGGCGAGTGAGATCTCCTCGATGATCGCGTCCATGAACGGCGGCACCCGCACCGGATGGTCGCCGCCCAGGTCGAGGTCCGCCTCCTGACGGGTGATCTCGATGCCGGTGGCGCGATCTTCGGGGTAGTGGGTGCGGATGGTCGAGCCGATCCGGTCCTTGAGCTGCGGAATGACCTTGCCCGACCGGTTGAAGGTCGAGGGGTTCGCGCTGAAGACGAGCGTGACGTCCAACTCGAAGCTGACGGGGTATCCGCGGATCTGGACGTCTCGTTCCTCGAGGATGTTGAAGAGGCCGGTCTGCACGAGTTCATCGAGGTCCGGGAGTTCGTTCATCGCGAAGATGCCGCGGTGCATCCGGGGTACGAGGCCGAAGGAGATCGCCTCTTCGGCGCCGAGGCTCGCGCCGCCGACGATCCGGGCGGGATCGATCTCGCCGATCAGGTCGGCGAACTTGGTTCCCGGGGCGAGGCGTTCCGCGTACCGGTCCGAGCGGTGCCACCAGGCGATGGGGATGTCGGCGGGATCGACGCCGTCGACCGCCCGGCGACCGGGGCCGGGGATCGGCGCCTCCGGGTCCTCGTGGACCGGGCTCTCGGGGACGTCGAGGTACGGGAGCCACTCGTCGAGGAACCGAGGCAGAAGCCTCATGAGGCGGCTCTTCGCCTGGCCCTTCTCGCCGAGGAAGAGCAGGTCATGGCCGGCGAGGATGCCGAGCACGATCTCGGGGATCACGGTGTCGTCGAATCCGACGATCCCGGGAAAGAGCGGCTCACCCTGTTCCAGCGCCCGCACGAGATTCGATCGGAGTTCCTCCTTCACCGACCGGGATGCCCAGCCGGAGGCGCGGAGTTCGGTGAGGTTCGTGGGAAGGCCGGTGGGGGTGGTGCGGGCGGTGTCGAGGGTCGAAGTCATGGGGGGCTCGTTGGTGCGAATGCGGCGGGTGTTGAAAGATACGGAACGAACGAAGCGGTGGTCGTGTCTCGGTCAGGCGTCGGCACGGACGGCTTGCAAGGTCAGCCAGCCGGCCCAGAGAAGCAGGGCGGCGCGGGCGGACCAGGCGATGGTCCTGATCCAGTTGGTGTCGACGAGTCGTCGGTGGGCCTCGGCGTCGAAGCCATCCGCGAGTCGGGCGTGGCACGGTACCGAGACGAAAGCGGTGGTCAGCCAGATCGCCGCGAGCAGCGCCGCACCCGCCACGGGAATCCACATCGGGATGGAGGCCGGGCGGATGGCGAGCAGGAGCATCGCGGTCGCCGCCTCCGCAAGCATGAGGGGGCCGACCACGAGCGTGATCAGGCGGGCGTGCGACGCCTCGTAGGCGACGAATCGGTCCGCGCCCACCGAGGCGAACAGGGGATAGTGCACGACCTGGATCGTCCAGATGAGGCCGGTCAGCATGCAGGACGTGGCGATCTGGGCGAGAAGCACGAGGTTCGGCATGGGATTCGGTTCGCTCCAGGTTCCTTCGGGATTCGCATCGATGGATTCGGCGTTCGGGCCCACGAGGCCTTCGGGATTCAGGGGATCTCGAGGATGGTGAACCGGCCCGGGCCAGGCTCGAGCGTCGCCACGGTGTGGACCTTGGCCCGATGCACGGCGCCGGGATTCAGGATCCGCACTCCTTCGATCGTCTCGTCGCGGATCACATGGGTGTGACCGTGGAGAAGGTAGTCGGGGCGGGCCTCGAAGCCACCTTCGATCTCCGCGGGAAGATGGCCGTGGGTCGCGATGATCCGGCGGCCGCCCATCCGGAATCGAGCCGTCGGGTGATGTGGCCGGAGTTCCAGTGCGGCTGCATAGGAGGCGAGCGGTCGTTCTTCGTCGACGTTCCCGAAGAGGAGGTGCACCGGAAGGCCGGCCAGCCGGTCGATCACCGCTTCGCCGCCGACATCGCCGAGATGGAGGATGGTCGTCGCGCCCGCGTCGAGGAGTCGATCGAGGGCGGCGGTGGTGCGTTCGGCACGGCCGTGGGTGTCGGCGAGCAGTCCGAGGCATCCGTCCGCAAGATCGATCCAGTCGTCCACGTCGTCTCCTGCGTTTCGACCGTCGGACGGGCCGGCGATGCGACTCCGCGGGCGAACGGTATCCTGTCCGATTCCTCGGGATCCGTCGACCGGATCCTCCGCAGCCCGACCTTCTCCGATCGGAAACCACCGATGACCGTCGTCACCCGTTTCGCGCCCAGTCCCTCCGGAAGCCTCCACGTCGGAGGGGCGCGGACCGCGCTCTTCTGCTGGGCGTTCGCCCGTGGTCGAGCCGGCCGGTTCGTGCTCCGGATCGAGGATACCGATCGAAAGCGGAGTTCCGAAGCGGCCAGCCTCGGATTCATGACGGATCTCGACTGGCTCGGCATCGGCTGGGACGAGGGCCCGGTCCACGGCGACCAGGGGGGCGGTGATCACGGGCCGTACTTCCAGAGTGAACGGCTTCCCGTCTACACGGGACTCCTCGAACGACTGGTCGCGGAGGGGAAGGCCTACCACGCCTTCGACACGCCGGCGGAACTCGATGCGAAGCGGAAGGCCGCCCGCGAGGCGAAGCAGGCCTATCGCTACGACCGCGCCGCACTCGAACTTCCCGCCGAGGAAGTGGCGGCGAAGCTCGCCGCGGGCGAGCCGTCGGTGATCCGTTTCCGCACCCCCGACGCCCCGATCACCATCGTGGACGAGGTGCTCGGCGAAGCGACCCTTCCCGAGGGCGAGGTCGACGACTTCGTGATCCGCAAGGCGGACGGTTTTCCGACCTACCACTTCGCGGTGGTGGTCGACGACGCGATGATGAAGGTCTCCCACGTCCTTCGGGCCCAGGAGCACTTCAACAACACCGCGAAGCACATCGTGCTCCAGGACGCACTCGGATTCGAACGTCCGGTGTACGGCCATCTTTCGCTGATCTTCAATCCCGACGGCTCGAAGATGAGCAAGCGCGACAAGGACAAGACGCTTCGGGCCGCGGTGCGGGAGCGTGGAATCGATTCACCACCGGTCGACGCCGCGGGCGAGCCGGTCGTGCCGGCCGAGGCATGGACGAACTGGCTGGGGGACAAGACCGTCCAGCTCGAACTCGCGTCGCTCGAAGCCGCGGCGTCGCTGCTCGGGGTCGCGCTCCCGGAGATCAACGTCGCGGACTTCCGTCGATCGGGATACCTGCCCGAGGCCCTCTGCAACTTCCTCGCCCTGAACGGATGGAGCGCCGGCGACGACCTCGAGAAATTCGATCTGGAGTTCCTTTCGGCGAACTTCGGCCTCGACCGCGTTCAGAAGACGCCCGCGAAGTTCGACCGCGACAAGCTGCTCGCCTTCAACCTCGACGCGATCCAGGCGATGGACGCGGACGGCTTCCACGACCGGGCCCGTGCCCACGCCGAGGTCTTCCATCCCGTGTTCCTGGAGCGGCTCGACGATGCACAGTTCCGGGTGCTCTGCGACGCGAGTCGCGAGCGGAGCAAGACCCTCGACGAACCGTTCCGGACGAATCGCTTCCTGGTCGCCGGGGACGACGAG
Source organism: Phycisphaerae bacterium (assembly GCA_002684755.1). The sequence goes on from NYVS01000175.1 coordinate 16,990, forward strand.
ATCGAATGGACCGTGAACAAGCCGGTCAGGAAGGCGATGTTCAAGGGCGAGCCGACCGGGCTCGCGCTGCTCGAGTCGATCCTGCCGTCGCTGGAGGCGTCGGAGAACTTCGATGCCGAGACGCTCGAGACGATGATCACCGCCTTCGCGGAGAATCACGCCGAGGGGAATCTCGGGCGAATCGCCCAGCCGCTCCGAATCGCGGTGAGCGGCGGACCGGTGAGTCCTCCGATCTTCGACACGCTGGCGATCCTCGGTCGCGACGCGGTGGTGGCGAGGATTCGGGCCTGTCTCGCGGCGCTCGCCGCCGAAGGCTGATCCGGGTTGGTCAGAACGCGCCCTTGGTCGCGGTCACGTCGGTCGTGGTCACCACGTCGCGATCGTCGTACCGCTGGATCTCCACGGTGTAGACCGGCTCGGACCAGCTGCCGCTGATCGCGTATTCGGTGCCCGCTTCGAAGGTGGCGGTGATGGTGGTCGTGGTCTTCCACTCGGCGTTGGTCATCGCCAGCATCTGCTGGGTCTGACGACCCGCCTGCTGCAGCGATTGCAGGGACGCCGGGCCGAGTTCGAGGGTGAGCGTCCGCTCGCCCGCGAGCACCTCGAGGTCGATCTGGCTGTTCACCTTGAATCCGTCGACCGATCGAACGGTGGCGAGGATCCCGCTCCAGTACGGATTGGCTCGAAGGGTCGCGGTCTCCGCGGCGGGCCGGCTGGCGCCGGGATATCCGCGAACGGACCCGCAGCCGGCGGCCACCAGGAGCATGGCGGCGACCGCGGCGAGGGCGACGTTCCGGGGCATCGAGGGCTGGTTCATCCGTGGGATTCCTTGGGGGTACGGGCGTGGGTGGTGTTCGCGAGCCTACCTGCCCGGTGTCCCGGGCCGCGATTCGCGACGCCTTTTTTTGGCAACCGGTGGCTGGATCGCCGATTGGAAGGGACATCGGCGTGGTCGCCGTCCCATCATCGCCTTCAATCAGGAGTTCCGCCATGTCGCTCGAAACCAGGATCGACCGTCTCGAAACCACGAATCGTCGCTACCGGAACCTCCTCATCGTCGGTGCGGTGATCGCGGCGGGGGCGATCACCCTCGCGATGCGGCAGCCGGCGCCGCGGGATCCGTTCGTCTCGCTCCAGGTCGGCAACGGCACTCAGTACATGTACGGGCTCACGATGAGCGGCCAGCTCTACCAGATGGACCACTCCGGACCGTCGGCGCGTCGCTGGTTCAAGGTGGGCGATCGCTGAGTCGATCAGTCCGCCGGCCAGTCGACGGAATCCAGCGTCGTGAAGACCTTGCGAAAATCCTCTTCGCTCGCCTTCGTCCCCGGAGGGATCATCTCCGGGGTGTCTTCGAGGCGGTTCGCGACGAGTGGGTTTCGTCCCAGCGCGTGGATCGATCGCACCATTTCGACGTAGCTGGATCGGTCGAACGCATCTTCCAGGAACGGTTGATTGAGGATCGATCCTCGCCACTGGTACCGGATGGTCTGCAGGTTGACGTTCGCCCAGTGGCCCTCCGAAGGTCCGTGGAACGGGCCCGTCACGAATCGCATCGCATTCGGGCCGATGAGTGCGGGCAGCAGGAACACGTCCTTGCTCCGGTCGGCCCGGGCCTCGACGGCTTCAGGGGGGATCACATCACCATCGAGGCGGAGGTAGGTCTGGATGACCGGCGGCCCGCTGGCGGTGTACGGCCCGATGTGGTCCGCTTCGAAGCGGTCCGGGCAGGGGGCGTCCGGATCGACGAGGGGCGCCAGCAGTTCGTCGAACCTGAGGATGTTCGCGGCGTGGATCTCCAGATGCGATTCCGGGATCGGATCGACGCCGAGCAGCCCGGCGAGCCGGCGGGCCCGACGGGTCGCGGAGATGTCGATCCGTTCGACGTTCGAGACGGTCTGGAAGATCAGGAACTTGAAGAACTCGTACCAGAGCCACTCGTGGTCCTCGAGCGGGGCGGTCGAGAACGGAACGGGGTCGCCGGAGACCAGTCGCCACGAGAAGTGGCGGGAGTATCCCTGGAACATCGGGTGGGCGGCGTCGGACTGCTTGAAGATCTCGATCTCGCCGACCACCGGAACCTTGAAGGCGTAGAGCCGTTGCTTGTAGGCGTGGATCCGCTTCGCGACCTCGATCATCTCGTCGAGATCGCTGTCGTCGCGGATGACGATCGCGAGGTCGATGTCGCTGTAGCCGGGTTGGTGTTCGCGGCGGGCGAACGAGCCCTTGAGCAGCACGGAGGACACGCAACGATGCTCGCGCATGCTGGCGTCGAATCGATCGAGGACCACGTCGTAGAAGGCCCGGTAGGCGTGGGAGAAGCCTGGGAGTCTCGCGGTCGACGTCACGAGTCGGACGAGTCTGGCGACCATCGGGTCCATCATGCCGGGATCTCCTCGGTGTCGGCCGCGTCGACGTCGTTCCGGTGCATGCCGACGAGGGCACCGGGCTCGCCGTCGGCGAGAATCCGGCCGTGATCGAGGAGGATCGCACGGTCGCACAGTCGCTCCAGCATGTCGAGTTCGTGGCTCACGAAGACGATGGAACGGCCGGACCGGGCGAGTGATCTCATCGCGTCGAGGCACTTCGCCTTGAAAGCGGTGTCGCCCACCGCGAGCACTTCGTCGACCAGCATGATCTCGGCGTCGAGATGGGCCGCGACCGAGAACGCGAGTCGGGCGGTCATGCCGCTGGAATACCGCTTCACCGGGGTGTCGATGGCGTCCGAGATCTCCGCGAAGTCGATGATCCGGTTCAATCGGGCGGCGATCTCCCGTTGCGACATCCCGAGGATGGCGCCGCTGAGGAACACGTTCTCCCGTCCGGTGAGTTCGTGGTGGAAGCCTGCGGAGACTTCGAGCATCGCGCCCACGCGTCCGCG
>NYVS01000176.1 GCA_002684755.1 Phycisphaerae bacterium
GAAGACGACCCGCAAGAAGGTCGCCAAGAAGAAGACTGCGAAGAAGAAGACCACTCGCAAGAAGGCTGCCAAGAAGAAGACGACCCGCAAGAAGGTCGCCAAGAAGAAGACTGCGAAGAAGAAGACCACTCGCAAGAAGGCCGCCAAGAAGAAGACGACCCGTAAGAAGGCCGCCAAGAAGACTGCGAAGAAGAAGGCCACTCGCAAGAAGGCCACACGCAGGAAGCGGTGATCCAGTCGAGCTTCGTTCTCGGACGGAGCCGGCCATGGACATGCATCACTCGACCCGGAGCCCTCACAGGCTCCGGGTTTTTCATTTGGCGGTGATCGCGAAAACCCTCGCTCGAAAAGGGGATTCCGCCGCGGATCGGTCCGATTGATCGACTAGAATGCGTTCCCGAAAACCCGGCGGTGATCGACCCGCCAGCCCAGGAGGATTCCGCTCGATGGCCCACATCATCGCCGAACCGTGCATCGGTACGAAGGACACCGCATGCGTCGAAGTCTGTCCCGTCGACTGCATTCATCCGACGACGGACGACGGCGAGAAGCACGACGCCGCCGACCAGCTCTACATCGATCCGGACACGTGCATCGACTGCGGCCTGTGCGTCGACGAGTGTCCCGTGCAGGCGATCTTCCCGGAAGAGGATCTTCCCTCCGAGTGGCACAAGTACATCCAGATCAATTCGGACTGGTTCAAGAACAACGGGTGACCGGATCGTTCGAACCGGGTTGAAACGAACAACGGACTCCACGGTCTCTTCGAGGTCGTGGAGCCGTTCGTTCATCGGGACCGATGTGCGATCGACGACTCGAGATCGCGGCGCCGAACGCACCGTGATGCATCCATGCGTTCGATCCCGCCGGGGTGATCGGGCGCGCTTCGCGGGCACGATCACCGACCGGCCGACCCGCGCTCGATGCCGGACGAGATCGAAACGAACCGCGTTGAAGCGGAAGGACGATCTGCGCACTTCGCCGAACGAAACGCGCGATCACGTTCCGCTCGAATGGAAAAATCGGAATTTTCTTCGAAATCCGGGGTGGCCGTTGCGCTCACGCCGAGGATCCGCATCGACCTCCGGTGTTCTCGACTCGAAACATGCGAGGAACGAGGATCCGTCACGAACGGGAATCACCCGTGCGACCGACCTCTGCCGGATCGTGCCCGCCGATGCGTTCTCCAGCGTCGTTGAACGAGAACGCCCCTGTTTCACCCGTGGAGGTGACTCAGGGACGTCCAATGTCGTTTCCGACGTCGAAGCATCGCGGTGCGAGGCGGTGATCGTCGCCGAATTCAACCGGCCTTGCGGTACCGGTTCGGTGCCTCTTCTTCGTCGCGATCCACGCCACTCGAGGCGTCCGAGGGCTCCTGCCAGTCCTCGATGCGCGAATCGAGGTTCAATTCGCTCGACATCGTCTTGCGATACCCGAGGCGGCGAACCACTTCGAGCACGTCGGTCCAGGTCGGAAAGCTGACTTCGTTCACCCGCTTGAAGGTGTCGATGGCATGCAGGAACATCTGCTGCTCCTGCGTCATCTCACCTTCCTCGGCGGTTCGGACCCAGTCCGTCAGTCGACGGCCCGGACCACGACGTCGCTCGAGATTGGTTCCCGACTCTCCGGCACGGCGGTCGACGCCGGTGCGACGATCGACGACGCTCCCGGTATCGGTGGGATCGAATTCGTGGTTCTGTTCAGGGTTGGTCATCGGCTCGGCTCCCGGACTACTGGATACACTGGCTCCCGAGGATCACCGGTGGTGGTCCTCACTCGATTCGTCGCTCACCAGTTGGAATCGGATGTCTTCGAACGCTGCGCCAGCCTCGACCCGCTCCCGCCCCCCCATCGAAGGTGGATCTGTGCCGTTCAGATGGACTGCATTCGTTCTCGGACTCCTTCTTCCCGGGCTCGGGCACTTCTCCGTGGGTGAACGGGGACGCGGCGGACGCATCCTTTCGGGGTTTCTCGTGCTGTGGATCACCGGCCTGCTGGTCGGTGGCCTCGGGAGCGTTCGATCCTGGGATCCCGCCTACACCAACCCCGCCCAGGGCGGGAAGCGGAACCTCTGGTTCATCGCCCAGGCCGGTGCCGGTCCGATCGCCTTCGGTTTCGCCGCCCTCGATGCCGCCGTCATCCGTGGTTCGGCCCCCGAGGACCGGATCGAGATTACCCTCCACGACCAGTCGACCGGGTCCGCGTACCGCCACACCGCGATCGGGCACAACGCCGACTTCGGAACGCTGTTCTGCGCTCTCGCCGGCCTGATGAACTTCGCGGTCGCCCTCGATGCCGGAAGACGCCCCGTGGCGGATCGACGAGGAGGCGACCGATGATCGGATTCGGCTGGACCCCTCTTCTCGAACCGCTTCCCGGCGTGCAGGCCAGTTGGCTCTGGCTTCTGCCGATCCTGATCTTCGGGATCTCCATGATGTACAAGGCGGTCCGAGTGGGCGACCTTCGTCGTTACTGGCGGGAGGTCGTCGGCATGACCGTGCAGGTCCTGCTCGCGTTCCTCGGACTGGCGGCCGCGGTGTTCATCGTGGTCCAGGGCATCGTGCCCCTGCTGCCCGCGGGCTGAGTCGCGGCCCGCGACGGGACCATCCTCACAGTCGGATCGGACGAACGTGCGTGGTCGAGAGATCGCGTCCGGTGATCCGTTCGAGCATCCCCTTCAGGCGATACCGACGGTCCTTGCGAGACGGCTTGAAATCCGGATCCGGTTCGAAGTCGCGATTGGCCGATTCCGCGATCCACGGGGCCATCTCCGCCGGATGCGTGCCGGTGAACGGTTCCAGAATCGACGGATCCATCGTTTCGTAGGGACTCGCGCGACGTGGTGGCTCCTGCCAGAACTCCGCGGTGCTCTCGATCTTCCGGACGTGGCTCTCGAGACTTCGAGCCCAGCCGTAGTGATAGATCCGGGCCTCGGATTCCACGGCCTTCAGATAGGAGAGTCTTCGCCGGCCGGAGATGTTCACGAGGTACTGGGCGTCCGAGGGGACGATGACCCGTCGATCCGCCATGCGGACCAGTCGCGCCTCCCGTCGATACCACCTCGGGCCGGTCGCCACGAGATCGGCTCGGCCGTAGAAGTGGTGGTACGGCATCGAGATCGCGTCGGCCCGACCATCGGCGTCGGCGCGAATCACCAGATCGCGGAGTCCGGGGCAGTCCTTCTCGTGAATGGCTTCGTCACCCTGAAGGCTCAGGACCCATCGACCCGTGCAGTTGTAGAGGGCGAGCATCGTCTGCTGGCTGTAGACGAACCCCTTCGGCGCGTCCGGTGCCCAGGTGGTGTCGATGATCCGGATCCGGTCGTCGCCGATGGCTTCGATCCGCTCCCGGGTGCCGTCCGGCTCGGGCCCCACCGCGATCACGAATTCATCCACGAGATGGAGGGCGGACCGAATGCTCTCGATGAACGGGTAGCCGAGGGACATGCCTCGATTGATGAATGCGCACGCGCTGATCTTCATCCGCGGCGTCTCCGATTCGGTCGGGTCGCGGCGGCACGACCACGGCTTCGAGGTGACTCGTTCACGACGGCAGTCTATCGGCCACGTTCGATCCCGCGCCTCGTTCACCGGACGGCGGGCCGAACCACCACTGCACGACCACCACGACCAGGAACCAGACGAACGTCCAGAAGACCACGTTCAGCAGCAGACCGGCGTCATCGAAGAAGAGGTGACCGGTGGAGTCCAGACGAAGCAGTCGTTTCGCGGCCGAATCGATCTGCGAGCCGTTCTCGTCGTCGTATGGAAAGGGCGGCCATCCGGAACCACCCTCGGCGCGTCGCCAGGTCATCCCGACCCAGGGCACCGGCCAACCGACCGAGAAGCCCGCGATGCGACGAACGCCCGCCGCATCCTCGGGCCATGGCATCCAGTCGGGCGGCGGACGGAGCGACGGCTCGCCCGCGGGCGGCGTCTCGACCAGCGGCATGCCGTAGTCGGCGAGACACGCCCACTGCGATCCGGGACGAAGCTCCTCGCCGCACCACCACAACGATCCACCCGCGGCTCGAAGATCGCTCGAAGCGCCTTCGCCCTCGAGTCGGAACAGGATCAACAGGGTGAGCATCGGGATCGTGATCGACGCCAGCACCAGGCTCGCCACGACGACCCCGCCGAGTCGACGCCGCCGGATCGGACGAGGTTCCGGTTCGATCGGGTTGGAATCGCTGGACCGCATCGGCGGAGGGTAACCGCGGTCGACACGCAGGCGTCGCCTCGTCCTACCCTGTCACGACCATGTGGTTCCTCCGACGACGAAGACGCCGACGCCTGCTCGCCGATCCGATCCCCGCGATCTGGCGGCGAACGCTGCAGGAACACATGGTCCACTACCGCATGCTCGGCCCGGCCCAGCGCAGGAAACTCGAGGACAAGGCCCGGATCTTCGTCGCCGAGACTGATTGGGAGGGTTGCGGCGGGCTCGATCTCGACGAACGAAAGCGGATCCTCATCGCGGCGAACGCGTGCCTGCTGGTCCTCGAGAACGACGCCACGCTCTTCGAGGCCGTGACCAGCGTCATCGTCTATCCGGCCGGCGTCGTGATCCCCGAGTCCCACGTGGGCAACGGGATCGTGGCGGGCGAGACGCCGATCCTCGGCCAGGCGCGATTCAACGGGCCGATCATCCTGAGCTGGTCGGACTCGATCCATGCCTCGCAGCGGATCGGGACCCGCAACGTGGTGCTCCACGAATTCGCCCACGCCCTCGACATGCTCAACGGCACCGTGAACGGCACGCCGCCGATGCGGAAGGGACTCCACGACGTCTGGGTCGAGACCTGCCAGTCCGAATACGAATCACTCCGCGCCCGGCTGGAAGATGGCGTGCACGGCGCCATCGATCCCTACGGCGCGACGAATCCCGGCGAGTTCTTCGCGGTGGTCACCGAACACTTCTTCGAACAGCCGCACGTGCTCCACGACCACCATCCCGAGCTCTGGGAGGTGTTCTCGGAGTACTACGGCTACGCCTTCGGTGGTGGCTGAGCGTCAGGTCCCGGTCGCTGACTGGAATCTCATTTGGGTCGCTTGACGCCGCCGCCCGGCTTTTCGTCGCGCGACACCGGCTTCGAGGCGCCCTTCCGGCGACCGCCGTGACCGATTCGATCTCCGGATCTCGCCTTCTTTCGACGGGCGGCCTGCTTTCCACCGCCGGCGCCCTCCGACTTCTCCTTCGGACCGCCGCTCTTGCCGCTTCGCTTGCCGGACTTCCGATCACCTCGCTTGCCGTCCTCGGTCTTCTCCTCCTCCGAGAGCTGACGGATCAGATCCCGATCGGCCCGCGACGGTTCGCCGCCGCGACGACCGCTTCGATCCGTTCGGAAGGGATCGAACCGCGACGCCCGTTCGCCCGATCGCAGGCGATCAAGCCGCGTGAGATCCTGGGGTCGGATGTACTTCTCGATGTTCGGAACCGCATCGGGCTCCAGACGCTGCCCGACGATCTTCGCGATCTTCCGCCAGCGGACGTGATCGGGCGGTGAGATGAACGTGAACGACTCGGCGAAACCACCGCCGTGACCCGCACGGCCGACGCGATGCACCCACTCCTCCGCCGCGAGCGGCAGGTCGTAGTTCACCACGGTGCGGACGGCTGGAATGTGCAGGCCTCGAGCCGCGACGTCCGTCGCGACGAGCACCGCGTTCGAGCCCTCGGTGAACTGCTCGAGCGCCCGCATCCGCTGGTTCTGGCTCTTGTCCCCGTGGATGAGGCCCACCGAGATGCCGTGGTTCCGGAACGCGGCGTCGACCCAGCCCGCCCGACGGCGGGTCCGGCAGAAGATGATCACCCCGCGTCGCTTCTCCTCGACCACCAGATGCAGCAGGAGCGCGACCTTCAGGACGTCGTCGATCTCGAACAGCTTGTTGCCGACGTTCGCGGCGACCCGGGTGTGCCGGCCGATCTCGACCCGCTGGGGTTCCCGGAGGAAGGTGCGGGCGAGACTCTCCATCGCCGGCGGCATCGTCGCGCTGAAGAACGCCATCTGACGGTCTTCCGGCATGCGTTCGAGGATCGTCTTGATCTGCGGCAGGAATCCCATGTCGAGCATCCGATCACCCTCGTCGATGACGAGATGCCGGATGAACGCCAGGCTCAGGACGTCGAGGTCCATGAGTTCACGAAGTCGACCGGGGGTGCCGACCACGATGTCGACGCCCGCTTCGATCCGCTCCCGCTGCGGCTTGAGCGCCGCCTTGCCCCAGACCGCGGTGACCTTGACCAGCGATCCCTTGGTGAGGCTTCGAAGTTCCTCGGCGACCTGCTGGGCGAGCTCGCGGGTGGGCACCACGACCAGCCCCCGGAGCCGACGACGCGGGTCGACGTACTTGCTGCCGGCGTCTCCGCCCTTCCGCTTCTTCTCGCGTCGGGCGAGCGGCGGCGGATTCTCGATGAGTCGATGGGCGAGTGGGATGCCGTAGGCGAGCGTCTTGCCGGTACCGGTGGGCGCCAGTCCGATCACATCCCGATCGGCGATCATGGGTCCGATGATCCGTTGCTGGATCGGCGTCGGCGCCGCGAACCCCAGACGCTCGATGCCGAGCCGGACCACCGGCGCGACCGGCATCTCGTCGAAGGTCTCCATGACCCGGACGACCGGAACGACCCGGTCGACCTCGGGCGTCGGGTTCTCGGCTGGTGTTTCCTGCTTCTCGGACGGCGTTTCTGGTTCTGACATCTCGCCACAGGATATTCGAGTTCGGTCTGCGAGGCGTGTGCCTGTCGAGCGACGGTGACGCGGTGGTTTTCCACACCGGAATCGGGTCCCGACTCCATCGACGACCGGATTCGGCCGAAGTCACTGGTGCCGCCGAGTCGCGACCCCAGGAGGGGGGGGCCGGGCTCGGCGGTTTTTTCATGCCCCGACCGAAATCGAGGTCCCGATCGGGGAGCGTTACGCTGCCCCCATGAAAGAACGCATCGGCGGTCCTCGAAACATCGTGGCCGGGCTCGGTCTTCTCGTGACCCGGACCATCGGCCGCTGGGTCCCGGATCCCTTCCTGATCGCGATCGGACTCACCGCACTCACCGCGATCCTCGCCCTCACGGTTCCCGGGACGTTCGCCACGAGCGACCCGCAGACCGACGGATCGACGCCGAGCCGGGTCTCGCTGCTCCTCGAGGCGTGGTGGGGCGACGACGGTCTCTGGAAGTTCCTGAAGTTCGGCATGCAGATGGCGATGGTCCTGGTCACGGGATACGCCCTCGCCGCGAGTCCGCCGATCCGTCGCGGCATCGACGCGATCTCCGACCTTCCACGTTCCACGACGAGCGGCGTGGTCCTGGTGTCGGCGATCGCGGTGGGGACCGGTCTCCTCAACTGGGGGCTCGCCCTGGTGGTCGGCGCCCTGCTCGCCCGCGGCGTGGGCCGCTCCCTCGAACGAAGAGGCATTCCGTGTCACTACCCGCTGCTGGTCGCGGCGGGATACACGGGCATGCTGGTGTGGCACGGTGGTTTCAGCGGCAGCGCACCGCTGCAGATGACGACGCCCGCGAACGCCGCCGCGGTCCTTCCGGATTCGATGGTCGCCGAGTACGCCGCGAACGGCATCCCCCTGTCCGAGACGATCCTCTCGCCGATGAATCTCTTCGTCTCGTTCGGCCTGCTGCTGGTCGTGCCGCTGGCGTTTCTCCTCCTCGTGCCGTCGACGCCGGACGCCTTCCAGTCGCCGAAGCGGCTCGACATCGACCTCGACGACGACGCGACCGCGTCCGAACCGATGAACCCGATCGAGGTCGTGCTCGGCGTCTCGCTGGGAATCGCCCTGATCGCGGGATTCATCGTCTATCTCGGCTCGAACGCCGGCGGCGTCGGACGCCTCGGCCTGAATCAGATCAACGCCGCGATGCTCGGCCTCGGGCTCATTCTCCACGGCGCGCCGACCCGGTACCTCCGCGCTGTCGAGGATGCGGCGAAGGGCTGCGCCGGAATCATCCTTCAGTTCCCGCTCTACGCGGGCGTGATGGCGATGATGGCGGCGAGCGGTCTTCTCGGCCTCTTCGCGGGAGCCGCCATCACATTGAGCACCCCCGCCACGCTTCCCCTCTTCACCACCGCCAGCGCCGCGATCGTGAACATCTTCGTGCCGTCGGGTGGTGGACAATGGGCGGTGCAGGGACCGATCGCCCTCGTCGCCGGCGTCGACGCGGGCGTCCCGGTCGGCAAGATGGTGATGAGCGTGGCCTACGGCGATCAGCTGACCAACATGTTGCAGCCGTTCTGGGCGCTTCCGCTGCTGGCGATCACCGGCGTCAAGGCCCGGGACATCGTGGGTTACACGGCACTGGTGATGCTGGTCGCCGCGGTGTGGGTCGCGATCGGACTGCTGGTGTTCTGAACTCGACCCGCCGGCGTCAGCTCACGCACCACGCATACTGGTCGACCAGTTCGAGTTCGCCGCCGAGTTCCTTCGCCGCCCGCCACGGCCAGCGCGGATCCCGGAGGAAACCGCGTCCGATGGCGATCGCGTCCGCATCCCCGCGCTCGAGGACGTCCTCCGCGAACCGGGGATCGTCGAGCTCGCCGACCGCGACGACCGGCATCGAATCGACGCCCGCCTTCACCGCCGCGGCGAACGGAACCTGGAAGCCCGGTGCCACCGGATACTCGGCCTTCGCGTTGCCGCCGGTCGAGACGTCGACCGCGTCGCAGCCCCGCTTCTCGAGTTCGATCGCGAAGGCCACCGAGTCCTCGGTGCTCCATCCGCCGATGTCGTCGCGCCAGTCGGTGCCGCTGAACCTGACCATCAGCGGAAGATCGTCCGGCATCGCGGCCCGCATCGCGTCGAAGCATTCCAGCGGGAATCGCATTCGATTCTCGAGGGATCCGCCGTAGGCGTCGGTCCGCTCGTTCGAGAGCGGCGAGAGGAAGCTCGAGAGCAGATATCCGTGGGCGGCATGCATTTCGACCAGATCGAAGCCGATGCGGGCGGCCCGACCCGCCGCGGCACCGAAGGCGTCGCGCATCGCCTCGAGATCCGCGAGGTCCATCGCGTGTGCGGGCGGGGCGATGTTCTCGTAGCTGTTGGCGCTCGCCCCCACCGATTCCCAACCACCCTGATCCGGCTCGACGTACCCGCGGCTGGCCGACCAGGGACGGGCGTGCGAGGCCTTCCGACCCGCATGGGCGAGCTGCACGCCGAGCGCCGAAGCCGGTGCGACCGCCTTGACGGTCTCGACCCCGCGGGCGAGCGCCGATTCACAGGCGTCGTCCCAGAGTCCGAGGCAGTTCGGGGTGATCCGGCCGCGGGGCTCGACCGCCGTCGCCTCGGTGATCACGAGGCCCGCACCGGAGCAGGCGAGCGAACCGAGATGGACGTGCTGCCACGCACTCGCGACGCCGTCGACGGCGGAATACATGCACATCGGGCTCACCACGATCCGATTCCGGAGGCGGATCCCCCGCAGATCGAGGGGTTCGAAGAGACGAGGACCGGTGTTCTGGGCGTTCATGGGCCGGATCGTAGGCGTACGGAGCCCGCGAAGACGGGCCGGAGGGGGCGAACCGATCGGATCCCTTCGGTATCATCTTCCTTCTCGATCCGATCCCCCCGCGCCGCGGGGGGCCACCCACCCCATCGCCCACGCCGGCGAACCCGATTGGAATTCATCGATGCCGACCAAGGCGACCGACGTCAAGAAGGGCCAGTTCATCATCTGGGAGGGCCAGCTCCACCAGATCCTCGACACCGAACACGTCAAGCCGGGCAAGGGCCCCGCCTACGTCCAGGCCAAGATGAAGAACGTCAAGGTCGGCGGCATCAAGATCAACCGCCTGAACTCCGACGACCGACTCGACGAGGTCAACGTCGACCGACGAAGCATGCAGTTCCTGTACGACTCCGGCGGCCGAGGTGACGGCCCCTTCGTCTTCATGGACGACGAGACCTACGACCAGACCGAGATCGAGAACGACGTGATCCCGAAGGAGCAGAGCCAGTGGCTCAAGGAGAACACCGAGTGCGTGGTGAGCATGTTCGACGGCAAGCCGCTGTCGGTCGCGCTCCCCGCCTCGATCGAGCTCACGGTCACCGACACCGCGCCGCAGGCGAAGGGCGCGACGGCCAGCAACCAGAACAAGGAGGCGTTCGTCGAGACCGGCGCCCGCATCCGCGTTCCACCGTTCATCGAGAACGGACAGGCGGTCAAGGTGAATCCCGAGACCGGCGAGTACCTCGGCAAGGCGTGAGTCGTTTCTGAACGGTTCCGGCCGATCGGCCGGGGGGGGTCAGACGTCTCCGGCCCGTTCGAGCGGACCACCGCGGACCCGCGGCCCCAGCCTGACGGCGCCGGCCGTCTCCGCCTGCTGCGCGCGGGTGATCAGTCGGTGACTGAACGCAACGCCGTCCGGAAGCAGGATCTCGTGGGCCCGGGCGTGTCGAACCGCGTCCTCGCGATCTCCCAGTTCGTAGGCGAGCGTCGCGAGCAGGCGATGTGCGATCGCCCGGTGCGGCCCGTGGACGTCGAGCGACCGGTCCGCGAATTCGTACATCGCCTCCAGCCGCTCGTCGATGCGCCGGACGACGTCGTCTTCGCCCGTGAGCTCGGAATCACCGCGGCGTCGAACGAGCCGATCGGCGTTGCCCACCGCGATCGCGAGTCGCTCCGCGAGCGCCGGCCGACCATCCATCGCCGGCTCGAACCCCTCGATCTCCAACGTGCCGCCGGTCTCGGCCTGCCGCCGGCACCGTTCGATGACCGCGTCCAGGAGATCGAGGCTCCGGGGACTTCCAAAGAACGCCAGCGACGCCTCCCAGTCCTCGAGGGTGAAGTCGTCGGGACGTTCGAACGTCAGGAGCCAGTCGCCCCGCCAGGTCGGTTCCGCTTCCGCCGAGGTGGCGATCAGGACCCGGACGTAGGCCGCGGCCTCGATCCGATCCCCCGGGACCGTCGCGGTCCGCAGGCACTCCGGTGGACGTCCGGGCTCCCCGGGAAGCCAGTCCGTGCCCGGATCCACGTCTCGGTACCAGAATCGATCCTGCCCGGAAGGCAGGAAACCCGTGGCGGGATCGAGGATCGACGCCGCGGAAAGCCAGAGACGAGTACCGCTCGGAAGCTGGGGCATGGAAGGGACGAACTCCGACCTCGATGCTGGATCCGGATCCGACGGTCTCCAACCGAAGGACCCCGGGGATCCGGAGTTCCACGACCGCGAACATCGCCGGCCTCCGCCGACGTCGTCCACCGAGGCATGGACGAACCGGACGGTCGTGGATCGACGGTGCCGGTGCGATCACCAGATCGCCCTCCACCGCCGCAAGGTGACAAGACGGTGCTCGGTCGGTTCTTTTCGCGCCCACCCGCGATTCATGCCAAGACCCCGGCTCGGCACCGCCGGAGCGGGTCGATAACGCCGTTCGATCTCGGAAGTCCTCGGTCCCTCAGATGACGCCCTGGTCGTGCATCGCCCGCGCGACCTTGAGGAAGCCGGCGATGTTGGATCCATCGAGATAGTCGCCGGTGCGACCGTACGCCTCGGCGGCCTCCAGGCTGTGCTTGTGGATGTCCTTCATGATGCCGCCGAGACGTCGATCGACCTCTTCGCGGCTCCAGAAGGTCCGACTCGACGCCTGCGCCATCTCGAGCGCACTCACCGCGACGCCGCCGGCGTTCGCCGCCTTGCCCGGTCCGTAGAGGACACCCTTCTCGCGGAAGATGTCCTGACCCTCCGGAACGGTCGGCATGTTCGCCCCTTCGCTCACCAGTCGACAGCCGTTGGCCACGAGATTCGCGGCATCGACGCCGTTGATCTCGTTCTGGGTCGCACAGGGGAACGCCGCATCCGCGGGAACGTTCCACAGGGGGTTGTGGTCCGCATCACGGTCCCGGGGCGTGAACTCGGCGTTCGCATACTTCTCGACGTATTCGATGATCCGGCCGCGACGGTTGTTCTTGAGATCCTGGACGAACGCGAGCTTCTCGAGGTCGATGCCGTCGGGATCGTGAATGAAGCCGCCGGAATCCGAGAGCGTGACCGGCTTCGCACCGAGGTGGTTGAGCTTCTCCACCGCGAACTGCGCGACGTTGCCCGACCCGGAGACGAGACACCGCTTGCCGGTGAGGTCGGTCCCGTTGGCGCCGAGCATCTCCGCCGCGAAGTAGACCGCGCCGTAGCCGGTCGCCTCCGGGCGGATGAGGCTGCCGCCCCAGTCCGTGCTCCGACCGGTCAACACGCCGGTGAAGGTGTTGGTGAGCTTCTTGTACTGACCGAACATGAATCCGATCTCGCGGCCGCCCACGCCGATGTCGCCGGCTGGCACGTCGGTGTCCGGGCCGATGTGGCGGAAGAGCTCGCTCATGAAGGCCTGGCAGAACCGCATGACCTCGCCGTCGGAGCGGCCCTTGGGATCGAAGTTCGATCCGCCCTTGCCGCCGCCGATCGGCTGCCCGGTGAGGGCGTTCTTGAAGATCTGTTCGAAGCCGAGAAACTTCAGCACGCCGAGATCGACGGTCGGGTGGAAACGAAGCCCGCCCTTGTACGGCCCGATCGCCGAATTGAACTCGACGCGGTAGCCGCGGTTCACCTGCACCGCGCCCGCATCGTCGACCCACGACACCCGGAATTCGATGACCCGCTCGGGTTCGACGAGGCGTTCGAGGATCCGTCCGTCCCGCCAGACCGGATTCCGATCGAGGACCGGCTCGAGCGACGGCACGACCTCGCCCACCGCCTGGTGGAACGCGGTCTCGTGCGGCGTGACCGCTTCGAGGCGGCCCATGAAGTCGGTGACCCAGGCGGAATCGGTCTTCATCATCGGAGAGTCCTTGAATCGTCGGATCGACC
>NYVS01000165.1 GCA_002684755.1 Phycisphaerae bacterium
AAACCGGACCGGAGGCGTCCCCGGAGGATCAGTACTCGACCGTCACCTTCGAGGGTTCGGCGCCCGCTTCGTCGAAGAACAGCAGCTCGATCGGTCCGTTCGCGGCGAGCACGACGGCGGGGATCGGCAGTTCGACCGAGTTGGCGCCCCGGGTGGTCCGTCCACCCGGCTCACGAAGAGCGTACCCGCCGAGGTCGAAGCCGTTCATCCGGATCCGCCCTCTCGTGACACCTTCGACCCGAAGCCGACCCGATCGTTCCGATCCCGTCCGGGTGCCTGGAATCCGGACTTCACCGCGAAGCCAGCGTGGTCCCGCGTGTTCGGAGGCGGAGGTGTCCACCCAGGAGCCGATCCGGGGGTCCGGCGTGCTCTCCCAGCGTCGCAGACGCCATCCCGTCGCGGGAACCACCTCCGCGACGACCTCGCTGAAGAGGACCGTCGGTTGGTCACCGTCCTCCGCCGCATGCTCGAGGCGGGCGATTCGAATGGTGTTCGAACCCGACTTGAACGCGGAATCATCCTTCCCCGACATGACCACGCGGAGTCCGTGACGACCGAAGGTCTTCGAAGTGATGCCGTTGATCACCACCACGCCCGCCGATCCGGGACCGATCTCGAGGATCACCGGGCTCTTGCGGCGATGGTTGAACTTGTATTCGATCGCTTCGGCCACCGTCTGTTCGCCGTCCGCGGCTTCCGGAATGAACGCGGTGGTCTCGAACGGATCGATGGGGTCGATTTCGACCGTGGCATCGACCACGTCCTTGAGCGGTTCGACCGCGACCAGCGCGCCGGGCCGATCGCCGTCTCCGGGGTGATGGATGCCATCGACCGATCGCGACGTGTGCCTGAGGAAGAGGGCGATCTCCCGTCCGGGCGACTTCGCCGGGATCGTGATCGCGCCGTCCTCGACGTCCGTGACCTTGGTGCCGTCCACCCAGCAGTCACCGTCGCGAAGCCCGCCGAGCAGAAGAAACCGGCCGGGCCGCGTCGACGGTACCGAGAGCCTGGCGGTGAACCAGGCGTGAGCGAGTCCCGAGCCGATCGAGGCGAGTCCGAGGTCTTCGTCGACCGGCACGGACCGTGGGTGATCGAGCGACCGGCAGTCGGGCTCGGACCAGGTGCGCCACTTCCGGACCATTCGCCGCCCGGCCCGGCTCGAGTCGTGTTCGAGGATCGAGGTCCTCGTGCCATCGGCCGCGATCCGGAACGGCTTCATGCCGTCATGGGGGATCGCCGAGCCGTCCTGGAAGACTCGTGATGCGCCGATCACGATTCCATCGCCGTCGTCGAGCATCGTCCCGCACTGGATCTCGTTGAGCACCACCACGGTGAATCCAGCGTGGGATTCGACGACCGGTCCGGAACCATCGCGACGGGCCCGCGGTGCGGTCGTCGAGAGTGGTCGACCGTCGATCGAGAGTTCGACCTCGGATCCCGCGGCGGCGGTGAGCACCAGCAATCGGCCCCCGACGAGCGCGAGCGGCATCGCGGAGGTCCAGTCGAGCCGGCCACGGCCGGCGAGATCCGCGTCCGCCAGGGTCCAGGTCCAGTCCCGATCTCCGAAGTCCGCGGTGATGCGACGCCCCGAGCCGTCGATGACGGATGCCGATTCGGTCCCTCCCTTGCGGAAGAAGAACGTCGTCGAGCCGGCGCCGCCCGAACGCGGGACGGCGACCAGGCCGGGTGCGGGGTCGTCGGGATCGACCACCATCGGTTGATCGTCGGGGTCGAGATCCGCCAGCACGCCGCCGAAGTCACGGGCGAAGCGGGCGATCATCGACATCGACCTCCCGATCTCGGTGGGGTCGCCCACCTCGTCGAGCAGTGGATGCGCGAAGGCGTTGGGGGCGATGTCGCCCGTTGCGTCCCGGCCCGCGGCACCCGCGGGAAGAACACCATCGACGGCGTGCGCGACCATGGTCTGCGCACCGGCCGCGAGGGCCCGAACGGTTCGATCGGCGAGATCCCCCGCCAACGCGGCGATCGGGCTTGAACCGGGACGGCGGAACGCCGACGTCGCGGGTCGTTCGATCGTGCAGATGCGGGGCTTCCCCGGCTGAAGCGACGCCACCTGTCGGAGGTTCGAGAACAGATCGTCCCAGCCGGACCAGGTCTCGATCGCGCCTTCGGTCTCCTGCCAGAAGCCGTTGGACGTCAGGATCGGAACGGTGATGCCGCGTTCGCGGGCGTAGCGCACGAGTTCGACGAGATAGGCATCGCCCGAAGCCCTCGAGCCGCAGTTCCAGCCGTGTTCCACCTGGATCGCGACGAGCGGTCCGCCTTCGTCGCGGTCACCCTGAAGATCCACGATCTCCTTGGAGAGCCGGCTGAACCACCGGGACACCAGTTCGAGGAATGCCGGAGTGCCCGTCCGCGGTTCGATGTCGGAACGCTCGCCGACCCAGGTGGGAAGTCCACTCCCGTCGAACGGCGCGCCGATCGCGGGTCCGATCCGGAGCACCACGTGAAGACCCGCCTCCTGAGCCTCCCGGAGAAAGCGCCCCACATCGAGTCGGCCTTCGAAGTCGAATCGTCCCGCCGTGGGTTCATGAAGGAACCACGGGCAGGATGCGACGACGGTGTTGAATCCGAGTCGCACCAGGGAATCGAGGCGATCGCGCCGGTCGTGTTCCGCCTGCATGACGTACTCGAGGCCGCCACCGAACAGGGTCGTGCGGCGTCCGGCGACGAGAAAGCTTCGGCCATCGAAAGTGATTGGAGGCATGTTTCTCTCTTCGAAGGAATCGATCGAGGGAGGCGAGGCATTCCGGAATCCGTCGTAATCGGCCTGAAACCGGCCTTCCAGATACGCCCGATCGGCCCCCGGGGATCGGACATTCGCGTACCTTCCCGTCTCGGGGTGCCTCAAACGGCGAAAATCCCGACCTCGGCGTCCCCCCGAAGTCGTGATTTGAAACCGATTTCCATTCTCCCGAGAACCCAGCCGGGAACCACCGGTTCATCAGTCCTCACCACCTTCAGCCGCTTCCGGATTCCACCCATGTCGATCCCATTCCCGATCCTTCGTTGCTCGGTGCTCGCCGGCCTCGTCTTTTCGGGCTGTGCTGAACAGATCCGGCAGGTCGATATTCGAACCGACGATCTCGTCGAGTCCCGCAATGCGGTGCTCGCGAGCCGGGACACGCCACCACCCGTTCTCGAGACCGAGGACTACCCCGAGGGGGATCCGTTCCCCGCGGACACCGAAGCGGTGAGCGATCCCTCGACCCGGGACCCGTCGGCCGAGCAGTTGGAGTTCACCGGACGGAACGAGACCGAGAATGAAGCCGACGCGATCATCGCGCGGATCCGCCGGCTCGGCGAGACCCCCGAAGACGCGGAGCCTCTCACCATCGAGGGTGCGATCGCCTTCGCCCAGGTGAACGCCACGGAGTACACGGGGGCGGAGGAGACCTATCTCCTCACCGCCCTTTCGCTCATCGTTCAGGAACACTTCTTCGAGCCGGGCTTCTTCAACGAGACGAGAATCGACGCCGGCAAGGGCATCAGCAGCCGATACGAGACGGCACTTCGGGTGGCCAACGACTTCGGCGTCCGCCAGCGTCTGCCGTACGGCGGCGAAGTCACCGCCAAGTTCCTCGCCGGACTGACTCGGAACCTCGACGATGCGGCGAACGAAGGACGACAGGACGCCGCGGTGGTGATCGAGGGGAAGATCCCCCTGCTTCGGGGCGCGGGCATGGCGGCACGTGAGAATCTGGTTCAGGCCCAACGGAACCTCGTCTACGCATCGAGATCGTTCGAGTCGTTCCGTCGGGACTTCTATGTCTCGCTCGTCACCGACTACCTCGACCTCGTCCTCCAGCTCCAGGCGATCGCGAATGCGGAGGGGGCGCTCGCCTTGAACCGCCAGATCGAAGAGCGGGAGGCGGCACTCGTCGCCGCGGGCAGACAGGAACCCTTCCAGGCGGACCTCGCCCGGCAGGAGACCCTCTTCGCACTCGACAATCTCGCCGGTCAGCAGGAGGCGTTTCGACTTTCGCTCGATCGGTTCAAGGTCCGGATCGGAATGGATCCGGAACGATCGATCGTGATCGTTCCGGTCGAACTCCAGCTTCCCACACCGAAGGTGAACCCCGACCAGGCGATCCGGTACGCCCTCGAATACCGGCTGGATCTCCAGACGGATCGCGATCAGCTTCAGGACTCCCGCCGCCAGATCGATCTCGCGGAGAACGGCATGCTTCCCCAGCTCGATCTCCGGGGCGACCTTCGCGTCGGTGGCGAGGGCGTGGTCCAGGGCGTCGATCTGAACCTCGGCGACACTCGGGCGAGTGGCGGCATCTTCCTCAGCCTCCCGCTCGATCGCGTGGATGAATCCGTCGCGTTGCGGCAGTCGCAGGTTCGGTTCGCCCAGGACGAGCGGGTCTACGGAAAGGCGCTCGACGACGCCGCGGTCGAAGTCCGACAGGCGATCCGCCAGATCGATCGAGCCCAGTTCTCACTGGTCCTGCAGGAGCGGAACATCGAGATCGCCCGCAATCGAATCGCCTCGATCGGTGCTGCACCGGCTCGAGCCACCGCCCGTGACCGGACGACCGCGGTTTCGGGTCTTCGCGATGCCGAGGATCGCCGGGACACCGCGAAGCGGAATCTCCAGGTCGCGATCCTCAACTACCTGAAGTCCGCGGGAATCCTGCGAGTGACGCCGGAAGGCAGGCTGCAGCCGCTGCCCGGCATGCCGGTCGGCGAAGTCATCGGCCGGCGGTGATCTTCGCGTCGGTCGTGTCGGTCGCTTCGGTCTCGAAGGGCTCGAGCTCCTTCGCGGTCCAGGGTTGGACGCGACCCTCGGTGTCCGCCCGGACCCTGGCGATGAATTCCGGGCTCACCGGGTCGGCATCGTTGTCCCACGCCTGTCGGATGTAGGTCATCACCGCCGCGAGGTCGATGTCGCTTCCATACGGTGCGGCGGGCATCGCCTGGTTGTAGACCCGGCCATCGACGCGGATCCGTCCCTGCAATCCATGAAGAAGAATCCGGGCGAGTCGCTCCGGATCACCGGTGACGAATCTGCTGTTCGCGAGCGGGGGGTAGACCGGGGGCAGTCCCTTGCCGCTCGGCTGGTGACAGGTCATGCAGTGACCGTAGAGCCGTCGGCCCCGTGCAAGCATGCCATCGGCCGACGTGTCGATGTCCGCCTTCTTCGCACCGCCCGGACGTCCGGCCCACCGAAGGGTCGGATCGATCGAACGAGCGGCTTCGACGATTCGAGGATCACAGTCATCGGGCGTCGCGGTCAACACGTCGTCCCAGCCCACCGGACTCCCCAGCAGCATGATCGGCTTCGGCTTCCGGGAACCCGGCCGGGTCCGTTCCGCGACTCGATCGAGCAGGAGCAGGCTGGTCGCGGGTGCGGACACGCGGAGATCGGACGCGAAGGTGACGAGTCCGGTCATGGCATCCGGACGTCGGGCGGTGAGCACGCTGTCCGCGAGTTCCCGAAGCACCTGTCGCTGGGCGGCGCCGGCACGGCCGAGCCAGTGGTCGTGCCGGGGATCACCGGGACCGAGCAGCATGTCGACCTCCCGACCGGCGAGTCCACTCAGGACCGCCTTTCGAATCACGGCGTCCTCGGCGTTCCGTTCGAGCACCGAGTCGAACAGGGGGAGTGCGTGCTCGGTGGGAAGTTCACCGATCGAGAGAACCGCCTGCATGCGGACGCGGGAGTGGTCGTCGAGGGCGAGCGCCGCGAGCGGCCCCAGCGCGATCGCCGGCGGCACCGATTCGGCGATCCGCGCGGTGTGTTCACGAATGATCGGATCACCATCTGCGACGAGACCACCGAGCAGGGCGGAGTCCACTGCTCCCATTCCATCGAGGGTCCACATGGCGTGCAGCCGGCTCGCGATCGGACGATCGACGTCGACTGCGATGTCTCGGAGGGCCGGGGCGACGTCGGTCGCTCGCCGCTCCACCAGGAGCCGTTGTGCCGTGTCCCGTCGGAATCCATTCGGGTCGGTGTCGAGGATGTCGACGAGATCCCGATCGGACATCGATGCGATCGACGTGTGGTCGCCCGCCTTCGGTGCATCCTCGTCCGAGACTCTCCAGATCCTTCCCATGCCGATCGGGCTCGCGAGGCCTCGGTCCTCGACCTGCTTGCGAAGCCAGGAGGTCATGTAGATCCGATGCTGCACCACGCCCCGGGCGAAGTCGACCACGTAGAGCCCGCCATCAGGGCCCGTGAGCAGGTTGACCGGTCGGAATCGTTCATCGGTGGACGCGAGGAACTCCTCCTCCTCGTAGACCGGTGACGCCACCGGCACTCCGTTCCGGTCGGCGAGGTCGTACCGCTTGACCAGGTTGCCAGCGGTCTCGCACACGAACGCGTCGCCGTACGCACCGTCGATCATGGTTCCCCGGAAGATCTCCGGTCCACAGGCCGCGGTGAACGACCGAAGCGTTCCGTCCTTGCGCAGGGTCCGGTTCTGGTATCCCCGGTTCACACCGGGATTGATTCGGATCGGCCAGGTCGAACGGTCGGATGCGACCCGACGCGGCACGTCCGGAAGGCCGCTCGCTCCCGGATTCCGCGCGGCGTAGTGCTTCGGAATCGCGTCACCGATCAGGGGATCGGAATTCGGCGAGTAGTAGAGACGACCGAGATCGTCGCGGGCGACGCCCCACTGGCCGTGCCGAGGAACATCCCGCGTCTCGATCTCGAGATCGCCATCGCGTCCTTCGCGCAGTCGGAACGACTGGTGATGCTGCGACGTCTCGTAGAAGTTGTCGATCCCGTACCGGAGACCGTTGCCGGCGTGCTCGGGGTTCTCGATGCCCGCGAAACCCGACACCAGGATCTGCGAGTCGTCGGCGCGACCATCGCCGTCGAGATCCCGGCAATAGACGAGGTTGGGGGGTTCGATCACCAGAAGACCGTCGAAGGCGGGTGCGATCCCGCGGGGAAGCACGAGGTGATCGAGGAACACGTCGGCGTCGTCCATCACGCCGTCACCATCGCGATCCCGAAGCTTGACCACGCGACCGACCGGCTCCTCCTCGCCGTCGCCGTCCGCATCGGGCATGTACCCGCGCATCTCGACCACCCAGAGATCGCCGTTCCCGTCGAAGGCGATCTGCACCGGATCTCCGATGAGTGGTTCGCTGGCGATCAGGTCGATGCGATGTCCGGGCTGGATCCGAAACGACTTCTTCGCCGCGTCGGGCGTGAGCGGCGGTGAGGGCGGCAGGACCCACGCTTCCGGGATCTCTCGCTGGGTCTCCCCGGATCGGTCACCGTTCTGCGCGATGGCGGAAGTGATCGGAACGGAGATCGCGATCAGTGGAAGCAGGGTGGTTCGAAGCATGTACAGAGTGTAGGAGTGAAGGCGCCGGACATGAAACCGAAACTCGGACCGGATCCCTTGCCGCCCGCCGGGACGAGTATGCTCGCGGCATGCGATTCAACCTTCTCGTGACCGGATGTCGTCTCCTCGGGATCCTGATGATCTCGACCACCGTCGTCGCCCAGGACCTCGACACCGTGGTCCCACCTCCGTGGTGGAGTGGGGTCGAGATGAAGCCGCTCGTCCCGGCCCCGTTGGATCCCACCGCCGTTCCCGATGGCTGGTCCGTGGTCGGAGGTCCGGTCCGATTCGAGTTCCAGAAGGGACCGGACGGCGATCTCGAGATCAGGGGGACCGGCTCCGCACCGCGGAACGCGTTCCTCGCGAGTGATCGAAGCTACGGCGACTTTCTCGTCGAGTTCGACGTCAAGATCGACCGGAACGGCGGGAACTCGGGCTTTCAGATCCGAAGCACCGTCGATGAGGACCGGATGGTCGGTTATCAGGTCGAGATCGATCCTTCCGAACGGTCGTGGTCGGCGGGTCTGTACGACGAGGGTCGGCGCGGATGGCTCGCGACGCTCGAAGACGTCTCCACCGCCCGGGATGCGTTCGTCCCCGGCAAGTGGAACACGATCAGGATTCTCGCGGTCGGTCCGAGAATCCGAACCTGGATCAACGATGTCCCGGCCGTCGATCATCTCGACTTCGTGGATCGAACCGGGCGATTCGGATTCCAGGTCCACTCGGGAAGTTGTGACGTCCGATGGCGCCGAATCCGGATCGCCGACCTTGGTGTTCGGAAGACGGCGTCGATCATCGACGGCGAATCACTGGGTGGTTTCGACTTCGATGCGAACCCCGAGGTCCGTCGGGATGCGACGGGAATCCACTTCGACGCGGCGACGGGTGGCGCGATCACCACGAAGATGCCCATCCCCGACCTTCCATCGGTGCTCGAGATCGAGGCGACGATGGCGAAGGGATTGATGCTGGTTCAACTGGGCGACATGACGAACGGGCCGGGTTACGGCCTCAGGATCCCGGGACCGATCGGCAAGGACGGGAAGCCCGGACGCATCCGGATCCTTCGAAGTCCCGATCGCATGCAGGTGCTGGTCGACGACGTCCCGTTGATCCCCGGTCCGCCGGATCTGGACGGACCCTTGTCGGTGAGAATCGGGACCGTGGTCGGTGCGGCCGCGACGATCAGCAGGGCGGATCTCGATCTTCCAGCGGCCGCGGAGGTGGCGGTGATCGAACGAGCCCGGTCCCGACCGGTCGCGACACCCGATTCGGACGCCGTCGAACCCCGGGTGGATCCGAAGTGATTCAGCCGGCGATCCGGGGCCATTCGACCCGATCCGCACCGATCACCCGGTCACGCCCCGTCTCCTTCGCCCGGTAGAGCGCGCGATCGGCCGCCGCGATCAGTTTCTCGGGAGTCGGATCGCCGTCGATGGATCCCAGATCCGCCACGCCGAAGGACGCCGAGATTCGAATTCCCGGTCGATCGGGCCAGTCGATCTCGCTGATCCGGGCCCGATGACGTTCCGCGACCTCCATCGTCTCGACGAGATCGGTCCCCGGCGCGATCAGGGCGAACTCCTCACCGCCGTACCGGCAGGCGACATCGGGTGACCGACCGCCCGCGAGCACCGCGGCGGCCCGCTCCAGAACCTCGTCGCCGAACGGATGCCCATGGGCGTCGTTGAGACTCTTGAACCGATCGAGATCACAGAGGATCAGGGACAACGGCTTTTCGTACCGGACCGATGAAGCGACTTCCGCCGCGAGCCGGTCGTCGAGGTAGGCGCGGTTCCAGAGTCCGGTGAGTCCGTCGAGCTGCGCCCGCTGGGCGAGCATCCGGACCAGCCGCTGCATCCGCAGCGCCGATCGGACCCTCGCCTTGAGTTCACCCACGTCGAACGGTTTTCCGACGAAGTCGACCGCCCCCAGGTCGAGGCCTCGAACCCGGTCCATCGTCTCGTTGCTCGCGGAGACGAAGATCACCGCGATGTCGCGGGTCAGCGGGTCGGCCTTCAGTCGCGCCAGCACCTCGAATCCGTCGAGATCCTCGAGGTCGATGTCCAGCAGGATGACTTCGGGTTGGAGATTCCGAGCGACCCGGATCCCCTCTTTCGCGTTGTGCACGGAATGGAGGTCGATCCGCTCGTGGCGAAGTCTCGCCCGAAGCAGGCGGTGTACGAGATCCGAATCGTCGATCGCGAGCACCCGCGGTCGTTTCGGTTCATCGTGCGTCATACCGGCTCCGACAAGGGTGGTTCATGATCCTTCCGGGCGCACGGCGGCCCGGCAGGTGGTGATCAGGTCCTCGACCCGTTCCGAGAGACCGGCGATGTCGATCTCGTCGTCGAGCATGTCGTCCTCGAGCCGAGCGGCACAATCACCGATCGGGTCGAATCCGTAGCCACCCGCCGCACCCTTGAGTTGATGGGAGATCCGGCGAAGCGTCGCGAGATCCTCGGAGATGCATGCCGACCGGATCGACTGCACCTGTCCGTCGAGTTCGTCGACGAACTGCACCACGAGATCCCGGAGATCGGGATCGTTCTCGTAGATGCTGTGAAGCGGCGGACTTGCATTCGGTCGAGGCGCTTGTTCCATGTCGGATTGATCGGCTCGTGGATGCGTTCGCTTGGGTTCGTTCAAGGTCGATCGGCGTATCGGGCGGTCATCCTCCGACTCGTCCGCACAGATCGGACGATCGGGATGACCGGATCGCCGAAGCGACCGGGAACCAGTAGGATTCCGATCCACCTTGTCCGATGCCCGGCTTCCGCCGAGTGTCCGGAGTTTCAGAATGATTCCCAAGCAGCCGCCCCGAGACGGGCAGTCCGGATTCCTCTACCTGCCCCCGTACCGCATCCACGGGCTCAGCGTCGCGGGAGAGCACACCACCATCACCGTCCCCGAACTGGGCGTGACCTTCGACATGGGTCAGTGCACCCGTGCGTCGCTCAGCAGCGACCTGGTCGCGCTCAGCCATTCCCACATGGACCACGTCGGTGCGATTCCGTACTGGTTCAGCCAGCGTTTCTTCCAGAAGCTCGAAGGTGGCCGGGTGCTCTGTCACCCCGAGGGCGTCGAACCGCTGCAACGGATGCTGGCCTCCTGGGTGGACGTCGAACGACAGAAGACGCCGCACGAGATCGTCGCGATCGAACCCGACTCCGAGGTTCCGCTCCGACAGAACATCGGTCTTCGCGCGATCGAGACCAGACACACCTGTCCCAGTCTCGGTTTCTCGATCATCGAGACCCGTCACAAGCTGAAGCCTGAATACCGTGATCTCCCACAGAGCGAACTCCGACGCATGAAGGCCGATGGTGGTGAACTGACCACGAACACCGAGATTCCGTTGATCGCCTACACCGGCGACACCGATCGCGGTGAGTTCCTTGAACGGGATGAATTCGCGAAGGCGAAGATCGTCGTGGCGGAATGCACCTTCATCGACGCCGACCATCGAAGTCGGGCGAGAGTCGGTCGGCACCTGCATCTCGACGACATCGCGGAACTGCTCAAGACGTGGGAGGCGGAACACGTCGTGCTCGTGCATCTGTCGCGAAGAACGCTGCTTTCGGAAGCGCGCGAACGGATCGCGACGCTCGGTGAAGACGCGGATCGCGTCCACCTCCTGATGGACCACCGGACGAATCGGCGGCGCTACGAAGCACAACTCGAAGCGGTGGCCGTACCGGATTCCGAAACCGAACCGAGTTGAATGTCAAGCACCAATCAGTCCGACACGAGTTTCAGAGATTGGTTGACGAAGGATTGGTTCGCATCTACATTCTGTTGTTCGACCCCATGGGATTGAGGGGAAGAAGAGAGTTGTTCCGTACATGAATGAAATCGACCTCGCACCGGGGGAGGTCGACTCACGAGCGAAGACGCCGCGTGGAGGCTGTCGACATGTCGAGACCAGATCCGGAACTTCGCAGCGCATTGATCTCGAACCTGAGATCGAACCACCCAGGGATGTGTCGAGCATGGTTCGACGACATCGAACCCGTCGACTTCGACGGCGGTGTGCTTCGACTCTGTGTTCGGGAGCCGGTTCAACTTCGATACCTCCAGCGTGCCTGTGCCGAACCGTTCCAGGAAGCCGCCCAGGCCGTCACCGGAATGCTCGTCTCGGTTCGGTTCGTCTCCCCTGAAGAGTGTGAGCAGCCGACCCCGACCACAACCAGTAGTGGTTCCGCCCGACGAAGCGGTGGACCGGACGGCGAAGGCATCGACCTCGCCGCCGAGCAGATGGTGCTCAGTCCGGACTACGTGTTCGACAACTTCATCGTCGGACCGGGAAACCGGTTGGCGTTGATGGCCGCGTCCGCCGTTTCGGAAAAGCCGGGTCGCGCCTACAACCCGTATTTCATCCACGGCGGCGTGGGACTCGGAAAGACCCACCTGCTGCAGGCGATCTGCCAGCTCATCCTGAGCGATCGGCCGGACGCCAACATCTGCTACATCTCGTGCTCGACGTTCATGGACCTGTTCCACGAGTGCGTCAAAGCCGGACGGATGCAGGACTTCCGTCATCACTTCCGGACCGCGGACGTCCTGGTGATCGACGACATCCACTTCCTGTCGAAGCATGACCGGAGCCAGGAGGAGTTCTTCCACACCTTCAACGCGCTCTACCAGTCCGGCCGCCAGATCGTCCTGAGTTCGGATGCCGCCCCAGCCGAAATCCCCGATCTCGAAGAACGCCTGACCAGCCGGTTCAACTGTGGTCTTGTCGCAAGAATCGAGCGTCCCTGCTACGAAACGCGGGTCGCGATCCTCAAGGCGAAGGCTTCGCTGCACGATCTCGAGCTTCCAGACGACGTTCCGGCGTACATCGCCGCCCGTCTGGACACCAATATCCGGGAGTTGGAAGGCGCCCTCTCCCGCATTCGGGGCTACTCCCTTGCGGAAAACGAGCCGATCACCCTCGAGCTCGCGAAGAAGGCCCTCGCCGACGATCCCGCTCGATCGGGCAACGAAGAGGGGGCGGCACCCTCGATTCAGACCATCATCGAGTCGGTGACCCGCTATTACGACGTCAAGCTGACCGATCTGCTGAGCAAGCGACGGCATAAGTCCATCACCGTGCCGCGGCAGATCTGCATGTGGCTCGCGCGTCGCCACACCCGATTCAGCCTCGAGGAGATCGGTGGCTACTTCGGCGGACGGGATCACACCACCGTGATGCACGCCATCCGAGCCGTGAATCGCCGGCGAGACGAGGATTCCTCGTTCTCGGATGCCCTGGACCGGCTTGAAACCAACGTCCTCGGCCGGCAGGACGCCTGACCGAGGAATGGTCACGAGGGTCGAAATCCAATTCAAACCACCCGACCCGGCCTGAATCGCCGGGTTCTTCTTGCGCTTCTCACGTTGAGTTCATCCACAATTCCTGTGGATGAATCCGTCACCTGGCGCCGGTTCGCTGATCACCCCACACCATGTTGTGAACCTGTGGGCAACGAGTTTGGGCCGAATGGCCTCCGACTCCTGTTTCGCGAGCAGCCACCAAAGTCGATCGACACCCAACAGACAGATCACGAACAAAGGGCTTTCGGGCACAAACCTTTGATTTACAGGTGTTTGGGAACATCCGCGGGGACTTTTCCACCAACCGGCGCTGCTTTTCTAAGAGAGAAGAGTAAAGACTCTTTCTTCCCTCGAAGAAGCCATTCGGACCGGGGAAACATGTTGTGTATCGGTTGTGGATCAATTGGGATGAGCATGAATCAGACCTGACAGGATCCGCACCAGGTGGTCGAGCGACCCGCGACGATGCAACCGGTCATCGGGGTCTGACACCGCAGGCACGGCTGTCCGGATCGGCCGTAGGCAAGATGCCCATCGCTGAACGTCCCCGCCGATCCGTCTGGAAGCCGGTGGTCTCGCAGGGTCGTGCCACCGGCCTCGATCGCACGGTCGAGGGTCGTTCGAATGGAACTGGCGAGACGCTCGAGCTCCTCGGCGTTCAAATCGGCCGCGGGTCTTTCCGGGCGGATGCCTGATCGGAACAGAGACTCGTCGGCGTAGATGTTCCCGATCCCCGCGATCGCCTGCTGGTCGAGGAGAACCGCCTTGATCGCCCGCCTGCTCGCCCTCAGCCGCCCACCCAGGGCCTTTCCGTCGATTCCAGTGGCCTCGGGACCCAGGTTCCCCAGAACCCGCTGATCGCGATCCTCCGGGCCTTCGAAGAGATGAACCCCGCCGAAGCGTCGGGGATCGATGAACTCCATTCGGAGGGCCGGTCGGCCGGGAATGCCCGTGATCGTCCAGACGAGATGCCGATGCGGAGGAACCCGACGCCGGCGTCCGGCATCGCCCACCTCGACGCGTCCGGACATTCCGAGACGCACGACCAGGCCTTGCTCGTCGTCGAATTGGATGATCAGTTGCTTTCCGCGCCGGTCGACGCGTCGAATCGTCCGGCCGACGCCCAGCTGCCGATCCTCGAGCCGTCCCCGCCGTCGACCGTTCGGGTCGCGAATCACATCTCGCCGGTGGACGCGGACCCGTTCGACCTTTCGATCGAGGATCGACGCCGCCAGTTGTCGACGAACCGCTTCTACTTCCGGGAGTTCAGGCATCGTGCATTCACGGCGGCGGACCGGCTGGAGCCGGTGGGGGGCCGACTATACTCGGGTCGGCGCAGGATCCGCCCTCGAAACGCGAGGGAGGCGGTCCCGTCTTCGACGCCGCGTTCCACTCGAGCCGACCCCTTCCTCGGAATCACGATGACCGACTCCAGACTCCACCAGACCGACCCGGCGGCCTCCGCAGCCGAGGTCCAGAACGCCTTCGAACGCATCCGGACCGAAGTCCGAAAGGTCATCGTCGGTCAGGAGGAGGTCGTGGAGGAGGTTCTCATCGCGATCTTCTGCGGTGGCCACGCGATCATCGAAGGCGTGCCGGGCCTGGCGAAGACCCTGCTCGTCCACACGCTCTCCAGCACGTTGAATCTCGATTTCTCGCGGGTGCAGTTCACGCCCGATCTCATGCCCTCGGACATGACCGGCACCGAAGTGATCGAAGAGGACAAGACGACGGGGCAGCGGAACCTCCGATTCGTGCCGGGACCGATCTTCGCGAACATCATTCTCGCGGACGAGATCAATCGAACCCCTCCGAAGACCCAGGGGGCGCTGCTCGAAGCGATGCAGGAACGACAGGTGACCGCCGGCGGCGAGTCGCACGCCCTTCCGAATCCCTTCTTCGTCCTGGCGACCCAGAACCCGATCGAACAGGAAGGCACCTATCCGCTTCCGGAAGCCCAGCTCGACCGCTTCATGTTCAACATCCGCGTCGGCTATCCCTCCGAAGCGGACGAGCTGGCGATCGTCGAACGCACCACCGCGGACGAAGCGTCCAGCGCCGACGCGGTGCTCACCGGCGAGGACTGTCTTCGCATCCAGCACCTCGTTCGCCAGGTGCCGGTCGCGTCGCACGTCGCCCGGTACGCACTTCGCCTGGTCCGCTCGACGCGGGTGCGTGAATCCCTCGAGGACAAGCCCGAGATCGTCCGGGACTACCTTTCCTGGGGCGCCGGACCCCGGGCCAGTCAGTTCCTGGTGCTCGCCGCCAAGGCCAAGGCGCTGATCAGCGGCTCCTCCCACGTGACCCCCGAGCACATCAAGGCCGTGGCGCTGCCCGTCCTTCGTCACCGACTCATCACCAACTTCAACGCGGAAGCCGACGGCATCACGACCGACGACGTGGTTCGCAGTCTTCTCGAGACCACCCCGGTCGACGAGGCCGACGCCGACACCCGGGCGACGCTCGATTCCGTGAGTCGTTGATGCGGATGCTCGACCGAACCACGCCGCGGCATCCGTCGCGTCTTCAGATCCGGAGATCTCGTTGACCGATTCGAACCCGGATTCGGCCGGCCTCCGCGCCGAGCAGTACCTCGCACCCGCGACGATCGGACAGCTGACGTCCTTCGAGCTTCGTGCGCGGATGATCGCCGAAGGCGTGATGAGCGGGATGCATCGCTCTCCGTACCAGGGGCTCGCGGTCGAATTCGCGGAGCACCGCCAGTACGTGCCGGGCGACGACCTCAAGCACCTCGACTGGAAGGTCTTCGGTCGCAGCGACAAGCTCTACCTCAAGCAGTACCAGCAGGAGACGAATCTCGACGTCGTGATCCTGGTCGACGCGTCGGCCTCGATGCGGTTCGGAACGCTTCGTGTGAAACAGGGGTGGGGCGGGACCGACGCCTCCGCCCGTCTGGGGACCTGGACGAAGTTCGACCACGCGACGGCGATCGGCGCGGCGCTCTGCTATCTCTCGCTCCAGCAGCGGGATCGCGTCGGACTCGCGGTGTTCGCGGACGGCATTCGCGCCCAGGTGAAGCGATCCAACGCGAAGAACACCTGGCGGAGCGTGGTCCGGACGCTCGCGACCGAGCCGGTCGACGACACCACCGATCTCGGGAAGGTCGTCGATCAGGTGATGGCGACGGTCACCAACCGATCGTTGTTCATCGTGGTGAGCGACCTGCTCGTCCCCAGCGAGACGGTTCGCGCTGCGCTGGCCCGCTTCCGGCACCGGCGTCACGATCTCATGCTGATGCAGGTGCTCGACCGGCAGGAACTCCGGTTCGATCTCGATGAACCGATGCCGTTCGAAGGTCTCGAGGGCGAGGGTCGGTTGAACGTCGACCCACGCGTGGTGCGCGAGGACTACCTCGAGGCACTGAC
>NYVS01000177.1 GCA_002684755.1 Phycisphaerae bacterium
AGTGGCGGCGAATCGGGCAGGACCATGCTCGAACGGACCTGGTCGCGACCCACCCTCGACGTCAACGGCATCCACGGTGGATACACCGGGGCCGGCGCGAAGACGATCATCCCCGCGGCCTGCACTGCCAAGATCAGCTGCCGACTCGTTCCCGGTCAGGATCCGGGCGAAATCGAACAAGCGTTGCGGAAACACGTCGAATCGATGCTGCCCGAGGAATTCAGCGTGGAGTTCATCAACCATGGCGTGAACCCCGCGGTCGTCGTGCCCGCGGACAGCCCCTGGCTTTCCGCGGCGAAGATCGGGCTCGCCGCGGCGTACGAGGCGCCCGCGGCCGTCATCGGCACCGGCGGGAGCATTCCCGCGGTCGGCGACATCCAGGCCAAACTCGGGATGGACGCCCTCCTCGTCGGTTTCGGACTCGACGACGACCGCGTTCACAGCCCCAACGAGAAGTTCGACCTCCGGTGCCTCCGAGGCGGCATCAAGTCGCATGCGGGGATGATCGCGGCGTTCGCGGAACATCGGACGTCCTGAACGTCCGCGTGGCACCGGAAGTCAGCGAGCGGACGGCCGTTCCGCGAGTCTGCGGCGGCGGTGTTCCGTCAGTTCCCGGGCCTCGGCCCGTCGGCCTTCCAGCTCGTTCGACCAGACCGCGCGGCGACTCGCCAGCAGCAGGACACCGCCGAAGGCGGGTACCAGACATCCCGCGACCACGATGATGGTGGGCAACCACGTCATGTCCTCTGGATCGACTCGGTCGGGTGCCGTCTGGAGTGGGCATTCTCCCACGACGTCCACGATTCCCGCCCCACGATCACCACCCTTCGATCCTCCGTCCGGAGGGTCGGTGGGAGTAGGATGTCCGAGATGCCGACCCACTTCCGGTCACCCAGACGCCCGACGTCCGATCGCCGGAACCATCCGGCGACGCCGGGTCCCCTGCGTCTGATGCTGCTCCTCGCCGCGGCCGTGCTCGCGATCACCGAGGGGGCGTTCGCGCAGACCACGATGTCGATCGATCAGTTCGGTGCCGGGAACGCCTTCCGCCCCGGCGGCACCACCGCCGTCCGCGTCCGGATCCAGAGCGACCTCGACGAACCCGTGCCGGGGATCGTGCAGTGGGAGACGATCAACGGCGACGGCGACACGGTCGTGAACAGTCGTCGTCTCGCGATTCCCGCCCGCGGCGGCCAGGCGATCACCTGGCTGGTCGCGGAACTGCCCTCGAGGTCGGCGGCCGCCGATCTCCTGCGGACCATCTGGACCTTCCGCCTGTTCGAGTTCGAAGACGGCGTCCGCACCCGCGAGATCTCGGTCGCGAGGATCGACGCCGGATCCGCTCGGAACATCCCCCGTCCGGTCGAACAGACCCAGGGCATGGCGATGGTGGTCGGACGGAACAACGCGGGGCTCGGGGGATTCGACCGGGTCCGCGGGTTCGCGATGCGGCCGGGAATGAACGAGGAGACGATCGTCGTCGCGAACGTCGAACCCGGCGATCTTCCCGATGCCACCGCCGGTCTCTCGCCGTACGAGTTGATCGTGTGGGCCGCCAACGACCAGCGTTTCCTCCCGTCGAGCATCGACAACAAACCATCCATCGAAGCCGCCCTCCGAAGCTGGCTCGAGCGCGGCGGTCATCTCGTGATCCTGCTGCCCGCGACGTCGGACCCCTGGCGACTCGGCCGCAACGAAACGGTGTTCGGTGGCCTGATGAAGGACCTCGTCGCCATTCGCGAGGACGGCGTCCCGCTTCGCGACCTGCTTCCGGCCCTCAGCGACCGCGGTTCGCTCCGCGACGCGAACCGGCTCCAGCCGATGCACCGCTTCGACCCCGACACGCTTCCCGCGGCCTGGCGACCACTGGCCGCCGTGACGCCACCCGGGGAGCCCGGGACACCACCGGATGCGAACGACGCGACGGCGATCGTCGCGCAGCGCCTTCAGGCGGCGGTCGAGGGCGACCCGGAACCGATCCTGTACGCGGTGCGACGCGACGTCGGGCAGGGAATCCTCGACGTGGTCGGAATCGACGTCGCCGATCCCGACCTTCGTCTCCAGCAGGCGGGCGGACTCCCGAGGACCAGCATCTTCTGGAACGACATCCTCGGCCGACGGGCGTTCACCACCTCGGGCACCACGCTCGAGGCGCTCAAGACCGAGAAGCGTCTGGTCACGCGTCCTTCGGTCGACAATCTCGGGGCGGGCGAAGTGATCTCGCGAGGCATCGGGCTCACCAGCGGCGCGGTGGGCGGCGTGCTGGGCGGGTTCGTCCTCTTCGCCATCTACTGGGCGGTCGCGGGCCCGATCGGATTCGCGGTCCTCACCCGGCTCGGCCGACGAAGACTCGCCTGGCTCGCGTTCGCCGCGACCACCGTGATCTTCTCGGTCATCGCCTGGGCGACCAGCCGGGTCTCGTCCGGCGGCCCGATCGAGATGCGACATCTCACGATGCTTCGCCACGTCTACCGTCCGGAGGGAACGGTGGACGATCTCCCACAGTTCGATCTCGCCCGGACCTGGTTCTCCGCCCGGCTGCCGGGGTACGGCATGGTGCCGGTCGAACTCGGTGGCGACGCGATCGCGGGCAATCGTCTCGATCAGTTCTCCCCACCCCCCAACGGTCTCGCCCAGCAGTTCCCGAACACCGACCGGTACGAGATCCGGTTCGACGAAGCCGCCCGGCAGCTGGTCCCGGCCCGCGCCACCAGCGCGGAGTTCGTCGCCGACTGGATGGGTCGTCCCGTGCCCGTCGAGAACGCCTGGGGTTCGACGCTCGAGGTGGACCTCGACGATCCCATCCGTCTCGAACGCCATGCCGGCGAACAGATCTCCTTGAGCGGCACCATCGTCAACGCGACCGGGCTTCCGCTCGAAGACGTGTACGTGCTCGTGGTGTTCCCGCTTCGCACGCCGGCCTCGTTCCTCCCGGAGGACGTCCCCGACACCACCCTGCCCGTGGTCCTCGACGATCCCCCGAACTACGGCGCCTTCGTCGCGCTCGCGAACCGGATCGATCCAGGCGACGAAATCGATCTCCGGACCATCCTTGACGACACCGGCCGCCCCGTGCCGGAACGTCTCCGCGGCAAGCGGAGCCTCGCGACCCAGATCCGGAACACCTTCCTCGAACCCGCCACCGCGGCGGCCGAGGACGGCTTCAACGCCATCGCCATGGGCAACGCCGGACTCCGCCTGAACGAGACCGAGCGCCGTCGCTACCTGCGGATGCTCTCGATGTTCAACATGCTGCCGCCGCCGCGCATCGAGGTGAAGGAGAACGCCCGCGCGGTGGGCGCCGTCGCCTTCCATCGCTGGCTCGCTCGAGGCATGGACACCTCGATTCGATTCACCGAGCCCGGCGTGTTCGTCTTCGCCGCGGTGAGCGGCGCACCGTGTCCGGTACCGATCTCGATCGACGGTTCGCGGGTGTCGGGCGAGGGCCTGGTGATGCTCCAGTGGGTTCATCCGCTGCCACCGGTCCTCGATCAGCTCGCTCGACCGGCGTTCCGGACCGGAGACGAGTCGACCTCGGCCTCGTCGATGAAGGAAGATTCCGTGGACCCCAGCAATGGAGTGGCCTCGACATGGCGATGATCGAGACGATCAATCTGACGAAGAAGTACGGCGACCTCGTGGCGTTGGACAACCTCAACCTCGTCGTGGAGGAAGGCGCGTGCCTCGGCTTCATCGGTCCCAACGGGGCCGGGAAGACGACCACCATCAAGATCCTCGCCACGCTGCTCAAGCCGACCTGGGGCGAGGCGCGGATCGATGGAAACGTGGTCGGGTACCAGAACCACCTGATCCGACCGGTGATGGGATACGTCCCCGACTTCCTCGGCGCCTACGAGGACATGCTGGTGCTGGAGTACCTCGAGTTCTTCGCCGCCTGCTACGGCATCCACGGGAAACGCCGGCAGAAGGTCGTCGGCGACGTGCTCGACCTGACCGAACTCGGCTACAAGGCGAAGAGCGAGGTCAACGGTCTCAGTCGCGGCATGCAGCAGCGACTCTCGGTCGCCCGGGTGCTGCTTCACGATCCGAAGGTGCTGCTGATGGACGAGCCCGCCTCGGGTCTCGACCCGCGGGCGAGGATCGAGATCCGCGAGCTTCTCAAGGAGCTTCGACGCATGGGCAAGACCATCATCATCAGTTCGCACATCCTTCACGAGCTCGCGGAACTCTGCAACGCGGTCGCGATCGTCGAGAAGGGGCAGCTCCTCTTCAACGGCACGGTGGCCGAGATCATGCGTCGCGCCGGGACCGGACGCCTGGTGCACATCACGCTGGACGATCGCCATGAAGAAGCCGCCCGCATGCTCGCCGAGGTGAAGGGCATCGAACGGGTCGACGTCAACACGCCCGAGGGCAGGCCGCGGATCGACGTGATGCTCGACCCCGAACACGGACTCCCGGTGAGCGAGCTGCCGAGCCGCCTCATCGCCCAGGGATTCCGGGTCGAGACCATCCAGCACGAGCAGGTGAACCTCGAGACCGCGTTCATGCGTCTCACCAAGGGCATCGTCTCGTGAGCGGCCGACCCCACGTGCTGCTGGTCGCGGACCGGACGCGATCGGGAATCCCCGAAACGCTTTCGATCGTCGAACCGGCGATCGAACGGCACGCCGGCGAGGTCACGCGGATTGATCCGCACGAACCGCTCCCGGAAACGCCGTTCGACGTCGCGGTGGTGCTCGGCGGCGACGGGACGATCCTCGGACAGGCCCGCCGCCTCGCGGCGCGGGGCACGCCGATCGCGGGCGTGAACGTCGGGCGACTCGGATTCCTCGCGGAGTTCGACGCCGACGCGTTCGCGGACGCGGCGGAGCTCGTGCTGGGCGACGCGCCCCCGATCGTCGAACGGATGACCCTCGAGATCCGGGTCGAATCACCGGACGAGGACCTCGACGACGACGAAGGCTGGACGCTGGCCCTCAACGACTGCGTGGTCACCGCCGGTGCACCGTTCCGGATGATCGAGCTCGGACTCGACTTCAACGGGCACGGCGGCCCCCACCTCTCGGGCGACGGCCTCATCGTCTCCACGCCGACCGGCAGCACCGCGTACAACGTGAGCGCAGGCGGCCCCATCGTCCATCCGACCTGTGACGCACTGGTGGTCACGCCCCTCGCGGTCCACAGCCTCGCGTTCCGGCCGGTCGTCGCGGGCGCCGACGAGACCATCACCGTGACCGCGGTGCGGGTGAACGAGGGCACGACCCTGGTGATCGACGGCCAGTTGACCCGCCACCTCCGGGTGGGCGAACGGGTCCGGCTCCGCCGCGGCGCCCCCCGGGTGCGCCTGATCCACGATCCCCGCGCGGAATTCTGGTCGACCGTGGTGCGGAAGATGCGATGGGCGACCGGCCCGACCTATCGGGATCGCTGATCACCACCTCGACGGTCGCCCGACCACCCGTGGTACCGTCCCCGCCTCCAGTCCCCGAACCGAACCGGATCGAGCCCCGCATGATCGACCTCAAGAACCTTCGAGAAGACCCCGACCGGTACCGG
>NYVS01000178.1 GCA_002684755.1 Phycisphaerae bacterium
CGCGCCTGGAAGACACTCTCCAGTGAAGAAGTGGTGACGCTGGGCGGCGAGTCCCCCACCGACATCGAGTTCCTTCAGATCGACTACGACGAACGGCGAAAGGCCCATCGGACGGTCTTTTCCAGCCGCGACGGCCACGATCTGGACGTCGACAACGCCGAATTGCTCGAAGTCCCCCGCGAAAAGGCGGGCGAGGTCCTCGAGCACATTCTTCACAAGCTGCATCTTGCGCCGTTGCTCATCCTTCCCATCGCGAAGTGGCGGCCGGTCTTCGACCTCGTCACACCGGTGTTGGCCGAAAACGAGCAGTGGATTTCGATCGACTCCGAGGCGTCGATCGAGATGAACACCCGCGATCCACTGGTCTGCGAGCCCCGCGACCTGCATCTGCTCCGAGCGGTGGTCGAGGTGGTTCTTCGCGAGGGCGAGGAACTGGCCCAGGGAATCTCCATCGCAGCCATCCAGGCCCCGGTCCTGGTCGAGGTCGAGCCGGCGGGCGGGATTCTGCTCACGATTGGAAACGAGGGGCTCGCCGACGAAGTCCGTGCCGTCGCCGGCGCTTTCAGCGCGGACTGATTCCCGACGGCGGGACCATCACGGTTGCCGAGGCCGCCGGACTTCCCTCAGGCGACCACTCGGTCGCCGCCGGCGTCGTACGCCGCCCCACAACTGAAACAGTCGACGCCGTCGAGTTCAGCCAGCTCCTCGCCGCAGGAGGGGCATCGGCGTCGACGGATCGAGCTCCGGACGAGCCATCGCTCGCCCGCCTGAAGCACTTTCCAGGCGAAGACGATCGGCACCAGCGAGAGCAGCGAGAACACCAGCGACAGCACTCCGATCACGGGCATCAGAAAGCAGACCGCGAAGGTCGCCAGGGCGATGGTGAGGTAGGTGAAGAACACCGCGACCGGATAGACCGAATTGACCCAGCGGACCGAGCGGTACAAAATCAACATGGTTCGAGTCTATCCCTTGGAGACCGATCCGAATCGGGTCGGACCGGGGAGGCAGCTGGCTCTGCGGATTCGACCGAACGCCCGGCCGGGATTCGTCCGGCAGGACCTGCCCGACCCGAGACGGACCCGTGGCCGCGATTTACCCTCGAAGAGGGGCGAAACACCTCCGAAAGCGACATTCCGTCCACCAACCACCATCCCTCGTGGCTGAAGGGCGGAAAACGGTCGGAAACCGCTACAATCGTTTTTCCCGCTGATCCGGCTCCGGTGGCACTCGTGCCGCCGTGTCGAACCGGTGGAACTCGATCCTGGTCGGCCACCGTTCCGTACCGACCCCTCCTCCCGGAATCCGCTCATGAAGCTCGTCTGCAGTCGTGACGCCCTCGCCGAAGCCCTCGCCATCGCCGGAAGCGTGGTCATCAGTCGCACCCCCGCGCCGGTCCTGCTCTGCCTCAAGCTCGAGGCGAAGGACGGGCTGCTGCACATCTCCGCCACCGACACCGAGATCGGCCTGCTGCTCGGGGTCGCCGAAGTCGATGTGCGTGAGGAAGGCGTCGCGCTGATCCCCGCCGACAAGCTCAACCAGATCGTCCGGGCGAGTTCGGACGACTCGCTTTCGATCGAGGTCTCCAAGAACATCGCGACCATCACCGGCCGCGACTCCAAGTTCAAGGTCTTCGGCTTCGATCCAGAGGAGTTCCCCGGCGTCCCGACCTTCGAGGACGAGCACGAGTTCGAAATGGGTGCGGGGACGCTTCGCCGGCTCATCGGCCGGACCGTCTTCGCCACCGCCGTCGAGAACAGCCGCTACGCGATCAACGGCGTCCTGATCGAACGCACCGGACGCCACCTCCGGCTCGTCGCGACCGACGGTCGTCGGCTTGCGGTGGCCCGAGGCGAATGCGCGACGAGCGCCGAGGAGGACCTCACCTCGATCGTGCCCACCAAGGCCCTGAATGTCCTCAACCGCCTGATGAACGACCCCGACGAGCCGGTTCGAGTGCGTCGCGACCGCAACCAGATCCTGTTCCAGGTCGGCTCCGGCCCCGCGGCACCCGTGCTGTCCAGCAATCTGGTCGAGGGTTCGTTCCCGCCGTTTGAAGACGTGATCCCGAAGGACCAGGACAAGAAGGTCAACTTCAAGACCGTCGAACTCGCCTCGGCGGTCCGGCGGGCCGCCCTGCTCACCAACGAAGAGAGCAAGGGTGTCCGGCTCGCATTCGCCGAAGACGGGCTCACCCTGTCCAGCCGGGCCCCGGAGATGGGCGAAGCCGAAATCAAGGTCGAATCCGAGGCCTACGCGGGTGATCCGATCGAGATCGGATTCAACCCCAGCTACCTCACCGAGGGCCTGAAGCACGCCGACTCCGAGACGATCCTCATCGAACTCAAGGCGCCGAACAAGCCGGGCGTCATCAAGGTCGGCGGCGACTTCACCTACGTGGTGATGCCGGTCAACCTGGGCTGACCCGGGTCCGCGACCGACGCGAACCTCGAACACGGATGAAAAGGAAACGGGCGGGCCGCAAGGCCCGCCCGTTTCGTCGTTCACGCGTGCCGGGTTCCGGCGATCAGCGCTTGGCGTACTTGACGCCGCACCCGTAGGGACGGGTCTCGCTGGGGCTCACCGTGCTCCCGTTCTTGATCGCGGTGACCGCGTCAAGCACGTAGTTCTTGCTCTTCCGGTCGCCGAGTGCGCCCGAGTAGCGGAGCTTGCCCATGCCGTCGATGACGAACATGTGGGGCGTCGTCTTCGCGCCGTAGGCCTTGCCGGTCTTGCCGTCGAAGTCGACCAGCACCGGGCTGGCGATCTTCATGCTTGCGACCGCCTTCTTGTCGGCACTGATCACGGCGTCACGGGACATGCCGCGGGCGGTCGAGTCGATCGCGAGGTAGACCACGTTCGGGTCGGCCTTCTTCAGCTCGGTCATCATCTTGGTGACCTGTCCGGTGCTGTGGATGCTGTTGCCGCTCTTGGAGCCGGACCACGGACACTTCGAGGAGAACCACTCGAGGACCACGGTCTTGCCCTTGAAGTCGGCGAGCGTGTGCTCCTTGCCGTCGAGGTCCATGAGCTTGAAGGCGGGCGCGGTCTCGCCGACCTTCGCGGCCTTGACGGACACGGCTTCCGCGGTGACCGGGGCGGCGATGGTGGTCGCGGTCGCGGCGGCCACGAGACCGGCGGCGGCGAGGCCGAGAGAGGCGAGAAGAGTACGGGTCGGACGCATGTTTCGGTCTCCTGAAGGGTGGAACCCTTGGCGGGCTGGCGATCCGAGGCTTCGACGCTCGGAATACGCGGACAATACGTGAGTGGAGCCTGGTGCTCGGAAATCATGTTCGCCGATCGGCGAACTCGGATTCGGAGGTCATTGACCAGTCAGATCAGATCCGGTCTGATCCGATCTGATCTGATCATGGCTTCAGCGGAATCCTGATTTCAACGGCCGGGTCGAGCCGGTTATTGCCGAAAAGAACGAGTCCGGCGACTTCCAGTGCCTTCCCCGCCGAGTTGCCTGGTTTGATCTCCAGCGGCACCAGGATGCGATAGCGGTCGCCGGCGATCGTGGCGGGCACGAGGACCCCGTTCCGCAGCGTGACGCCGGGCGTCAGATCCGGGATGAACGTGATCTTCTCGGCCCCGCCGGTGGGCCCCTCGATCCGGAGCGCCGGGCGGCCGTCCGCCAGAACCAGTTGCGCGATCGTCCCGGGTGCTTTCTCGAGGGGCGTCGGAATCAGAGCCAGTCCACGCGCGCAGGCCGAGGTCGGATCGGCGGGTTCGGGGGCGATCTTCTCGTCCGGCGCGGCGACCGCGAGTTCGATCGACGTCTTTCCAGCCCCCATCAGGCACATCTCCTTGCAGACGAGCCAGTCCGCCTCGATGCCGATCCGGACCGTCTTCGCCTCGATCTCGGGCGGTGCGGTGATCGGGACGAAGAGCATCGCCTCGCCGTCGTAGCC
This sequence comes from Phycisphaerae bacterium, assembly GCA_002684755.1. The sequence goes on from NYVS01000178.1 coordinate 3,915, forward strand.
GAAGGTGGTCTCCCACTCGCTCGCGTGGATCACGGGCCGCGGCCAGACCACGGGACCCGCCTTGAAACCGTTCGGAAGCTCGAGCTTGATCCGAGGTTCCGTGCCGCTTTCACCCGGATTCCGCCAGTAGATGTGCCACTTGGGTGCGATGCGGAATCGGACGCCGAGCAGCGCGGTCCGCCCCGGAACGATCTTCGACGTCGGGAAGACCGCGTCGATCTGGACGAGCCGGTTCCCGTCGGCGGGGGCGTCGGCCCCGAACTGGGCGAAGGCGTTCCCGCCGATGAGGAGGGAGAGCACGAGAGCGAGAAGCTCGAACGACATGGGACGACGCATCGGCGATTCCAGGAAGGCGGTCGGGCGGAGGACGGCGGATCCGCACATCGCGAACCTGCCGATGCAGGTTATCCCGTATTCTGCCCGCGACCCGTGATCGACACCAATTCGGAACCTCCCATGCGACCCACCCCCTCCGCCCCCGTGATTCTCGCCTCCTTCCTCGCCCTCGCCGGCGCGTGCGGCTGCACCCAGAAGACCAGTGATCGGGATCTCCAGCCCGTGACGCCCGCCGAGGCGGTGAACCTGGCGGCGAAGGGCGGCGGCGGCCTCTTCAGTTCCGACGCGCGTGCGGCCTGGGTCGATCCGAGGTCCCCGGCCCGCTTCGACACCGCCCACATCCCGTCCGCGATCAATCTCTACTTCGGGAGCGGGGATTTCGAGAACGACTCGCTGGTGGCCCTCAAGGACCGCAGTCCGGTGATCGTGTACGGCACCGACTATCAGGACATCCTCGCCGACGCCGCCAGCAAGCGGTTGATCGAACTGGGGATCAAGGACGTCTACACCCTGCGGGGTGGCCTGCTGCAGTGGGCGAAGGACGGCAACGACGTCGACGGAACGGATCCGGACTCGGCCGCCGAATGAGGCCGACCGGGATCCTCCGACCGCCCCAGGAAAACCGGCCTCGAGTCGCGACACGGGTCACGATTCGAGGCCGATTCACAAGACGTCGTCGATGATCGATCAGGCCAGCGCGGCGGCGCCGGAGACGATCTCGGTGAGTTCCGTGGTGATCTTCGCCTGCCGGGCGCGGTTGTAGTCCCGCTTCAGCGTGCGACCGAGGCCCGCGGCGTTGTCGGTCGCGGCCTTCATCGCGATCATCCGCATGATCTGCTCGCTCACCACCGCGTCGTTGAACGACTGGAAGAGCGAAGTCCGGACGGCGCGGGGCAGCAGGTCGTTGAGGAGCGACGCCTCGTCGGGCGTGAACTCGTACATCGAGGATTCGGCGCCCGCGTCGTCGCCGGTGGGCGCTTCGAGCGGAAGCAGCTGCTGGATCTCGGGGATCTGACGCGAGTTGCTCTCGAATCGCATGTAGGCGACGTGAACCGCGTCGACCTCGCCGGCCACGAAGAGATCCATGAACCGGTCGGCGATCGCCGCGACCTCGTCGAAGTCCGGCTTGTCGCCGATGGCGTGCGCCTCGGCGACCGGGACGTTGGCGAACTTGAAGAAGTTCGACGCCTTCTTGCCGCTGGTCTCGATCGTGACCTTGGTGCCGGACTTGACCTTCTCGCGCTGGAAGCGAAGCGACTTTCGAAGCACGTTCGAGTTGAACGCACCACAGAAGCCACGGTCGGAGCCGATGACCAGCATCAGTTCCCGGCCGGAAGCCGCGCGGTCACCGCCCACCAGCGGGTGGTCGAGTTCGGAAGGATCGCTGCAGACCGCCGCCACCAGCTCACGGATCTTCTCCGTGTAGGGCTGGGTGGCCTTGGTGCGCTGTACCGCCGCGGTGAACTTGGCGGTGGCGATCATCTGCATGGTCTTGGTGATCCGTTGGATCGTGCCGACGGCGACCATGCGCTGCTTGATTTCGCGGATTTGTGCCATAAGAGGATGGAAAGTCTACAGAACGAGGCCGCCGCCCGCCACGCGCCCCGAGCCGATCAGCCCAGCTGGACGCCATCCCAGGCCAGATTCATCCCCGCGGGAAGGCCCGGGGCGACCGCCGCATGGCGGATCTCGTGCGACATGTGGATGAACCAGGTCGAATCGGCCCCGATCCGGCCCGCCGTCTCGATCGCCTGATCGACCGTGAAATGGGTCGGATGGGCCTTGGGGCGGAGCATGTCGAGCACCAGCGTCCGGAGCCCCGCGAGCCGTGGCCAGGTCTCGGGCGGGATTCCCGAGACGTCCGTGCAGTAGGCGAGCGGGAAGGGTCCGGGCTGATCCGCCGCGATCGCCCCGTCGGCGTCGAGGGCCTCGATCCGGAATCCGAGGATCGGGAGCCGACCGTGCAGCAATCGAAGCGGCTCGAAACGGAGTCCGAAGCGATCGACCGGGGTCCCCGGCTCGATCTCCTGCACCGTGAGACTCGCGACGAACGAGGGATTGACGTTGTCGAAGGGCCGGAAGATGTGCTGGAAGGTCCGTTCGATCGCCACGATCGTCGGCTGGTCGGCGAGGATCTCGATCGGCGATCGCTGGACCGCGTTGTACCGGCGGACGTCGTCGAGCCCGAAGGTGTGGTCGACGTGGTTGTGTGTGAAGAAGATCGCGTCGCACCGGTTCAAGCCGAGTCGCAGGGCGTGCTCCCGGTGGTCGGGCGGGCAATCGAGCAGGATCATGCGGGCATCGCCTTCGGGATCCCGGAACCGGATCGCGGCGCCGCATCGGGTCCGTCGATCGCGAAAATCCTCGCTCGAGCACACGCTGCAGTCGCATCCGATGATCGGGATGCCGCTCGACGTTCCGGTTCCGCACAGCGTGAATTCGACGTCCTCGATCACGGGGACACCTCGGCGTCGGCGGTCGATTCCGACGCCTGCTGGAGCCGGTTCCGCAGGTCCGCCACCACCGCGGCCGGATCGTCGGCGTCGCAGGCCGCTTCGCACACCGCGATCGCGACGCCGCCCGCGGCGACGACCTGGTCGATGTTGTCGGGTCCGATCCCGCCGATGGCGAGTTGCGGCCATTCCGGGAAGGTCGCCGACATCGCCCGAACGAGGGCGGGCCCGCCCGCGACGACGTCGGGCTTGGTGGTGCTCGCCGCGAACCGGCCCATGCCGCAGTAGTCGCAGCCGGCCTCGTGGTTCCGACGGGCCTCGTCGAGATCGTGGGCGCTCCCGCCGATCAGGGCGAGCCCGCCGACGACGCGTCGCGCCGCCTCGACCGGGAGGTCGTCCTGGCCGAGGTGGACGCCGTCCGCCGCGGCGGCGACCGCCACGTCCGCTCGATCGTTGACCACCACCGGGATCCCGGCGGGGCGGGCGATTTCGATCACGGCCCGAACCCGGTCGACCAGGGCCGTCGGCTCGAGGTGCTTCTCCCGTACCTGGATCGCATCGGCACCGCCGGCGATCACCGCCTCCAGAACCTCCGCCCAGGGTCGCCGGCAGACGGATTCGGTGAGCAGGACCTGCACCCGCCAGCCCGAGGGGCGTCCCCGGGAGAGTGCGACGGTCACCACCGACGCGAGGTCGTAGGCCGCGTAGCGGGCGGATTGGATCGCGGTCGCGATCCGGCCACCCGCGTCGAGCACCTTGGCGGCCTCCTCCAGCGATCGACATCCCTCGGCGACCCGGCCACCCGCGGCCTCCGCGACCGCGACCAGTCCGGGGCGGGCCAGTTCGCCGGCCGTCGAATTCGTGGTTCCCACGTCGCCCGCGGTGTCCCGAGCCATCGAGGTCGGTCCGAGCAGTCGATCCGCGGCGGCGGTGACTTCGTGCCGGACGCCCTTCAGATCCCGGGCGGTCTCCGGTGCGTCCATGACGAAGCGAGCCAGATCCTCGAGGGTCCGGAGTCCTTCACGAACGCGGTTGGCATTCGCGTCGACCAGTCGTTCAAGCCCGTCGTGTCGCATCCGGACAAGCCTAGCAGGCGAACCTTCCCATCTCGACCCGAGGGGC
>NYVS01000179.1 GCA_002684755.1 Phycisphaerae bacterium
CCTCGGCAAGGTCCGGGAGAAGGCACGCGTCACCGAGACGACCTCCGTCATGGAGGAGTTCGCCAAGGCGTGCGACGCGTTCGCCCAGCAGTTCGGCTACTACCCCGGCATCGTGCCTGAAGAGGTGCTCGCTGCGGATCCGCAGATCTCGCCGATGGAAAACGCCGTGCTCCATCTTTCCGGCGGCGCGGTTCGAGGCGACGAGCTCCCGATCTACATCAACGGGGTCGCCTACGACAATCTCGCGAGCATCGACTTCGATCCCGAGGAACCCGGCCAGCAGGGCACGGTGATCACCTTCAACGGCCCGAACGGCAACTTCGACATCGCCGTCTACGCGGGTGCGGTCGGCGACGGGCCGTTCGTCCAGGGCAAGCGGTACGCCCCGTTCTTCAGTCCGAAGGGTTCCCAGTTCGCGGCGGTCAAGTACGACGCCGACGACAGCGGCGTCCTTGAAGAGATCAAGTTCCTCCCGACCGTCCTCGACTCCTGGGGCAATCCCCTGATGTACGCCCGCCGGCTCCGTGCCAACGGCCCGATGGTCGGCCAGGACGTCCGGTCGACGCAGTTCTCGCTCGCGAGCCAGGCTCGCGTCCTGAATGCGACCGCCCTCGGTGATCTCTCGCAGGACCAGACCGCCGACAACACCGCCGGCAGCATCCTCAACAAGACCACCACCAGTTCGGCGACGCCGCGCGAGGACACGTTCGCCCAGATCATTCGAACGCCCGCGATCGGCGCCGCCCGCCAGCCGCAGTCCGGCGCGCCTCGAGGCGAATACATCGTGATCTCCGCCGGAAACGACGGAGTCTTCTTCAGCGTGGAGGACGGGCCCGGCGGACCGAGCAGCCCGGTCACCGACATCGTGGGCAGTGCCGCCAACGGCACCCCGACGGTCATTCGTGAATACGACGACATCATCGTCGCCGGCGGCGGCTGAGCCGACCGGATCGAACGGATCGAACCACGACCGCCCCGGTGCGAACCGGGGCGGTCGTTCTTTTCATGCAGGATGCCGACTTCGAACGGGTCGCGCCCCGATCAGGCGTCGACCTTCGCCGGGGCGTCCGTCGGTTCGACCGACTCGGTCGGATCGGTCGGCGTGACCACCTCCGACTGGACGAAGGCCCACGGCTTCGGCGCGACGGGCTCGGCGCCCTTCGCGGCGGAATCGACCACGACCGGTCGCCCGACGCCCTCCGCGGGCTCGACCTTCTTCGCGTTCTTCGTCGCACGTCGACGGTTCTCCGCCTTCCGCTTCTCGAGCTGCATCGCCTTGTACCGGTCGATCTCGAGAAGCAGCGACTCCAACTGGACCGGCGTCAGTTCCGAAATGATCAGTTGCTGCGTCGCGTTCCACCTCGGCATCGCACCCCGGATCATCCGGACGCGGGTCGAGAGCTCCGGGGGGATGTCGCCACCGGCCGCCCGGATCCGCCGGATCTCGGCGACCACCATGTCGAGTTCCACCGCCATGGTCTGTCGCCAGACCCTCGACTGCTCGAGATAGGTGCGGACCATCTTCGTGATCAGTGGGGCCTGCAGCTCCGTGACCCGCACATGACGCAGCGCGTCGAGCCAGCCGGCCTCCGACACCCCGCTTCGAACCGGGTCGATCGTCCGCTTCGTCGTGCCGGCGGCCCGCGCGGGATTTCCCGGACCGAGATCCTTGGGGCCGGAGACGGAATCATCGCCCTTGGGTGGCGTGGCCGCGATGACGGCACCACCGGTGAGGACCGCGGAGGCGATCAGGAGAAATGACGTCTGGAGGAGTCGATTCATGCCGGTGGATTCCCTGGGCGTTCGAACGGGACCGAGACCGAAAGGAAACGGTCGAGATCCGAGGCGGTTGCAACTCGCGACGGAGATGCCGCGAAACGAACATGCCGCCGACGCGGCTCGTCGTATCATGATCGACCGACCTCCCTCGGGAGGTGAGATCCTTGTCCCGACCCGTCCGAACCGACTGGTTTCCGGACCTTGAAATCCCCCCCTCCCGATCCGGGAGGCTCCTGCCCCTCCTTTTTCAGGCGACCCGATGGCCCTCACACCAGAACGCATTCTCGAAGCGCTCCGCACCGTCCGCGATCCCGACCTCGGGAAGGACCTCGTCACGCTTGGAATGGTCAAGCGACACGACGTCGACGGCGCACGGGTGATGATCACCGTCGAACTGACGACGCCCGCCTGTCCCATGAAGGACAAGATCCAGGGGGACATCGAAGCGGCGGTTCGCGGCGCCGCGAGCGAGGTCGGGCATCCCGTGGACGTGATCGACGTCGAGTTCACCGCCGACGTCCGACGACCGAACGAGAAGGCGCGTGACGAATCCAGCCCGCTTCCCGGCGTCCGCCAGATCGTCGCGGTCGGTGCCGGCAAGGGCGGCGTCGGCAAGAGCACGATCTCCACCAACCTCGCCGTGGGCCTCGCCCGCCACGGGGCGCGGGTGGGCCTGCTCGACGGCGACATCTACGGCCCCTCGCTCCCGACCATGCTCGGCCTCGGCGACGCGGAAGTCACCGCCCGCGGTTCGATGCTGATGCCGTTCGAATCCCACGGCATCAAGTCCATGACGATCGGCAAGCTGGTCGAACCGGACAAGGCGCTCGTCTGGCGCGGCCCGATGGCCCACGGCGCGTTCAAGCAGCTCGCGCTCCAGACGGAGTGGGACGAACTGGACTACCTCGTGGTCGATCTTCCTCCGGGCACCGGTGACGTGCCGCTCACCCTCGCCCAGCTGCTTCCGCTGACCGGCGCGATCGTCGTGTGCACGCCTCAGAAGGTCGCGCAGGACGACGCCCGTCGCGCCGTCAAGATGTTCGAGGGACTCGGCGTCGAAGTCCTGGGCATCGTCGAGAACATGAGCTACTTCGTCGGTGACGACGGCAAGGAATACGATCTCTTCGGCCGAGGCGGCGCGGAGACGCTCGCCCAGGAGCTCGGACTGCCCTTCCTCGGTGGCGTTCCGATCACCCCCGCCCTGCGGGTGAATTCCGATCTCGGCGATCCGACCGCGAACTGGAACGACCCCGGGCTCGCGAAGTCCTTCGACGCCATGGTCACCCAGACCGCCTCCCGGATCTCCATGGCCTCGATGCAGGGCAAGCTTCAGATGCCCAGCATCAGCGTTTCCTGACGAAAATCTCCATCCGTGGATGAAACCTCGCGTTCGCCGTCCGGAACAACGATCATGTGATCGAGGGTTTCGGCTGTCGTTCCGCCCGTGAACGGCCGATCGGCTCGGAGCGACCCTCCCGGACAAGACCAGGAACAAGATCAGGAGCTTCCCGACATGCGTGCATTCACGACATCCGCCGTTCATCCCCGCTTCATCTCCAGGATGACCCTCGGGCTGGGAGTCATCTCCGCCATGACCCTGGGCTGCGTCGCGTCGTCCCCCGACGCCGGCGACCCGCCGCGCGTCGAGACGAAGACGATCGAGGTCGTCACGACGGATGGGGATTCCGTGGTCATGATCAATGGCGAACGACATGCCGGCGAAGTCCGCATGGACGAGGCGAGCGGGATGATGATCCTCGTGGACGACGAGGGTGGGATCCGAAGATTCCCGATGCCTGCGGTCGCGCTACAGGGAATGTCCCCGACCGACGAACCCGGTCCCGGACGGTCCGGCGCGGTGGTGGTGATGGGCGCTGAACCGCCGAGTGCGATGCTCGGGATCTCGATGGCGGATGTCGAGGACGGCGTGCAGGTCGCCGGTGTCATGCCCGACACCGCCGCCGACCGTGTCGGACTCCGCGAAGGCGATGTGATCTTCGCGATCGGCGGAGAACGCGGGGACATGGGTCGGGTGGATGCGTCGACCCTGGCGCAGACGATCTCGGAGCGGTCGCCGGGTGACCGGGTGCGACTGAAGGTCCGTCGCGAAGGCAGGATCCTGACGCTCGCACCGACGCTCGGTGCCGGGGAGCCCGACGACGGGTTCCGCGACGAGGATCGCGAACGCCGGGATCCGGATTCGATGGCGACGTTCGCCCGGGAGATGGAGGCCATGATCCGGGAGATGATCGCCGACCGCTTCGGTGACGACGAAGACCAGGTGTCCATGGAGTTCGACATCGATCTCGACGAGGAGTTTCGAGACGACCGCGACTTCGATCACGACGACGACCGTCATGATCGCCATGAAGGACCGTGGGAGGAGATGTTCCGACACGTCGAAGCGATGATGGAGGAGGCTCACCACGAGACCGCGGGCTGGATGGAGGAGATGGCGGAACGATCCGGACACTGGGCCGAGGAGGTCGAGCACCGCATGAACGAGTTCGCGGAGATCACCGATCACCGCATGCATGAATTCGCGGAGATGAGCGACGACCGGCTGAACGAGTTCGCCGCGGCGTTCGAACGCGAGCTCCAGCGGGTCGTGGAGCGACAGGACGAGGGCCACCGCGAGACCGAGATGATGTTCCGGGAACGCGATCTCGAACTCCGCGAGCGCAGCATGGAGTTCGAGCGCAGTTTCGGGGAATCCGGTCGGAAGCTGCAGGAGACGCTGCAGCGGTTCGCGGAACAGCACCAGCGACTCGCCGAGGAGAACCGTCGCCTCAACGAACGCGTCGACCGGCTCGAACAGGCGATCCGCCGGATGATGTCGGAAGGCGGGCCGGACCGGGACCGCGACCGCGAAGAGGAAGGCCGCATGCGGGACGATGATCGCGACTGATTCGCCCCCCCAACGATTCGATCACGAACGACGAACGCGGCCCTGATCCACCGGATCGGGGCCGCGTTCATGTTCGGGACATCGCTTTCGCCGTGGGCTGGTGATCGACCGGACTCAGAACTCCGCCTTCAGGACTTCGAGCTGCTTGATGAAGGTGTCGAGGTGCGACTTCTCGTGCGCCGCGGAGATCTGGCAGCGAAGCCTCGCCTCGCCCTCGGGCACCACCGGATAGCCGAAGCCGATCACGAAGACGCCGAGTTCGAGAAGTCGCTTGCTCATCGCGATGGCCTTGGCGGTGTCGTGGACGATGATCGGCAGGATCGCGGTCGGGCTTTCGAGCACGTCGAATCCCACGCGTCGGATCCCGTCACGGGCGTACGCCACGTTGTCGCGGAGCCGGGCGACCCGCTCCGGTTCGGTCATCAGGATCTCGATCGCCTTGTCCGCGCTGCAGGCCACGGTCGCCGGCAACGCGTTGGAGAACAGGGTCGGTCGACCTCGCTGGATCATCAGGTCGATCATCTCCCGCGAGCCGGCCATGTATCCACCCGCACCACCACCGAGCGCCTTGCCGAGGGTGCTGGTGAAGAGATCGATCCGGTCGCCCGGGATCCCCCAGTGTTCGTGGGTTCCGCGACCGGTCCTGCCCATCACGCCGGTTCCGTGACTGTCGTCGACGATCAACTTCGCGTCGTACTCGTCGCAGATCGACCGGAGCGTCGGCAGGTCCGCGATGTCGCCTTCCATGCTGAAGACACCGTCGGTGACGAGCCAGATCTGACCGTTCACCTCCGGATTCGCCTTCGCGGCCTCCAGTCGCTCGCGGAGGTGATCGAAGTCGTTGTGGCGGTAGACCGTCTTGTGGACGCCCTTCTTGATCACCGAGGCGAGACGCACGCCGTCGATGATCGAGGCGTGGTTCAGGGCGTCGGAGATGATCAGGTCGCCGGGCTCGCACAGCGTCGCGAAGATCGCCTCGTTCGCGTTCCAGCAACTGGTGAAGGTGTACGACGCCTCCATGCCGTGGAGGTCGGCGATCCGCGCCTCGAGCCGGTGGTGGCAGTCGAACGTGCCGCAGATGAAGCGGACGCTCGCGGTGCCCGCGCCGTACCGGCGCAACCCGTCGATGCCCGCTTCCACGACGTCGGGGTGGTTGGCGAGCCCGAGGTAGTTGTTCGAACAGAGACAGACGACCTCGCCGTGGCCCTGCAGTCGGACCATGGCGTCCATGGGGCCCTCGATCGTCTGGAGACGCTTGAGCTGCCCGCTGTTCTCCAGGTCGGCGAGGACCGATCGGGTTCGATCGGCGAAGAGGTCGTTGGTGTCGATGGTGCTCATGGATGCTGACCGGGGTTGAGGATTCGAGTGCGGATCAGGATTCGTACCTGGCCCGGATCCGCGGAACGAGATAGTCGTCGAACGCGGACGCGAGATCGTAGGTCGGCGACCAGCCCCAGTCCGCGCGGGCGGTGGCGTCGTCGCAGGAGGCCGGCCAGCTGTCGATGATCGACTGCCGGGCGAGATCCGGTTCGAATCCGGTCTCCGCGTCCGGGAAGTGCTTCCGAACCTCCAACAGGAACTCCTCGGCGGAGGGGGCGAAGGACTGGACGTTGTAGACCACGCGGGACAGTTCGGATCGAGGGGCCGCCATCAATCCGCGGATCGCCGCGACCGCCTCGGGCATGGTCATGAACGGGATGCGGGCGTCGGGCCGGACGAAGCAGGCGTAGGACTCGCCGCGGGCGGCGGCATGGAGCATCTCCGGACCGTAGTCGCTGGTGCCGCCGCTCGGCACGGTGTCCGCCGAGATGATCCCCGGGAAGCGGATCGACCGGAAGTCCACGGGGAACTCCATCCGATCCGACGCGAGCTTGCGGTAGTGATGGGCGTAGTAGTTCCCGAGGTTCTCGCCGGCGATCTTGTTGCAGCCGTACATGGTGTGCGGCTGGAGGAACCGATCCTCGTCGACCGGTCCCGCGGCGGACTTGGCGTCGAGATCGGGCAGTCCGTAGGCCGCGATCGAACTCGGAAAGAAGAACTGGACCGGCCGCCCGTTGTTCGCGGCCTCTTCCGCGGCGATCCGCAGCAGGTTCAGCGTGCCGCCGACGTTGACTCCGTGGGCGATCTCCGGCACGAACTCGCTTCTGGTCGAGAGCAGGGCCGCGAGGTGGTAGATCGCACCGATCTCGTAGGACGCGAGCAGTCGCTCCAGCATCTTCTCGTCGCAGACGTCACCGGTGAACGCTTCGTCGCACAGGCTTCGATGCGACTCCGGAAGTTCCCGAAGGTCGATCGCGATCACCGCCGGGAACGTCTCGCCCGCGGCCGCCCGTTCGCGGCGCTCGCTCGCGAAGGACTCGAGAAGCCCGTGGCCCATCTCGCCACCGGCGCCGGTCACGAGGATCGCGGCATCGCGGCGCGCCCCACGGAGCGTGGTGCCTGCGGTGATGGCGTCGGGAGCGCGACGCGGCGTGTTCGACGAAAACGAGAAGTCCATCTCCGGATTCTAGCGGGATCGTCCCGGTCGGCTCGGTTCGGAACGGCCACGGCGAGCCCGTTTCAGGTGGCGGTGGTCGAACAGGTGGTCCGGCGATTCCAAGGCATCACCCCGAGCACCACCGCGAGCCCGCAGGTTCCGGTGATCCCGGCGAAGCACAGTCCACCACCCACGAACGCGGTTCCCAGCAGGAACCAGGGATCGATCAGCGCCGCAAGGATCGTGAAGGCGACGATCATCGCGCCCGCGGCGATCTGAACCTGCCGCATCATCGGCAGCGACCGGCCCGGATCGCGGTCGACCGAAAGCCCCTCCGCCTTCCAGGCGGTGATCCCACCCCTCATGCCGGCCACCGGCACCGGGAGTTCACGCCCGAGTCGACCCATCGCCTCGTCGCTTCGACGTCCGGTGCGGCAGTGGAAGACGATCGTCCGGCCCGCGGCCATCCGCTCGATCGCCTCCGGGTCGAGCCAGTCGAGCGGCATGCACACCGCCCCTGGAATCCGCTCGTGGCGATGTTCATCGGAGGATCGCACGTCGATCAGCAGGATCGCATCCGCCTTGAGCATCACGTCGACCTCCGTCGGTTCGATCGTGACCGGTGATGCCGGCGCCTCGTGGGCCGGTGGCGTGGCGTGCGAGACATCCTGAATGCTGGTGGACATGAAGGGCTCCGGGAAAGGGGCGATGATGCAGCTCGACCCCTGAGTGCCGGAATCGCCCGTCTGGTTCCCGGAGAATCGAGAAATCGACGCTCAAGCCGGCGATCGATCGGAATCCGCATCCCCTGCGGCCCGCACCACGAGGGCGCGAAGCGCCTCGGAGGGCTCGCTTCCCGAGCAGTCGCGACAGAGATCGGCGGTCAGATCGAGTTCGGCGAAGACGGCGCTGCAGCGACCGCAGAGGACCTCGTCGGCGACCGGAAACACCCGGCCGGCATCGAGCGCCTCGAGTTTCGCGTTGAGGAGGTCGATGCAGGTCTGCCGGTCGTAGGCCGGATCCACGGCGGGCGACTGCGGAAGCCGGGATCGCATCGCCTCACGCATCCGCAGACGGGCCCGGTGCAGACGCGACTTGACGGTCTGCTGGTTGAGATCGAGCGCCGCCGCGACGTCGGCGATCGGGAGCTCCAGCATCTCCTTCATGACCAGCGGCACGCGAAAGTCGTCGGGAAGCTCGAGGATCGCCTGGTGCACCGCGCTGGCGGCCTCGTTTCGGATGACCTGCTCGAGCGGCGTGTCGCCGGGCGCGGGAATCACCGAGCTCGTGGTCTCTCCGAACGGCAGCAGTTCATCGAGGGATGGGATCCGGGCGGGCTCCCCCACCCGACGACGATGCCGCCGCTTCCAGCGGCGGATCGCGATCCCGCCGAGCCAGGTGCTCGCCTTCGATCGCCCCTCGAAGCGCGTCCAGCTTCGCTGCGCCTCCAGGAACGTCTCCTGCAGGATCTCGTCGGCCTCGTCCTCGCTGCCGCTCAGTCGCCAGGCGAGCCCTCGGATCATCGAGGCGTGCAGATCGAACAGGATGGGAATCGCCTCGGAGGCCGGCGTGCCCGCGACGGGCGATGTCTTCGAGGTCGTCATCGCCTGAATGTAGCGGAGTCGTTCGACTCGAGTTCGCGTAGGCTCCTCGCATGACCTCAGAACCGACCCGATCTCCGACCGCCGACGCGATCATCGAACACCTCGAGCTCCAGCCCCATCCCGAGGGCGGCTTCTTCCGTGAGACCTGGCGGCACACCACCGACGACGGCGCCCGCGGCCACGGCACCGCGATCCTCTTCCTGCTGCCCGGTGGCGTCGACAATCGCTGGCACCGCGTCGATGCCACGGAGATCTGGCACCACTACGCGGGTGATCCGCTCGAGCTTCGATTGTCCGATGCCGCACCGACGGTCTCGCGGTCGATCCGCCTCGGCCCCGACGTGCTCGCGGGCGAGACCCCGCAGGGAATCGTCCGGGCCGGTGAATGGCAGTCCGCGAAGTGCCTCGGCCGGTGGACGCTGGTCGGCTGCACGGTCTGCCCGGCGTTCGATTTCGAGGGATTCGAGCTGCTGCCGGATTGAACGATTCCCGATCCGCGATGCTCAGCCGTTGATCTCGTGCGCCTCACCGGCCCCGACCGGCACGCGAATCGACTCGACCAGTTCCTGGACCTCGCGGCTGGGCGGCGCCGTGAGCAACGCCACCGGGATCGCCACCGCGAAGTTGAGCAGCATGCCGATGGTGCCGAAACCCTCGGGCGAGATGCCGAGGAACCAGTTCGACTTCACGTTGGCCGCGGGATCGATGAACTTGAACCAGACGATGTAGGCGGTGGTGACGGCGATGCCCACGACCATGCCGGAGACGGCGCCGGCCGCGTTCATCCGCTTCCAGAAGATGCCCATCAGGATCGCGGGGAAGAAGCTGCTCGCCGCGAGTCCGAAGGCGAACGCGACCACCGCCGCGACGTAGTCGGGCGGGAAGATGCCGAGGAGGCCCGCGAACACCACCGCGACCGCGGCCGCGATCCGAGCGAGCCGAAGTTCGCCGTGTTCACTGATCCCGGGCACCAGCATCCGCTTGAAGAGATCGTGACTCACCGCGCTCGAGATCACCATCAGCAGTCCGGCGGCGGTCGACAACGCCGCCGCCAGCCCGCCCGCCGCGACGAGGGCGATCACCCAGTCCGGCAGCCCGGCGATCTCCGGATTCGCGAGGACCATGATGTCCCGATCCACGTAGAGCTCGTTTGCGCTCTTCTCGTCCGGCGTGTTCACGACCAGCCGCTGTCCGTGGCTTCCGCGGGCGGGTTCGCCGTCCGCATCGACCGCGAAGACCGGCTTTCCGGCGAACACCGGGCCCTTGGTGTGCTGGACCAGTCCGTCGTCGTTCTTGTCGACCCACGCCACGAGTCCGGTGTCCTCCCACGTCGCGACCCAGGACGGCGCCTCGGAGTACGCCCGGTTCGCCATCGAGTCGAGCATGTTGGTCCGGGCGAAGACCGCGATGGCGGGTGCGGTGGTGTAGAGGATCGCGATGAAGAGCAGCGCCCAGCCCGCGGACGACCTCGCCCCTCGGACGGTCTTCACGGTGTAGAAGCGGATGATGACGTGCGGCAGCCCGGCGGTGCCGAGCATGAGCGCCGCGGTGATGCACAGGACGTCGATCGGGCTCTTCGAATATTCGGTGTAGGCGGCGAACCCGAGGTCCGCGAGCGTCCCGTCGAGCTTCGCGAGCAGCCCGGTGCCGTCGGCATCGACTCCGCCGAGCGCGATCTGGGGCACGGGGTTCCCGGTGACCATGAACGCCAGGAACACCGCGGGGACGGTGTACGCGAAGATCAGAACGCAGTACTGCGCGACCTGGGTGTAGGTGATGCCCTTCATGCCGCCGAGCACGGCGTAGAAGAAGACGAGCCCCATGCCGATGATCACGCCGAGCGTGATGTCCACTTCGAGGAAGCGGCTGAAGACCACCCCGACGCCGCGCATCTGCCCCGCGACGTAGGTGAAGGAGACGAAGATCGCGCAGATCACCGCGACCAGCCGCGCGACCTGCGAGGCGTAGCGGTCACCCATGAAGTCGGGGACCGTGAACTTCCCGAACTTGCGGAGGTACGGCGCGAGCAGCAGGGCGAGCAGGACGTAGCCGCCCGTCCAGCCCATCAGATAGACCGAACCGTCCATCCCGGCGAAGGCGATGATGCCCGCCATCGAGATGAACGAGGCGGCGCTCATCCAGTCCGCGGCGGTGGCCATGCCGTTGGCGAGGGGCGAGACGCCCTTGCCGGCGACGTAGAACTCACCGGTGGTGCCGGCCCGCGACCAGATCGCGATTCCGATGTAGAGGGCGAAGGTGATCCCGACGATCACGAAGGTCCAGGCCTGGACGTCCATTCAATCCTCCTTCTCGGCGACCCCGAAACGGCGGTCCATGCGGTTCATCGCGACGACGTACACCACGATCAGGAGCACGAAGACGTAGATCGAACCCTGCTGGGCGAACCAGAAGCCGAGCGGATACTCGGTGAACGGAAGCCGGAATGCATTCAGGCTCGGTGCGAGCAGGATCCCGCAACCGAAGGACACCGCCGCCCAGATCGCGAGCAACCCGCCGATGAGCCGGAGGTTGGCGTGGAAGTAGGCTCGCCTCCGATCGACGCCGGGGTCATCTCGCATCGGTCGCTCCGCCCGCCGAGGCGACATCGAAGGGACCGTCGCCGGTACGGGCCGCGACGCAGCCGGTCTTCTCGAGGAGTCGCTTGGTGAGGATGATGCCGTCGTGCTCGGAGGGACTGCCCCCCTCCCATTCGATTCCCACCCAGCCGCGGTACTTCGCATACCGGACGATCTCCATCATCCGGGCGAAGTCCGTCTCCGATTCCGTGCCGTCGGCATCGAACTTTCGACTCTTCGCACTCACCGCCTTGGCGAACGGCATGAGCTGGGTGACGCCCTTGTACCGGTCGTACCACTCGCCGCCACCGAGGCTGAAGTTGCCGAAGTCCGGAAGGGTGCCGCAATTCCGCATCGCGACCTTCGTCATGACGCCGGCGAGCCATTCACCGTTCGAGGACAGACCGCCGTGGTTCTCGACGATCACGTCGAGTCCGAAGGGGGCGGCCTTCTCGGAGAGCAGCG
>NYVS01000166.1 GCA_002684755.1 Phycisphaerae bacterium
ATCCGAACGACGTCTCCGCGGAAGTCGCCTGGCGTCGAATCGGCGAAGTCGACTACGACGATTTCTCAATCCCCCTCTCCTCGCCCGACGGCCGGTACCTCGCGGTGCGAAGCGGTGCTCCGCCGACCTGGGCCGCCATCCTCGCAAAGCCTGATGCTCGTCCCACCTCGGTGGTCTCGATCGAGATCCTCCGAATCGAGCCGGACGCCGTCGAACGGGTACGGACGATTCGCGGTCCCTGGCTGCTCGGACGCGGGGCCGATGCCAGGGGATTTCTCATCGAAGAGCAGCGGCCCGACGGGACCCGCCGAATCGGCCGCGTTCCGTGGTCCGGCGGAGAACCCACCTGGCTCGTCGACGACGAGTTCGTCAACGCCTTCGCCACCATCGGTCCGGACGGCACGCTCGCCTGGAGTCGACGTCGGGTCGAGGAATCGTCCTTCGACCTCATGGTGCGTCGTCCGGACACGCCCGACTGGCGACTGGAGCGACGCTTCGAACGATCCTGGATCGACCCGGTGCTCGCCGACGACGGTCGGACGATCTTCGCCTTGCGACGCGGCGACGGCACGGTCGAACTCGGATGGTCGCGACTCACGGACGAGGATCGTTTTCGGGACGGGATGATCACGCATCCCATTTCGATCCGGACCAACGAGCGGCTCGTGCATGCGATGCTCTCACCTCAGGTCGGCATCGAGGCATCTCCACCCGGCGGGCCGCCGCGGATCATCTTCCTGCACCCTGATCTGCAGCGGCTGGTCGAATGGTCGCCGGAACGTGATCTCGCTCGACCGTTCCCCGAGGACGTGATCGTCGCGTCGATGCTCGATGAAGACCGCGGGATCGCGGCGACCGACGATGCGCTGCTGTTCGTGGAACTCGCGCCCTCCGGCGGACTTCCGCCCGCGAGCATCAGAGTCGCGGAAACCCTCGCGATCCCCAGAAGGTCGGGCATCGAGACCGATCCGATCCTGCTGCTTCGGCCGGGTTCAGGCCGCTTCGAGATGTTGCTCGCTCGTCTCCGCGACGCGAACTGACCGCGCCACCATCCTCATTGCGCCGTCGGCCCCCCGGCCATGCCGCGTTCCGATGCGCCCCTTCCGAGCGGATTCGATCGGCGGGAACGGCGGCTACAGCTCTTCTTCGTCATCGTCATCGTCGTCGTCGTCGTCGTCGTCGTCGTCGTCGTCGTCGAAGAAATCATCGTCGTCCTCCTCCTCTTCGTCGTCGTCCCCGTAGACCTCCTTGTCCTCCTCGTCATCCTCGTCATCCTCGTCCCCCGACCGACGCTTCTTCTTGCCG
Organism: Phycisphaerae bacterium; assembly: GCA_002684755.1. Next base: position 1,306 of record NYVS01000166.1, read on the forward strand.
TTTCCGTCCTCGTCGTCCTCGTCGTCGTCTTCCTCGTCGTCTTCGTCTTCGTCATCTTCCTCGTCGTCGTAGATCCCGGCGTAATCATCTTCCTCGTCGTCGCCCTCGCCCCATGAGGCGACGATGGTGGCGGTGCCCGCCATCGAATGGTCGCGGCCCACGCCGACGAGGTCGCCGAGCTGCTCCACGGCGGGAATGGGGGATGGGATCAGGCGTTCGGCCTCGGTGAAAATCGTGTTCATGCAACCAGTCCTTCTCGATCTCGGGAACTCGGCGCGCCCGGACCGGCAGGTCATCCGCGACCTGCAGTCCGAATCGCCGGGTGCGTTTTATGCCCGATCAAACCCGAATCGTCAAGGGACCGGGTCGATCCGGGGTTCATCCACGGGAAGCGGGACCGCGTTGATCTCGCGATCGGTCGAGAAGAGCAGCCAGCCGTCGATCGCATGGGCCCGTTGATATCGGGCGGCGGTCGGCTCGACTTCGAACGGAGCGCCCGTGATTCGGAGCCCCGCCTCGGGATCGAGCTCGAAGACCCGGAAGGTGTAGCGACCCCGACCGGGCCGCTGGGAGATCAGACGAACACCGTCGCGGGTCGGGAGCAGCTCCCAGTCCATGCGATTCACGTCGGCGATCCGGTCGACGCCGACGATTCCGCCCTCCGGATTGAAGAGCAGGAGCCGATCTCGAAAGGCGAGGAAACGACGCGTGCCGTCGTGGACCGATCTGGCGACGCCCCCCGGGATCCAGTCCGAATCCGCGGGAAGATTCCAACGGGTCTCATCGATCCCTCCACGATCGACGTCGAAGGCGACGGGCACCCCACGATCGTCCACGACGACGAGTCGGCCGTCGTCGAACCAGGCGATTTCCGACCCCAGCAATCGCGGATCCGAACGCGACCACCGATCGCCGCCGCCGAGCATCGCCTCGTTCGGATCGATGACGGTCACCGATCGGGTCGTTCCGACCGCCATCCGGCCCAGGGGATCCGTGGCGAGCCAGCGGATCTCGCCACCGGGGACGCTCGTCTCATGGACCGTTCCACCGTCGACCGGATCGAGGCTCACGATGGTGCCGACGGAGTCCCCGTTGGGACCGATGGAGGCGCCGCGGAGGTGGATGAGGCCCCCCGCGCGATGGACGTCGTAGATCCGGTCGAGGACGTCTTCACGGGCCCAGGCGACGGTCCGCCCGTCACCGGCCTCGATCTTCACCATGCTGCCGTCCCGGCGGGCGAGGATCACTCCGTCGTCCACCGGAACCGGAAGGATCTCGAACGGAAGAAACGGGGTGCTGTCGGGGAGAAAACCATCGGCCCCGACCGCGATTCGCGCGGGTGCCGGCAGGAGGGAGCTCGCCCGTGCGGTCGACCACAACAACGCCCCGGTCGCCGGATCCACCGCGGTCAGTTGAGGGTCGCGAAGGTCGCCCCCCTCCCAGACCAGGAGTTCCGGTTCGTACCGGAGGATCTCGACGCCGTTGCCGGCGAGTGGAAGCCGCCATTCGACCTCGAGGCCGTCGGCGGACCGTCGGGCCAGCGTGCGGCCTTCGTCCTCGACCACGAGCACCGCGTCGGTCGGAGACTCCAGCGACGCGACCGGATGCTCGGTGACGAGCACGCCGGGGACGAGTCGAAGGTTGCGTGGCGATCCGCCGAGGGCCGGACGTCTCGGCGACCGGGTGCCCGGATCGAGGGCCGGCCATCCGACGAGCGGGATCGCTTCCCCGGCGTCCGACGCGGTGGGGTCGAGCGCCTTCGCCAACGATGGCCGACCGGCCTCGAGGGCGATGGCCGACGTGAAGTCGAGAAGCTCCTTGAGTCGGGGGTCCCTCGGATTGAGATCGCGGGCGACGATCCGGGCGACCGCGGCGGCCTCGAGCGGCCGGCCTTCGTCCCGAAGGATCTCGATCGCCCGACGTCCCGCCCGCAAGGCGCCTCGGGTGCCGGGGAAGCGTCGTACGACGGAGATGAAGTCTTCGGCGGTGCCACGCTGAGCGAGCATGCCTTCGAACAGATACATGCCACGACGGTCGAGCAACGTGCGCACGGACGGGGTCGACCGCTGCGATGCGAGGATCCGCGAACGTGCGAAGCCTCCGCCGGTGGTGACCACGTCGGCATCGGCCTCGATCACCACCGTCGCCAGCGCCGTCGACTCGAGGATCGTCGCCCACGCCTCGACCGCGTCTTCGATGCGACCCTGCCGCGACATCCAGTCGCCCAGCGCGAGTTGCCGTCGTACACGGCCTTCAGGCGTGTTCGCGACTTCGAACGCGAGCTCGAGGAGTCGCTCGCCGTCCCGGGGGTCGGTGGCCGTCTCCACGGATTCGAGCAGGCGATCGAGCAGCTCCGCCCGCAGGATCGCATCCGGAATCCGGGCCAGACCACCCACCGCCGCTTCGGCCGCCTCGAGCACCAGCGCCCGGTCGCCGAGGCCGCCTGCGAGCTCCAACAGGGCCAACGCCTGAACGATCGCGTCGGGGAATCTCCGAACCCGCTCACGCAGCGTCGCGACCGCCTCCGCGAGTGGCATGTAGGCGACCAGTCGATCATCGCCGGCGGCGAAGATCCCCGCCCGCGTCGCGAGGACATTGCCGCCCCCCGGGATTCGAATGAGACGATCCATCTCGCCCGTACGACCGTCGATCAACACGAGAACGTCCAGGTAGGGCACCAGCACCGCGCCGGGAACGACCACCACTCGTCCACGAACGCCGCTCGACCAGCTGACCGATCCCGTCTCGTTCCGGTCCTCCGCATCGGCGATCGATCTGAAGAGCGTCCAGACGGGCGCTTCGCCCGTCGATGGATCGAGCGCGACGATGTCGTTGCCGATCGCGAGGAGGAGATCGCGTTCTCCGTCCGGATCGGGAAAGGCGAGCAGGTAACGAACCGCGCCGGCGACGGTGCCGGGGCCGACCGGCCTGCGGAGCAGGGCTTCCCCGGTCTCCGGGTCGAGCAGCAGCCAGTGCTCGCCGGCGGGATCCAGCGTCGCGATGCCCACGTCGAGCACGACCGGGCCGGCGATCTCCCACGGCATCGCCGGAATTCTCGGCGCCCGCAGTGGAACGTCCTCTCGGCGGAGCCACCGGACCCGACCGTTCCGAGCTTCGAGCCGGGCGATGGCGCCTGCGGCGGAGGAGACCACGACGTCGCCGTCGTACGCGGCGAGACGTGCGAAGGTCCGTGCTCCGCCCATCCGCACCCCGCCGCTCGACGCGATGGGCCGGAGCCAGCGCAACCCGCCGTCGACTCGGTCGATCGCGAGCACGTACTCGATGGTCTCGAGCCGCGTGTTCGACTTCCGAAGCGGAACGGCGACGATGTCTCCGAGCGGCAACGGCGGACCGGAGATGAACGAGCCGTCGAGCGAACCGTCCTCGAACAATCGCTCGGGCTGGATCCGCCATCGTTCGAGACCGGTCTCCGGATCGAATCGAAGGACCTCACCGGTGCCCTCCCGTCCGGCACCGAACGCATGACCGACCACCGTGAACGCGGCATCGCCCTCGATCACGATCTCGCCGAGATCGCCGGGAGTGCCGCTCGGACGCATGCCGCGGGAGACACCGAAGTCCCGGAACCAGCGCATTCGACCGGTGTATCGATCGAACCCCCGGATCAGGAAGCCCTCGTTCACGAGGACCAGATCCCCGTGGACCGCCGGCACCGTGGTCATGCTGGATGCCGCAAGCCTCGCTCGCGACGCGTTCGACTCCGAAAACGCCCGTCCGTCCACGGAGTCGTAGTAACGACGGCGATACAGCGTGTCGAGGAGTGGTTCCTCCCAGATCCGGGTCCAGTCCGCGTCGCGGATCGAAGCGAGATCCGGGATCCCCCGGTCGACTTCGGGATCCGATGTCGAGCCGATGCGACGGATCATCGCGCCGGCGTCCGCATCCAGCGCGGCGAGCTCGCCGATGACGCGTTCCAGCCTCGATGCCAGATCGACACGATCACGATCCGAGAGGTCGTTCCGCAATGCCGCCACGCACCCCAGCGCCCGGAGAATGAGAAGACGACCTCGATCATCGGCGGCGCCGGGCCAGGACTCGAGATCATCGAGCAGGGCGAGTCCCGCCAGCGGCCTTCCCGATTCCACCGCCATCTGGGCGAGCCGGAGCCCGGACTCCAGACCGGCGGCGGTCAGTGGCCGGCGGTCGAACGCCTCCCCGGGCTCCCCTCCCTCGAGCAGTCGCGTCGCTTCGACGGACGCCTCGCGACGCCAGGCCGCGAGCACCGCGGCATCGGAACGAAGAATCCTGATCGCCTCGTCCCGGACGGATGCGAATCGACCCGGCTGGTCGGTCTCGACGAGCCGGATCCCGTACTCGTCGAGCAGCGAGGCCAGCAGATCCGCGGTCCGGGCCGGATTGTCCTCCGCCTGGACCATTGCCTCGTTCAGGGATCGGGTCGCCACGGGCGAATCGTCGACGGTGACGGCGATGTCCACCTGCTGCGACGCCGCCGTCGCGGTGGAGGCCAGCAGGATCGGGATCACGCCGGTCAGACGGATCCATCCGCGAACTCGGCGGGAGACGGGCCCGTACTTGGTCTTCGGTGGCTTCTTCATGGGGATCGGGAGGGGATCATCCCCTCCCGGTACAGTATGCGAAGCATGATCCCCCGACCCGTTTTCACGCCCGCCCTTCTCCTCGTTTCGACGATGCTCCTCGCCGTCGGATGCGGGGCGGTGCCACGGGTCGCCACGACCGGCGCGAGGCCGACGGCGAGAACCGACGAGGCGGCCCAGTTCAGGATCGATCTCCGGCTCGCGAACGAGGGGACCGAGGACATCCCCCTCGAACGGTTCGAGTACGTCTTCACCGTGAAGGGCGTGGGCGTCTTCGAAGGCCGATGGGCGGCCCTCCGGACGATTCCCCCGGGCCAGTCGATCACCATGGAGATTCCAGCCTCCATCGCCCTGCCCCCCGATCTCGCCGAACGGGTGGACCTCGACGCGCCGATCCAGTGGAGACTCGACGGCGGCGTCCGATATCAGGCGCCGGGATTCCTGGGTCGGATCCTCTTCGACGTCGGCGTTCGCCGGCCCACCGAGTCGTTCCGGGGTTCCGGCACCTTCACGCTGGAACGAGCCGCGGGATCCGCGCCACCGGAATCGTCGGACGACGACGCCACGGCCCCCTGATCCCCCCGAACCCGCGAGGTTCGAGTCAACCCGCCCCTCCGCCCGACCGATGCTTCCAGAGAAGTTCGGTTCCTTCATCCGGCGGAGTGGCAGATGCATCTCAACGACATTCTTCGACAGGCGTTCGAACAGGACGCGTCCGACATCCATCTCGTGGCCGGTCATGCTCCGATGGTGCGAGTGCACACGGTGATGACCGCGATGGAGTGCCCCCCGCTCACCGCGGACGGTCTCCGACGCGCCCTCGAACAGATGCTGACGCCCGCGCAGCTCGCGACCTTCGACGCCGAGATGGACCTCGACTTCTCCTACGAGGTGACGGGGCTGCAGCGCTACCGCGTGAACGCCCACCTTCAGAAGGGCGTGGTCGGCCTCGCCCTTCGTGGAATCAAGTCGACGGTACCGCCGCTCGCCGATCTCAACCTCCCGGAAGTCATCTCCCGACTCACCTACCTGCCGCGTGGACTGGTCCTCGTGACCGGCGACACCGGTTCCGGCAAGTCGACCACGCTCGCCGCCATGATCCAGGCGATGAACGAGCGTTACCGAAAGCACGTCATCACCCTCGAGGACCCGACGGAATACGTCTTCGAGAGCAGCAAGTGCCTCATCGAACAACGCGAGCTCGGCACCGACATGCCCAGCTTCGCCAGCGGCCTCAAGCACGCCCTCCGTCAGGACCCGGACATCATCCTGGTCGGCGAGATGCGGGACCTCGAGACGTCGGCCCTCGCGATCAGCGCCGCGGAGACGGGACACCTCGTGTTCTCGACGCTCCACACCGTCGATGCGTCGCAGACCGTCGAGCGGATCATCGACATGTATCCCGCGGGGCAGCAGAACCAGATCCGATCGATGCTCGCGAACACCCTGCAGGCGGTCGTGAGCCAGACGCTGTTCAGTCGGATCGACCGTTCGGGCATGGTCCCGGCGATCGAGATCATGCTCTGCACGCCCGCGATCCGGAACATCATCCGCGAGGCGCGGACGTTCGAGATCCCGAACGTGATCGATACCAACCGCCAGCTCGGCATGATCGGTCTCGACACCGCGATCGCGGAGCTCTTCTACAACGGAATGATCAGTCGCGAGGACGCGATCGCCCAGTCCGCGAACCCCGACAAGCTCGAACGCATGATCGCCGCCTGAGGCGGGGGACGGAATCGACACCATGCCTCAGTACACCTATCAGGCCCGCAACGGATCGGGAAGCGTGGAAGCCGGTGGTCTCGCCGCGGCGGATGCCGCGACCGCGGCGGCCATGCTCCGGGGCAAGGGACTTCACGTGGTCCAGCTCGCGCCCACCGCGACCCAGGATCGGTTTTCAGGAATCAGCGAGAAGCTGAGCTGGTCGAGCGGGCCGGGCAAGAAGGAGATCCTCGACTTCACGACCCAGCTCGCGGTCATGATTCGCGCCGGCATCAGCATCCGCCAGGCGCTCGAGGGAATCGCGGACCAGAC
>NYVS01000163.1 GCA_002684755.1 Phycisphaerae bacterium
CGAGTACAAGCCGTTCGAGCCCGCCTTCTACCGCACCGACATCGCGGACTGGGGCATGGCCGCCACGTTCGCCCGTGCGGCGGGGCCGAGAGCGAAGGTGCTCGTCGACACCGGACATCATCTGCTCGGGCAGAACATCGAACACATCGTGGCGTTCCTGCTCGACGAGGGGATGCTGGGTGGCTTCCACTTCAACGATCGTCACTATGCGGACGATGATCTCACGGTCGGATCGATCGATCCCTACCGGATCTTCCGAATCCTGTTCGAACTCGTCCAGTTCGAACGCGAGTCGGATCAGGTCCTTCCGATCGACTACATGATCGACCAGTCGCATAATCTGAAGCCGAAGGTCGAGGCGATGATCCAGACCGTCGACACCGTTCAGACGATGCTCGCGAAGGCGCTGCTCGTCGACCTCGAGGCGCTGGAGTCCGCACGCCGGGCCGGCGACGTGATCGACGCCGAACGCTGTCTTGCGGACGCGTTCGCCACCGACGTCCGGCCGATGCTCGGTGAGTGGCGCCGTCGTCACGGTCTTCCCACGGATCCGATCGGTGATCATCGGGCATCCGGCCATGTCGAGCGGGCGGCGGCGACGAGGCTCGGTCGGAAGCCGTCCGCCGGAGGCTCCTACGCCTGATGTCGACCGAGCGAGTCATCGCGGTCGATCTCGGCGCGTCCTCGGGACGGGTGGCGGGCGTGCGAACCACGGATGCCGGGCTCGAGATCGATTCCGTCCATCGATTCTCGAACGCCCCCGTTCGGCGCGAATCCGGGGGATCACATCGATGGTGCTGGGACGTCGATGCGATCATGAAGGGGGTGTCGGAGGGGATCCGCGCCGTCGCGGGCCACGGTGCCGTCGACTCGATCGCGGTCGATTCGTGGGCCGTCGACTACGGACTCGTCGACGATCGGGGTGAGCTGGTGGCGCCCGTCACCGCCTACCGCGACGAGCGGCACGCGGCGAGTTCCGCACGGCTTCGCGCCGAGCTCGGCGACGCGGCCATCTACGCACGGACCGGAATCCAGTTCCAGTCCTTCAACACGCTGTATCAACTCGCCGCCGACGCGGTCGATCCCGATGGTCCCTTCGACCGTGCCCGCCGCATGCTCATGATCCCCGACCTGGTGGCACATCGACTCTGCGGATCGGTGACGGGGGAACGGACCAACGCAGGGAGCACGCAGTGCTTCGATCTCGAGCGCGACGCCTGGATTCCGGAGCTCCTCGAGGCGGCCGGCGTGCCGATGCGTCTCATGCCCGAAGTGGTGGCGGGGGAGACGTCCGATCCGATCGGGGTGATCGGTCCGGCGATCGCCGACGCGCTCGGCCTGCCCGCGGGAACACCGATGCGGGCGACCGCCACCCACGACACGGCGGCCGCGGTGGCGGCGGCACCGCTCGCCGGACCGGGAGACGTGTTCATCTCCAGCGGGACCTGGTCATTGGTGGGCCTCGAGCTCGGCGAGTCGATCCGGACGCCGGCGGCGATGCGGATCAACGCGACGAACGAGCCTGGGATCTTCGGCACCACCAGGTTCCTCCGCAACGTGGCCGGGCTCTGGCTCCTGCAGGAATGCCGCCGCGCCTGGGCGGAGGACGGGCGTGATCTCGACTGGGCCACCCTCGCCTCGATGGCCGAGGCCGCCGAACCCTTCCGATCGCTCTTCGATCCCGACGATCCCGGGCTCGCGGCGCCGGGCGGAATGCCGGGCCGGATCGCGGCGGTGATCGCGGCGGGCGGTGATCCGGTTCCGGAGGACGATGGCGCGATGGTGAGGGCGATTCTCGATTCGGTGTCCCTCCGCACCGCGGAGGCCATTCGTTCGCTCGCCGAAGTGGCGGGGCGTCGGCTCGATCGGGTCGTGGTGGTGGGCGGTGGTGCCGCGAACGGTCTTCTCAATCGGCTCATCTCGGCGTGCAGCGGGCTTCCCGTGGTCGTCGGCTCCACGGAGTCGACCTCGCTTGGCAACGCGGTGGTCCAGATCGCATCGTCCCGGGGGCTGCGGAAACGAGCCGACCTCGCCGGCCTGCTTCCCGTCGCGACTCCGGTCGCGGATCCGGATGATCTTCCGGAGGTGCGACGTCGCGCCGTTTCCGCCGGCGTCCGGCTCGCCGCCCTCGACGCGAAGACGTAGCATCTTGGTCCCTGTCATCCCGCCACACCCCTGAAGGAACACCGATGACCCGATCCGAGACCAGTCCCTTCGTGCAGCACCTCTGGCGTGACCAGGCGGTCCGGGACCTCGATGCGGTCGACCGCCTCGTCTATCGATCGAACCGTCTCGGAGCGGATCAGCGGGTCACGAACACGGGTGGGGGGAACACTTCCAGCAAGGTCGAGGACCGGGATCCGGGCACCGGAAAGCCGGTTCGCGTGTTGTGGGTCAAGGGCTCCGGCGGCGATCTCCGAACGGCGGGGCGGGGGAACTTCGCCTCGCTCGATCTGGAGCGACTCGAAGCGCTCAAGGCGCTCTATGCCTCGCGGGCGGTCACCGGCATCAAATCCGAGGCCGAGGACGAGATGGTCGATCGCTACCGGGACTGCGTGTTCGCCCTCAACCCGCGTGCGTCCTCGATCGACACACCCCTTCACGCCTTCGTTCCGGCGGCCCATGTCGATCACACGCACCCCAATGCGGTCATCGCGATCGCCGCCAGTGTCGAGGGCGAGGCGGTCGCACGCGAGATCTACGGCGAAGAGGTGCCGTGGCTTCCCTGGATGCGTCCGGGGTTCGAACTCGGCCTCGCATTGGAGCGACTCTGCCGCGAACACCCCGACGCGGGTGGTGCGGTCATGGGGCAGCACGGCCTGATCAACTGGCATGATGACGACCGGGCCTGCTACGACCGGAGTCTGGAGTACATCGACCGGGCCGCGCGATACCTCGCGGACCATGATCGAGGGTCGTCGACCTTCGGCGGCGCGGCGGTCGCTCCGCTGGACGAGGACGCCCGGCGACGGGTGCTCGTCGAGACGCTCCCGTGGCTCCGCGGCCGGGTGTCGAAGCGGCGGCGCATGATCGCGACCGCCCAGTGGGACGACGCCACCATCGCCTTCGTGTCGAGCCGGGACGCGGGGCGACTCGCATCGCTGGGGACGAGTTGTCCGGATCACTTCCTTCGGACCAAGATCAGGCCGCTTCACGTCGAGTGGGATCCGCATCGAGAGACGACCTCGACCCTTCGCGAGCGGTTGGACGCGGGCCTCGAGTCGTACGTCCGGGACTACGAGGCGTACTACGAATCGTGTCGACATCCGGACAGTCCGGGCATGCGTCCGCCGGAACCCACGGTGATCCTCATTCCCGGCGTCGGCATGATCGCGTTCGGCGCGAGCAAGTCGGAGAGCCGGACCACGGCGGAGTTCTATCGTTGTGCGATCGAGGTGATGCGCGGTGCCGAGTCGATCGGAGGCTACCGGGCGCTGCCTGCGCAGGAGGCGTTCGACATCGAGTACTGGCGGCTGGAGGAGGCGAAGCTTCAGCGCATGCCCGCGCCGCGTCCGTTCGCCGGTCGAGTCGTGCTGGTCGCGGGGGCGGGCTCCGGAATCGGGCGGGAGTGCGCCACTTCGATCGTCGAGGACGATGCCTCGGTGGTCTGCCTGGACCGTGATCCAGCCGGTGCGGAGGCCGTCGCGGCCGCCATCGAGGCGTCGCGGGGGTCGGGCATCGGTGTCGCGGGTTCGGGCGTCTCGGGCTGCGGGCCGACGCTCGCAGTCACCGCGGACGCCACCGATCGTGAGATGGTTCGACGGGCTTTCGAGGATGCGATCCTCGCCTACGGGGGCGTCGACGACCTCGTCGTCACCGCCGGGATGTTCCCCACGCCCGGCCCGGACGGCGTGGTCGACGACGCCACCTTCGCAAGGACCTTCGCGGTCAACGTCCAGGGCCCCTCGATTCTCGCGGAGGAGCTCGGATCACTGGTGGGCGATGCCGCACTCGACGGGTCGATCGTCGTCACGACGAGCGTGAACGGCGTCGTCGCGAAGAAGGGGTCCTCGGCCTACGACGCCTCGAAGGCCGCGGCCAATCACCTCGTGCGGTCGCTCGCGGTCGGCCTCGCACCACGGATCCGGGTGAACGCCGTGGCGCCGGCCACGGTGATCGAGGGAAGCACGATGTTCCCGCGGGACCGGGTGATCTCCAGCCTTCGGAAATATTCGATCGACTTCGATGAATCGATGTCGGATGAGGAACTCGTGGACCGGCTCTCGGCGTTCTACGCGGACCGCACCCTGCTCGGCGTTCCGATCCGGCCGCGCGATCAGGTGGCTGCGATCCGATTCCTGCTTGGTCCCGAGGCTTCCCGGACGACGGGTCAGGTGCTTGCGGTCGATGGCGGTCTGCCGGACGCCTTCGTCCGCTGAGCCTCTCGGAGAACGCGATGCGTCGAGTGTGTTTCCTGCTGAAGGTCCGATCGGAGCGTCTCGAGGCGTACCGGCGCGTGCACGAGGAGGTGTGGCCGGAGATGCTTGAAGCGCTTTCCCGCCACGGATGGACGAACTACTCACTCTTTCTCCGGGACGACGGCCTGCTGGTGGGGTACGTCGAGACTCCGGATTGGGACGCGGCACTGGCGGGTATGGCCGGCGAGCCCGTCAATGCTCGCTGGCAGGCTGCGATGAAGGACTACTTCGAGTCCCTCGAGGGCGTCAATCCGGACGAGGCGATGCGGCCGCTGGATCAGGTCTTCCATCTGGCTTGAAGCCATCGCCGGACGCATCACGTCACGGGAGCACGCCGGTCGCGGAGGCATGCAACAGGGGGCGGGCGAGCCGGTTCACGAGCTGGATCTCCTCGAGGCATCTTTCGCCCACGACCTCGAGACTGAAGTAGCCGTGGATCAGGTCGGTGGCGACCTTCACGATGGTGGGAACGCCCGCGTCCTCGAGCCGACGGGCGTACGCGAGGCCTTCGCTGTAGAGCGGGTCGTGCGCCGCGAGCGCGACGACGGCGGGGGGCAGGCCGGCCATGTCGTCGATGCGGATCGGGCTTGCGAGCCATTCGACGCGGCGATCGTGATCGGGGCAGAAGTGATCCCAGAACCAGGCCATGTCCTCGGTCTCGAGGAGTCGGCCTCGCGCGTTGTCCACCATGCTTTCGCGGGTGAAGTCCGAGTCGGTGACGGGATAGATCAGGTACTGGCAGTTGAGCCTCGGTCCTTGCTCCTCCCGCATGGCGATCGCCGCGATCGCCGCGAGATGCCCGCCCGCGCTGTCGCCGCCGACCCCGACCCGTTCTGGATCGGCGCCGAGTTCCGCGGCGTGTTCGGCGAGCCACCGGGTGGCGGCGATCGCGTCCTCCGGTCCGGCGGGGTAGGGATGCTCGGGGGCCAGTCGGTAGTCGACCGACGCCACCACCGCGTCGAGTTCGACGGCGAGGCGGCGGGCCGTCGGATCAGCGCCATCGAGATCGCCGAGCACCCAACCGCCGCCGTGGAAGAAGACCAGGAGCGGTCGGTGTCCCTCGGGCGCGGGATGGTAGATGCGGACCGTGAGGGGGCCCCCCGGGCCCGGAATCTCGCGATCGGTGACCGAGGCGACCTCGATCGGCCGATCCGGCGGGGCGAACGTGGATTTCGACCACGTTCGAGCCTCCGCGGGGGTCATCGAGACGATGCTGGGCTGCGAGACGTCGTTGACGATGGTGAGAAGGCGTTCGACGTCGGCATCGATGGGATGGATGGGCATCGGCATGGGCGTGGGTTCCGGGGTGAGCCGACACGATACCGAGCCGCCCGGCATGTCCTTCGGGCCCACGCCTCGAAAATACGCGCCGAATCGTGGATCGACCGTCCCCACGTCGCTCCATCGATCAAGATTGGTACATGTCCGACCTCGAGTTCGAATCCAATCAGTCGGATCCAAGGGACCCGCCGAGCGCCGAGGAGGTCTTCGAGGTCCTGATGCGCCAGAACGCCGGGCATCTCATGGCCTTCATTCGCGCCATGGTTCGAAACAACGCACTCGCGGAGGATGTCTTCCAGGAGACCTTCATGGTCGCCTGGCGGCGTTTCGAGGACTTCGATCGGGATCGTCCCTTCGGCCCCTGGCTTCGCGGCATCGCACATCGGACCGCGCTGGGTCTGATGCGGAAGACCCGCAGGGAGTTCGCGGTCGACACCGCGATCGTCGACGTGCTCGAATCGCATGCGGCGCGGTACGAACGAATCTCGATGTCCGGGGAATCCGGCGTGGTCGAGATGTTGAACGACTGCGTGGGGCGGCTTCCGGATCGGTATCGAGAAGTGATCGAGGTGCTCTATCGAGGGAAGCGTTCCATCTCGCAGGTCGCGGAGGCGACGGATGCCGGCCCAGAGGCGGTGAAGAAGCGACTCCAACGGGCTCGGGGAATGATCGCCGACTGCCTGAGGACGAAAGGATTGCTGGCATGACCGAAGATCCGAAACCACGTCGAGGCGATGCGGCCGAGCAGGCCGACGATCGATTCGTCGAAGCCTTGCTGGAGGCTTCGAAGGCCGAGGAGGCCGTGGCCGCCGAGGCCCGCATCCGACGCGGCATGGCCACGGTTCGCGACGTCGGTCCGGTGGCGGTCGCCTCGAACCGGCGATGGTGGGCCATGGCCGGGGGACTCGGATCGATCGCGGCGGTGATGATGCTGGCGGTGTTCTTCCAGACCAGCGAGGTGCGTGCCGACCGGATCATCGCCCGGGTGCTGGCGGCCGAATCCGCGGTGACGGCCCTGCGGTTCGACGTCCGGCTCGAAGGGCCCGAGGGGCGAGCGGGTCCGGATCTCGAAGGATCGATCGATCTTCTGGCCCGTCCGAACGGGCATCCACTCCTGCGATTCGAAGTCGATCGACCCGCCGACCGGAGCCACGCGTGGGGCGTCGACGCGCGGGGGGGCTGGGGCCGGAGCCACAGTGGAATCGTCAGTCGCTTTGCGCGAACGGCGTGGAGCACCCGCATCATGGGGGACGGACTCGATCTTCTGGTCGATGCGATTCCAGGCCTGTTGGATCGCGTGGCCGAAGGCTATGAACTGACCACGGAGGTCGATCCCGTCGACGACGTCACCACGCTGATCGCCGTCAAGCGCGAGACGGATGACGGCTCGAAGTCGCCGAACCGGATTCGAATCGAAGTCGATCCGAACACCGACGAGGTTCGTCGCCTCGTGTTGGAGTGGGATCAGGAATTCGATCCCGCGGAACGGCAGGGATCGCCTTCGAGGCCTGAAGGGCGTCCCGGTCGCGGGCGACCGGGTGGCGACGGACCACCGATGCAGTTCGATCGGCGACCGCCGCCGCCACCGGGGCCCGCGGGGGGACCGGGCGAACGGCGACGCCGTCCACCGCCGGGCAGGCCCGGTCCCGGACGGGATCCACTGATCGACGAAGTGATGCGGACCGAATCACAGGGGCCGGCCAGACCGCCGGCGCGAATCACCTTCGAGCGGGTTCCGGCCTCGGCGTTCACATCGAGTGACTTCCTGCCCACGGCGACCGCCGCTGGATGATCGGACGTGGCTTTCGGGTCGTCGTGCTCGCTCGCTTCGATCAATTTCGCGAAGTCGCCGTTTCTTCGTGTCCCGAAGTTCCGAACCGATTCAATGTGTACCGGCGGTTCGACGCCTCGAACGACCACCCCATCGAACTCTGGAGTCTGGAAGATGAATTCACGAACCGATGTCCGTCGCCTTCTGGCGGGACTGATGCTCTCGACGCTTGGATTCTCCGGCGTGGCCGCCGCCCAGGTGGACACTCAGCCCGGCGGGATCTTCTGCAAGGCCGATCTGAACCGTGACCTTCAGGTCGATGCCGCCGATCTCGGCGGACTGATCGCGGCATGGGGCACTGGGACGGTCGACTTCAATGGAGACGGCCTGACCAACGGATTCGAGATCGGCTTCATGATCAGCCAGTGGAACATCCAGTGCCACAACTTCCACGGAAACGTGGACATCCAGCTCGACGGTGAATTCCTCGTGGTGACCGGCAATGGGGTTCCGGATCATGAATATGGAAACTTCCCCGGCGAATGCGGCAATCCGAACTCGGTCGGCGCCCAGAACGACACCTGGCGGATTCCGCTGGATCCCGAAATGACCGGCAATCCGTCGGTCGACGCACTCGTCCAGATGGGCCCGATCGGAATCATGGTCAACGGGGTCGCCTTCTACAACCCCTACGACGGTGGTGGGATCACGGCGCCGGACACGATCTGCATGGACGCGTGCAATGCCCATCCCTCGCCCGACGCCCGCTATCACTATCACCAGTATTCGCCCTGCATCGAGCCGTACTCCGGCGGTCACTCCACCCTGATCGGCTACGCCTTCGACGGCATCCCGGTCTACGGTCCCTGGGAGGAGGACGGTGTTCTTGCGGCGGAGATGGACGGCAAGCGAACGCTTGATTCCTGCAACGGCCACTTCGACGCGGAACGCGGATATCACTACCACGCGATCTCCTACGAACTCGCGCTCGAACGCAACCTTCCCGATGACGGATTCCCGTGGAACATCGGCTGCTTCGCCGCCCAGCCGGAGACGTCGAACTTCGCCGGCGGCGGCGGCGGTGGCGGTGGCGGCGGCGGTGGTGGTGGTGGTGGCTGTGATGCCTGCGCCTTCAACATGATCCCGCCCCCGGTCTGCAACTGCGTGCGAAACCGTCCCGGTTACGAGTACTGCTGCACCGACTGGGACGCGGCGTGTGCCGCGATCGCCGCCCAGTTCTGCGGTGGATGACGCCGACGCCCGATCGATCGGACCAGCGAAGCGGCGGAACGGTCCTGGAGGCCGTTCCGCCGTTCGCGTTCGCTGTACGAAAGTCGGGCGTTCGGTCGATGACCCTCTCGGAGTGAGTCCATGATCATCATGAGCATCATGATCAACATGATCCATCTGGTCACCACGATCATCCCGGCCACGGTGCTCACGCTGATGCTCGGCCTGTTCGTCGGCGCACCTGCGATCGATCCCTCCGCGGAATCGACCGATCCTCCGGATTCGATCGCCACGGCGCCGGTGCTGACCCGGTCCATGCTCGAGTCGATCAGGCTTCGGGATGTTCGGGACGTGAACGGCGGCCGGAAGGCGATCTTTCCCGCGGATGGTCCCGGACTCGTGGTCGTCGTCCTGAGCAGCACGACCTGCCCGATCGCGAACGCCTCCGTGCCCGAGCTGAGGCGTCTGCATGCGATGGTCGACGGCGTCGGAGGGCGTCTGTTCCTGGTCCATGCGATGCCGGGCATCACCGCCGAGGCCTCCGTCGCCCATGCGGGCCCGCGTCGACTCGAGATGCCCATCCTGCTCGACGACCGTCATGATCTCGTCACGCCGCTCGACGGCACGGTGGTTCCGGAGGCCTTCGTGATGACGCGGGCCGCCGATCGATGGACGATTCGATACCGAGGCCCGCTCGACAACCTGTACGCCGAGATCGGTCGTCGACGCCGGAACGCGACGTCCGCGTACGCTCGGGATGCGGTGACGGCGATCGTCGCGGGTGGAGCGATCGCGCAACCGATTCGTCCGGCCGTCGGATGTCGGATCGATCGCATCGGCCGCGTTCCGAAGGCCGTTCCTGGAGTCGTTCCGGAAGTGGCGGTCGAATGAACACGATCGCGTTGGTGCTCGGTGTCATCTTCGGCCTGCTGGTCGCGACCCCTGATCCGCCGCCGGGCAAGCGCGGTGGTCCGATCGGCGATGGCCTCGTCGTGCCCGCGGTACCGCCGCCGACCTGGAACGGCGACGTCGCGGACATCATTCAACGGCGATGTGTCACGTGTCACGCGATGGGGCGCGTCGGTCCGTTCGAACTCGTCGATGCCGCCGCGGTGCGAAATCGAGGCCGGTTCCTGCTCGACGTGATCGATGGGGGACGGATGC
>NYVS01000167.1 GCA_002684755.1 Phycisphaerae bacterium
CCGGAGAGAGCCCCGACGCCCACCCGATGAGCGTGGTGCGGACCGCCATCAGCCTGCTCGGTCATCTCGATCCGGACTGCGAGGACAACGGTCCCGACGCCGAACTCCGGAAGTCGATGCGACTGCTCGCCACGATTCCGGTGTGCATCGGCATCCACCAGCGGGCGCTCGAGGGCAAGCCGCCGGTCGCACCCGATCCGTCGCTCGACCATGCGGCGAACCTGCTCTGGTGCATGACCGGTGAGAAGCCCGGCGAGATCGCGGCCAAGGTGATGGACGTGTCCCTCATCCTGTACGCGGAGCACGACTTCAACGCGTCGACCTTCACCTGCCGGGTCATCGCCTCGACCAACAGCGACCTGCACTCGGCGGTCTGTGGTGGCGTGGGAGCGCTCAAGGGCAACCTCCACGGCGGCGCGAACGAAGCCGCGATGGCCATGCTCGCGGACATCATGAAGGACACCGAGGACGGCTCCATGACGGTCGACGCCTGGATGGAGCGGGCCTTCACCGAGAAGCGGAAGCTGATGGGGTTCGGGCATCGCGTCTACAAGAACGGCGACCACCGGGCCGGAATCCTTCGTGACTGGGGCCTCCGCTACGCGGCCGAGGAGAACGCCGACGCCGGGAAGTGGTTCGATCTCGGCGACGCGGTGCAGGGCATCATGCTCGACCAGAAGAACATCCACCCGAACGTCGACTTCCCGTGCGGCATGACCTACTTCGCGATGGGCATCCCCGTCCCGCAGTACACGCCGATCTTCGTCGCGAGTCGCATCACCGGCTGGTGCGCCCACATCATGGAACAGCACGCGAACAACCGGATCATCCGGCCGCTCGCGGAATACGCGGGTCCGGAACTGATGGAATGGAACGGCTGACCGAACGCCGTTCGCCCGCTCGAACCACGGACAGGGGCCGCCCGATCGCATGATCGGACGGCCCCTTCTTCGTGGACGAACCGGTGCGGCGGATCAGAACTCGCACGCACCGATGATGTCGTCGCCCGAGGGGATTCCAACGACGCTTCCGATGACGAACGCGGCGAACGAGCCGCTGGTGGACGAACCGAGCGTGGACGGCGTGAAGTCGAAGAGATCCTCGTCCGCACCGCTCAGTCCCGTCACCGCGAACGAGCCGCGGGTCGACAGGGAGATGATTCCGAGCGATTCGTTGATCGAGACCGCGTCGAGATCCTCGGCGCTGGAGGTGGCCAGGCCGACGTCGCTTCCATCGAAGTACTTCGCGAAGGTGCCGCTGGTCGTCGCGCCGAGCGATGATGGCGTGAATGCCACGAGGTCCTCGTCGTTGCCACGGACGGATCCGATCCGGTGTCCGCCCTGCGTCGAGAGGATGATCGTGCCGTCGTCGAGGACGTCGAGGCCGTCGATGTCCTCGCCGTTGGTGGTGAGGGCGACGTCGCTTCCATCGAACCAGAGTGAGAACGTGCCCGCCGTGGCCGCACCGAGCTGGCTCGGCGTGAACCGGACGATGTCGGAGTCGTCGAAGGTCACGCCGCCGACGGTTCCACCGGCGGTGAAGGAGAGGAGCAGGTCGCCGTCGTCGAGACGGTCGAGCGCACTGATCCGGAACCCGCCCAGTCCGACGTCGCTTCCGTCGAACCAGAGCACGGCTTCATTGGTGGTGAGGTCGATCGCGACGACGTCCTCGTCGCGGGCCACGCCGAAGTCGAAGCTGGGATTCCCCTGGATGGCGAGGAGCACCACCTCTCCGTCGCCACCACCTCCACCACCACCGTCATCCGGTTCGGTGATGGAGAGCGTTCCGGATCCGGCGGCGTCGGAGGCGTAGGCGCCGACCACCACGATGTATTCAACGCCCGCGGTGGCGTCGAAGCTGAGGCTCGAGGTCATGCCGGCGCAGTCCGGCCCGTCGTCGTTGCAGGCGATGCCCGTGACGTCGTCACAGCTCGCCACGACCGCGATCTTCGTGTCGAAGTCCGCGGCGCCGCAGGTGGAGACGGTGTGGGCCCCGTCGACCGTGGCGGTGAAGCGGTACCAGTTGGCGTTGTAGATCGACCCGCATGCGTCGTTTGAGAAATCGCCGCTGCCGATGGTGGTGCCGAAGCCGGTGTCTCCGATCGTCACCGCGATGGCGTCGTCGCAGGGGTCTTCATCACCTCCACCGCCGCCGCCACCACCGCCATCGGGTTCCGTGAGCGCGAGCGATCCGCTTCCGGTGCCTCCGCTGCTGTAGCCGCCGAGGGCGATCACGTACGTCTCACCGGCGACGCCCTCGAAGTCGAGTGCGGAGGTGTACCCGGAACATCCGGAGGCATCGTCGTTGCAGGCGATCACCGAGCCCACGTCACACGATCCGAACACCGCCAGCTTCGTGTCGAAGTTCGCCGCATTGCAGGTCGAGAGGGTGTGGGTGCCCGTGGCGGAGGCCGTGAACGCGTACCAGTTCACGTCGTAGATCGAACCACATCCGGCGGGTGCCACGTTCCCGGTGCCGGCCGTGGTGCTGAAGGTGGTCGTTCCAGCCGCGATCGCAGTGGCATTGTCGCACGGGGTTCCACCGCCGCCACCGCCACCGCCACCGCCACCGCCGCCACCACCCGAGATCGCGGCGAGGGCGTTGGCCGCGTTCACGCGACCGGATCCCATCTGACCACTGAACGAGGAGATGGGGTCGGCGGAGTCACGGATCGCCGCCCAGACCTGACCGGCCGTGGCGGTGGGATCCTGCGACCAGGTGAGCGCCGCGACACTCGCGACCAGCGGCGTCGCCATCGAGGTGCCGCTCAGGTACGCGTAGCCGTCCGCGTTCGGCGAGTTGCTGTCGTGGTAGGTGGCGAGGATGCTCACGCCGGGAGCGCTGATGTCCACCCAGGATCCGTAGCTCGAGAAGGACGCCTTGGAATCATCGGTGTCGAGGGCCCCGACGGAGTAGCAGTCGCTTCTGGAGTTGACGTAGCCCTGGCTGGTGTTGTTGCTGTTGCCGGCGGCCACGAGGACGAGCCCGCCCGACGCGATGAAGTAGTCGATCGCCGCGGCGAGTCCGCCGCTGTTCGAACTCCCCCAGCTGCAGCTCGCGATCCTGGCCCCGTTCTGGGCGGCGTAGTAGAACGCCTCGGCGGCGGCCGCCATCCCGACGAAACCGGCTTCGGATCCGTTGTAGTTCGAGGAGTGCCCCATCTTCAGGGCCATGATGCTGACGCCGTTGCCGCTGGTCGAGGGGCTGCCGTTCCCATATCCGCCGGCCGGACTCGCCACGCCGGTTCCATTGTTGTTCATGGCGCCGACGATGCCGGCACAGTGGGTTCCGTGTCCGTTGAAGTCTCGTGGGTCGTTGTCGGCGCCGCTGCAGTCCTCGCCCGGCCAGCAGCCGAAGCCGTACAGGGGACTCGTGATGAAGTCGTAGCCGACGATGTCGTCCACGAAACCGTTGCCGTCGTCGTCGACGCCGGGCGTTCCGTTCGCCTCGGCCTGATTGCGCCACATGTTGCCGTTCGCGGATCCGAGATTCGATGCGTCGGCGGCGGGGCCCGCCAGGTCCGCGTGGTACCACTGGACACCGGTATCGAGCACCGCGACCACGATCGAGGGATCGCCGGTCTGCACGTCCCACGCCTCGGGCGCGTCGACGTCGGCATCATTGGACTGCGAGAGATGCCAGCAGTTCGCGAGGTAGGGATCGTTGGTCGTCGCGTGTACCGGGTGAACGCCGATCAACTCCGCGTTCCGCACCAGCGGATGGGCCAGGGCGAGGGCGAGGGCGCCCTCGAGTCCTCCGGGAACGACGGCGGGGTCGATCCGGACCACGTGGTGGTTGGAGAGGTCGGGGCGTCCGTCCTTCGGCGCCACCGGCGCGTTGGGGAACTGCGGGCGGATCGCCTGCGACCCGATCAGCTCCAGCAGGGTGGCGGTCTCGGGAGAAGCGTCTCGAAGCATGCCACCGTCCGCGCGGCTCGCGGCGATCGCGCGAGTTCCGGGCCGCCGGAATTCGATCACCAGCTGGTCCGGCACGACCAGATCCGCCGGGGCGTCGGCATTCGGTGCGACGGCGATGCGCGGGGGCGCCTCACGGGTCGGTGTGGTCGGTGGAATGGCCGCGATGGTCGCGGTGCAGACGCCGATGGCGAGGATCGAACTGACGGTGGTCTTCATGGTCCGGCTCCGGAAGTGCGAGTGAAGGCGGAGGCCTTCGACTCGGGGTGGGGACGTTGGGGGATGGGCCGTCCTTCGAGAACGGCCGGCCCGAAGGGGGCTCGGGGTCGCAGGGGCGTGAAGTGGTCGGTCGTCGGGGGAGTCGACGTCGTTCCGCGGGATTCCCGATGACGGAAACACCTCGCAGGCTGGTCGGTCATGTCTGTCGGCGATCCGCCGTTTCTGGACATGTGGTTCCCCGAGAACCCCGGGGGCGGCGGGCCCGTCGTTGATGACGACGGAGGCTCCCGGCGATCCCGTTCGCTGGAAATTACTGGCGGGGCGTTGAGAATGACAACGCAAAACCCCCAGATTGCCCAAATTTCCACTGAAGGCGGGTTCGGGGACGGAAACCGCCGGTCCGGCTACCATTCTCGACCCCGATCACTGAACCGAAACTCCGAGGTCGTCATGTCCCACGAAGTCAACAGCATCGCCGTCATCGGCGCTGGAACCATGGGTTCCGGCATCGCCCTCATCGCCGCGACCAGCGGCATCGACGCCTTCCAGGTCGACGTCTCGACCGACCAGCTCGATCGAGCCAAGGCGTACCACGCCAAGGTCCTCGGGCGGAACGTGCAGAAGGAACGGATGACGCAGGCGGAGATGGACGCGGCGCTCGCCCGCATCAGTTACGTCGGCGACATGGCCGACGCCGGGGTGGCGGACTGGGCCGTCGAGGCGGCGACCGAGAATCCCGAGGTCAAGGCGAAGATCTTCCAGTCGATGCGGGAGACGTTCCCCGAGCACGCGGTGCTCGCGACGAACACCAGCTCGATCTCCATCACGCGGATCGCGACCGCCACGGGCGACGCCGCGGATCGCGTGGTCGGCATGCATTTCTTCAATCCGGTCCCGGTGATGAAGCTGGTCGAGGTCATCAAGGGGCTCGCGACGAGCGACGAGACCGTCGCCCGGACCGTCGCGCTCGCCGAGCGGATGGGCAAGACGCCGATCCCCGCCAACGATCGCGCCGGCTTCGTCTCGAACCGCGTCCTGATGCCGATGATCAACGAGGCGTTCCTCGCGTGGATGGAGGGCGTCGCCGAGCCCGAGGCGATCGACGACATCATGAAGCTCGGCTGCAACTTCCCGATGGGCCCGCTCCGGCTCGCCGACTTCATCGGACTCGACGTCTGTCACGACATCATGATGGTGCTCTACCGGGAGCTCGGCGACCAGAAGTACTTCCCGTGCCCGCTGCTCCGGCAGCTGGTCACCGCGGGTCGACTCGGCGACAAGTCCGGACACGGCGTCTACGACCACAGTCGGTGACGCAGGTCGGTCGCCGGTGACGCGACGGTGGGGGACCTAGTGGGCCCAGTTGCCCAGAAGGATCGCCAGGTCGCCGCCGTCGACGATGCCGTCGCCGTTGAAATCACCACCGTCGCTCCCGTCGGTTCCCCAGAGGGAGTTGAAGCGACCGAGGTCGACGCCGTCGACCACGCCGTCGCCGTCGAAGTCGCCGCCGAGCGGCTCGCATGCGTCGGGGATGCCGTCGCCGTCGCTGTCGCCGATCCCACCCCCGAGGATCTCCGCCGCATCGATCCGACCGTTGCCGTCGCAATCGGGCAATGGAAAGTCGAAGACCTCACCGGCATCGAGTCCGTCGGTGTCGGCGCGGGGTGCCGAAACGAGGATCCGATCGGCGTCGATCGCGGCGCCGATGCCGAAGAAGGCCTGCGTCTCGGGTTCCTCCGGTCGCAGCCGGACCGCGGGCCCCCAGTCGAGGTCGTCGCGTTCGAGGATCCATCCGCTTCCCGCCTCGACGTGGCCGTCCACGTCGGTGGCGTAGGCCCCCGCGTAGAGACGGGTTCCGTCGGTGGACAGCACGCAGGGAAACCCGAAGCCTCGGGCGCCGTCGACGCCCTCGGGTCCGATTCGTCGATCGAACCAGGGTTGGCCGTCGACGATCCGGTAGGCGTGCACGGCACCCGCGTCGATCCCGAACGCGTCTTCGAAGGGCGCGCCGACCACGAGCGTGTCGCCGGCGAGATCGAGCCACTCGCCGAACACCTGGTAGGGCTCCGGCTGGACCGGTATCAGCATCGTGTCGAGCACCCACAGATCCCCGACGGGACGATGCAGCGCCACGCCGCCGTGTCGGAATCCGACCGCGCCGACCAGTCCCGAGGCGCCGATCGCGAGCAGGTCGCCTTCGACCGCGACGGATCGTCCGAAGTACGCGGCGACCTGCGGTCCGGGCAGCCCGAGTCGCTGTCGCGCCACCCACGCCCCCGCATCCCGGTGGAAGATCCAGACGCCGCCCTCCGCGTCGTTCTCGATCGATTCCAGATAGGCGCCGACGACGATCTCGTCGGCGGACCGCCCGAAACACATGGAAAGGCCGAACAACGCGTTCGGATTCTCCGCGACCGGGGGTCGCAGTTTCGCCTCGTAGGTCCACGTCTCGTCCATCAGTCGGAACACGTAGGCGGAACCCGACCAGAAGCCCAGATCGTCGTCCCCCGGAGCGCCCACGAGCATCACATCCTCCCGGATGACCACCGGAAGACCGAAGTGATCTCCAGCGACCGCGTCCGGTGCGACGAGCGACTGGTGATGATTCCAGTCGTCCCCGTCGCGTCGATAGACGTGAACGGTCCCCGGTTCGCCGATGTGGGCGTCCCGATCGGCACCGATCGCGAGCCACTCGCCCTCGAGGTCGAGTCGATTGCCGAAGGTCGCGCCTTCGAGGGGCTCGGGCGGCATGATCCCACCGGACGGCGGAAGATCCGCGGCGGTGGGGGCCCCCAGGCAGGCGAGCGACCCGATGGCGACGATGATCGGACGACGAGGGAACGGGTTCGGTGACATGAGCAGGCTCCACCGGGGCCATGTCAGGCCCCGGACCCCGGGCGTGAACCTCTTGCTCGACCTTCGGTCGTCCGGAAACATCTCCCGGAACTACCGCACGACTCACCGTAGGCGTGGTTCATTCACTTGTGACCGGAATCGGGGCCGAATCGAGGGTGTCCCGGGGGTTGGTCGGAATCCGGGCCCGCCTGCGGATATCATGAGGCGTGACTTTCAACCCCTCGAACGAGCAATCATGAGCACCCTGAAACCTTCGAACGCCACCGGTCAGCCCTCGTCCGATCGTCCGGATCCCGAGACGGTCTCCCTCTCCGGATACGAGATCGACGGTCTCTACGGACCGGGCTCCGTCCCGACCGCCGACCCGAAGGATCCCACCCGCGCGGACGCGCGGATCGCGACCCCGGGCGAATATCCCTTCACTCGCGGCGTGCATCCCACGATGTATCGATCCCGACTGTGGACGATGCGGCAGTTCGCGGGGTTCGGTTCGGCGGACGACACCAACGCCCGATTCAAGTACCTCCTCGAGAACGCGACCGGAACGAAGGCGAACACCGGCCTCTCAACCGCGTTCGATCTCCCGACCCTGATGGGGCGGGACTCGGACGACCCGCTGTCGTCCGGCGAGGTCGGCCGATGCGGCGTCGCGATCGACACGATCGACGACATGCATCGTCTTTACGCGGACATTCCGGTCGGCGACGTCACGGTCAGTCAGACCATCAACGGTCCGGCGTGCGTGATCTGGGCGATGTATCTCGGCATGGCACGCGAACGGGGGATCGACTGGAAGGATCTCGGCGGCACGCTGCAGAACGACATCCTGAAGGAATTCCACAGTCAGAACGAGTTCATCTATCCGCCCGAGGCAAGCGTGAAGCTGGTCGTGGACACCATCGAATACGCCGCGAAGCACGTGCCGCGATGGAACTCGGTCTCGATCTCCGGCTACCACATCCGGGAGTCCGGCTCGACCGCGACGCAGGAACTCGCCTTCACCCTCCGCGACGGGATGGAATACGTCGAAGCCGCGATGTCGCGCGGCCTCGACGTCGACCTCTTCGCCCCGCGGCTCTCGTTCTTCTTCAACAGCCACAACGAGTTCTTCGAGGAGATCTGCAAGCTCCGCGCCGCCCGGCGAATCTGGGCGACCGCCATGAAGGAACGCTTCGGTGCGAAGAACGAGCGGTCCTGGTGGATGCGGACGCACGTGCAGACCGCCGGTTGTTCGCTGACCGAACAGCAACCGCTCAACAACGTGATCCGGGTCGCCTATCAGGCGATGGCGGGGGTCCTCGGAGGTTGTCAGAGCCTGCACACGGATTCGATGGACGAAACGCTCGGTCTTCCGACCGAGACCGCGGTCCGGGTCGCGTTGCGGACCCAGCAGATCCTCGCCCACGAGACGGGGGTCCATCGCACCGTCGATCCGCTCGGCGGTTCGTGGTTCGTCGAGGCCCTCACCGACCGGATGGAAGCCGACGCCGACGACATCATCTCGACCATCGACGACATGGGTGGCGTCGTGGCCGGGATCCACAAGGGCTACTTCCGGCGGGCGATCGCCGAAGCCAGCTACCGCGTGGGCCAGGAGATGGAGGCCGGTGACCGGGTGGTCGTGGGCGTCAACGCCTACACCGATGGCAACGACACCCAGCAGGTCGAGATCCTCCAGATCCCGCACGAAGTCGAGTCGGTCCAGTGCGACCGACTCACGGCGTATCGACGGGATCGGGACGCCGATGCGGTGGCCCGTTCGCTCGATGCCATCCGGGACGCGGCCCGTGCCGGCGACAACGTGATGGACGGTCTGGTCGAGGCTTCGCTCCAGCGATGCACGCTCGGCGAGATGGTCCAGGCCCTCGGCGACATCTATGGTCGGTACACCGGTGGCCCCGAGTGGTGATCCGTTCTCCGGGCCTTCGGGCCCGCGGCGGGACTATTACGGCGCCGATTCGAGGGTTGGCGGGCATCGGCTGAGTTTCGGCGAGTTGGATGTCCCGGCCTGAACGGCGCAAGATCGGCCTCCACATCGGGCCTGAACAGGGTCAGATCGCCGATCGCGGGTGATCCGGACCATTCCGGGCCGCCTCTGCCTGTGGTGGAATCAATTCGATTCGTTCCCTTTTTTCGGTGCAACTCGGCGATTTCGCGTACCATCCGCCGTTCGATGGGGTGTCCGGATCGCCGGATACATCGAAACCTCCGAGCGCAGATTCGCCCTGATGGTCGCTTTCGGAAATCGCACAGCAGGGCAGAGATCACGCTCATGAAGC
>NYVS01000168.1 GCA_002684755.1 Phycisphaerae bacterium
GTCGACGAGCAGCGCCTTCGCGAGCATCGTCTGAACGGTGTCGACGGTCTGGATCATCGCCTCGACCTTCGGCTTCAGATTGTGCGACTGGTCGATCATGTAGTCGATCGGAAGCACCTGATCCGATTCGCGTTCGAACTGGACGATCTCGAACAGGATTCGGAAGATGCGGTAGGGATCGATCGATCCGACCGTGAGATCGTCGTCCGCGTAATGACGGTCGTTGAAGTGAAAGCCACCCAGCATCCCCTCGTCCAGCAGGAACGCCACGACGTGTTCGATGTTCTGGCCGAGAAGGTGATGCCCGGTGTCGACCAGAACCTTCGCCCTCGGCCCCGCCGCACGGGCGAGCGTGGCGGCCATGCCCCAGTCCGCGACGTCGGTGTGGTAGAAGGCGGGCTCGAACGGCTTGTACTCCACGAGCATCCGCATCGACGCCGGCATCGCGTCGTGCACCTCCCGCAACGCCGATTCGAACCAGCGTTTTCGCCGTCGAAAGTGCCCCTGCCCCGGGTAGTTCGTTCCGTCCGCGAACCAGAGCGAGAGCACGTCGCTTCCGATCGCCCGCCCGAGCTCGACCGATCGCAGCAGGTGCTCGATCGCTTGGCGGCGAATCGAGGCGTCCTCGTTCGCGACCGAGCCCAGCCGGTAGCACTGACTCTGGAAGAGATTCGGATTGACGGAACCGAGCCGAAGCCCTCGGGCGGCCGCCATCTGCGTCGCGTCGCCGGCTTCCTCTCCTTCGAAGTCCCACAGGACGTGGACCGCGACCCTCGGACAGCACCCCGTCACGCGATGGACCTCCGCGGCATCGTCGAGTTTGTCCTCGAGCGTGATCGCCGCCGCGTCCTGCAGATACTTGCCGAAACGAGTGCCGGTGTCCGCGAAGCCCCAGCTGGGCAGTTCGATGCGGAGTCGATCGAGGCCGGCGAACACGTCGTCGAGGTCGGGCATGGGAATGGGCTCCGGGCGAGGGATCGAACGTGATCAATCCACTTGGCACGTTATCATCGCATCCGATGGATCCAGCGCCCAGCACCGACGACGCAAACTCCGACGATCCATTCGATCCGAGCGATGTGGCCGTGTCTCCGCTCCTGATCGTCGGCGCTCCGCGAAGCGGGACGACCTGGCTCCAGAGACTTCTCCTTGGTCACCCCGCCTGCGTCGGCGGCCAGGAGTCCCATCTGCTGGTGCTCTTCGATGCGATGCTCACGGAGGCGAGGCGGAAGGCGGAATTCGACCGCCCGCACGGCCCCCTCACGATGACCACCGAGACGGCCATGCTCGATTCGCTTCGACGAATGTGGTGCGAGATCCTCGCACCCACCCTCGAATCGCGTCCGGAGGCGACGCTGCTGGTCGAGAAGACGCCCGACCACGCCCTTCACCTCGAACTGGCGGATCGACTGCTGCCACGGTGCCGGGTCATCCACCTTGTCCGACATCCCGCGGACGTCGCGGCCAGCCTCGTCCGCGCCTCGAAGACGCCGTGGGGCCGCGACTGGGCGCCCGGCTCCGTCGACGCCGCGACCCGACGCTGGGTGGAGTGCGTGGAGGCCGCCGAGTCGGCGGCTCCACGGTTCGGAGCGTCGCGCTTCATGACGATGCGCTACGAGGACCTGCGATCCGAGCCGGCCCGAAGACTCGGCGAGGCACTCGAATTCGCCGGCCTGCCGACGCCCGGCACGGACTGCGCGCGGATCATCGCCGCGGAGGACGCCGGCAGGGGTGCGGCCATCACGCTGCGCGGCGAGCTCGGTGATCGATCCCTCGTCGAACCGGAAGGTTTCGGGGACGGCTCCCGGCATCCGACGCTCGGCCGCCGGGATCTCCGAAGGTGCCTCGCCATCGCCGGCCCGCTCGCCGGGCGGTTCGGGCATGATCCGAAGGGCGGGGATCGTTGACGCGCGGCCCGCGATTCAGCGTGATCACGATCGTCCGCGACGGCGAACAACATCTCGCGGAGGCGATCGCGAGCGTGCAGGATCAGTCCGTCGAGGACTGGGAACTCCACATCGTCGACGATGGTTCGAGCGACGGGACCCTGGAGCTCGCGACCCGCCTGGCCGGCGACGACCCCGCACGGATCCACCTTCATCGCCATCCCGGTGGCGAGAATCGTGGAATGAGCGCCAGCCGGAATCTCGGCCTGCGTCACGCCGTCGGGGCGTTCGTGACCTGGCTCGACCACGACGATCGATTCCTGCCCCGGAAGCTGGAGACGCTCCACGACGCGCTGGATCGATGTCCGGAGGCGGTCGCGGCGATCGGCCCCTGTCGCCGTTGGTGGTCGTGGAAGTCCTCGGTAACGGAGGACGAGGACCAGACCTTTCCGGTCGGCGAGTTCGACCGGCTGCTTCCCCCGCCCGGCCTGCTGCCGTTCTTTCTCGAGAACCCGCGGATGGTGCCGCTGGCGCCGCTGGTTCGTCGACGCCCGCTCGCCGCGATGGGCGGACACGTGGAACGGTTCCGGGGGATGTACGAGGATCAGGCGTTTCTCGCCCGCCTGATGTTCCGGCATCCCGTGTTCCTCATCCCCGACGTTCTGCATCTCTATCGCCAGCACGAGTCGAGTTGCGTGGCCCGAACCCACCGCTCCGGTCTCGACGTCCAGACTCGAAGACGCTTCCTGCACTGGCTTGCGATGGAATTCGAGACCTGCGGACCGCGTGACGAGACGCTCCGCCTTTCGATCGACCGCGCGACCCGGGCGACCCGTTCCTGGCGGCTTCGCCGCTGGCAGCGACTGCTGATCAATCTGCGTTTGAGGAACCACGCTCGCTGATCGGGTCGACGTCGAACACCGATGACCATTCGCCACCCGCCAGCTCGCGGCGCAGCGTCTCGATGTTGCCCACCGCCGCCGACAGTTCCTGACTCGTGTTCTTGGCCACCGAGGACACCAGTCGTCGATGCTCGACGCCGAGGGCGTCCTGGACGCGGGCGAGCACCTCTGCCGGCTGGCTCAGGATGTCCGCGTACTCGATCTCACAGGGCACCACGCCGGCCGACGCGATGAAATCATCAAGCCGCGCCACGTCGTCGCGGCAGGCGACGAGGGCGTCGACGAGTTCGTCGACCGCGACGTCCGCCCCACTCTCCGGACGATCGCTCGAACGCCGATTCCATCGACCGGTCGCCGCGTGGAGACGCCGCGCGTTGATTCGAGAGATCGCGAGCCGAAGCAGGTCCCGACGACGCATCCGAAGGACCGTCAGCCCGCGTTCGTGGATGCAGGATCGCAACGCGTCGAGATCCGCGACGTCCTTCAACTTCGTCTTGAAGCCGACGGCGAACCGGGTCGGCCGGCCGCCATAGAGCCGCTCGAGCTCGGATCGCTGCGCGTCGGCGGCGCGACCCACGAGGATTTCACCCTCCGCCCGAACACGTGGATGCCGGGAGAGTCCGTCGACCAGCCACGAACTCCCCGTCCGTCCGGGAAAGAGAATCAGGAACCGGGTTCCGACGGGTTTTCTTCGCAGCCAGGGAATCATCGACGAATCCTCCTCCCGACTGTATCGTCGGGACCATGCCTCATGCGCCGACCACGCGCTCCTGCGATCCGACACCGGACCCCCGGCCCGCCCTGCATCGTGTGATGTCGGCACCATGGCGCGTCCTTCCGGACTTTCTCCTGATCGGTGCTCAGAAGGCCGGCACCACCGACCTCGATCGTCGAATCTCGCGATCGCCGTGCATCCTCCCGAGGGCGGCCAAGGAGTGCCGGATTCTCGCCGGTCCCCGTCCGTCCAGGTCTCGCTGCCGAAGCCTTCAGGAGACCGTGTTCCGCCGCGCCGGTCTCCGACGCCGGCTCGGCGGCCGATTCCGAGCCGGCGACGCGTGCCCCTACTACCTCTTCCACCCGCGAACCCCGAGGATCGCCCGCGATCTGCTGGGCCCGGAACTCGATCTCGTGGTCCTGCTCCGGGATCCGGCCCTGCGGGCCTGGTCGCATCATCGACACGAACGAAGGCTCGGCGTCGAGACGCTCGACTTCGAGGACGCGATCGAACAGGAACCAACGCGACTCGCCGGCGAGGCGCAACGACTCCGCGACCATTCCCATGCCGTCTCAGGCCCCCACGAACACTTCTCCTACCTCGCCCGCGGCCGATACGCGGAGCAGCTCGAACGGTGGTTCGAGGCCTTCGGGACCGAACGCATCCTCGTCCTCTTCTCGGAGGATCACTTCAAGGATCCGGAAGGGACCAGCAACCGGGTGCTCGACCGGCTCGGACTCCCGCCGAATCCAACCGACGGCACCCCGACGATCGCCAATCGTGGAGATGGCGAAGTTCCGTCGCCCGAAATCCTCGGTCGCCTGCGGGGGTACTTCGCCCCCGAGAACGAGCGACTCGCGCAACTGCTGGGACGCCCGGTCCCCTGGCCCGATCCCTGAGCAGGGGACGTCGATGAACGGACCGCGGCCCGAGGTTGGCGTTGCAGGCACGGAGATCGATCCGCGCTCACGTCGAGCAGCCCTTCGATCCGAAGTACGGTGAGTCCCGAAGTGAGTCCCGAAGCGAGTCGCCCATGACGCCACGCATTCGACATCGACGGACCTTGCTCCGATGCTCGCTCGTCACGCTCGCAGGCTGGGCCGTGCTTTGGCTCGCCTGGTACGGCTGGCTGGAAGGAATCGTGGATTCGGCCGCGTCCGACGGCGTCGGGGCCGCCGCCCTCGTCGACTTGATCGAGGCACGGCGGGCGGTCGACCCCGCCTGGGAGGAACCCGGGCACGCCCTCTGGGTCGGGCGAACGGTCATGACCCGCCTCGGCCTGCTCTGGATGTTCCTCGTGGTCGGCGTGCTGGCGTTCATCCACCGCCGACCGCTGGTTCGCCGTGCGAAGGCATATCTCACCGAACCCGACGCCCCCCTCAACCTCGCGATCCTTCGAATCACCACCTTCGGTGCGCTGCTGCTGATCCCCGCGGGTCGGGAGGAGTTCCTGATCCACGCGTCGCTGCCCGAGGCGATTCTCTTTCCACCGTCGGGCATCGGCCCCCTGCTCACGTTCCTGATTCCCGATCCGTTCACCGCGCGATTGATCCTCGGCGCATGGATCACGACGACCGCGATGGCGATGCTCGGGCTCCTCCCCCGCCCCGCCACCATCGCGAGCACGCTCCTCACGCTGCTCGTGCTGGGGATTCCGCAACTGCACGGCAAGGTCAACCACGCACACCACCTCGTGTGGTTCGCACTCCTGCTCGCGACCTCCCCGTGCGGCGACGTCCTCTCGATCGATCGCTGGATTCGACGGCGGCGACCGGCACCCCGATCGGACCTCCGGTACGGCCTGCCCCTCCGGATCACCTGGCTGCTGCTCGGCATGGTCTACTTCTTCCCGGGCGTCTGGAAGCTCTGGACCGGCGGACTGGACTGGATCTTCAGCGAGCACCTTCGAAATCAGATCTGGCACCAGTGGACGACCCACGCGAACTGGGAGCCCGTCCTCGACCCCACCGGTCACCCCTGGCTGCTGCGAATGGGCGGACTCGGGGTGGTGGTCTTCGAGATGTCGTTCGTGCTGCTCATGTTCAGACGATCGACGAGGATCGTCGCGCTGGTGATCGGACTCCTCTTCCACCTGGCGAATCTCCTCACGCTGAACATCGGGTTCGTTTCGCTGATGGCGATCTACCCGTGCCTCATCGATTCGCCGCGGCTCCTCTCCAGACTCGGCCTGCGATCGACGACGGTCGGGATTCCCCGTGGGACCGGTCCGCCGCCCCGAACCTCACTGATTCCGATCGTGGTGACCGGGGCGGTGCTGCTGGTCGGCAACGGGTGGTACGGGATCCGCGGAGACAACTACGGCTGGCCCTTCGCGTGCTATCCGAAATTCGGCTACCCGATTCGCGAACCGGTCCGCACGGTCCTGGAGTTCGAGTTCATCGATCCCGACGGCGGCGTCGAACGCGGGTCGTTCGCGACCGGTCGCGGCCCGCTGCGGACCGCACGGTGGATCGGCACGGTCAAGCGGGTTCTGAAGATGCCGCCGGGACCGGGACGCGACGAGGCGCTGATCGTGCTCGCGGAGCTCGCGGCCGGAAGCCGGCCGCTCGGCGGCGTCGCGCGGTTCATCCGGAGCGACTATTCGACTCGGCCGGATGATCGCGGTGAACCTCCACTCCGGAGTCGGACCATCGCGGAGATCACGCTCGGTGCGACCGTCGACCGTCCTGCGCCGTCTTGAGATCTCGAAAGGGCCCGCCATCGGCGACCTCGACCATCGCGCACGAACGATCGATCAGGGGCAAGGACCCCAACCGACGAACAGGATGCCGAGATCCCCTCCGCCGACGATGCCGTCGCCATCGAGGTCGCCCGATCCCGGACCGCCCCACTGGACGAACAACACGCCGAGATCGCCGCCGCCGACCGTGCCGTCGCCGTCCAGGTCGCCGAGGCAGCCGCCGTCGTCGCATTCGTCCGGGATCGCGTCGCCGTCGACGTCGGCGGAGGTCGCATCGTAAGGACGGTCGAGCATCTCCTCGAGCGGCGTGAGGCCCAGCCGGATCCTCGCCTCGTCGACCAGCCCACGGATTCCCTGGTTCCAGACGCCGGACTCGTTGACGTGCGCTCCCACTGCGAATCGGTGCGCATTGGAGTTCAATCCTCGATTCTCGAATCGCTGCACGTCCACCGCGCCATCCAGCTCGAATCGGACTTCCGAGCGAATCGGATCCCAGCCGACCGAGACGTGGTGCCAGTCGCCGTCCTCGATCTGCAGGTCGCTCAACACGCACCATTTGTCGCCCGCGTCCCCGCTTCCGGTTCCAAGGACCATGGCCAGCTGTCTTCCGGTGGGAAACGGCCCGTCCCCGAAGACCCCGAGATCACAGACCTCGTGGATGTTCCCCGAC
The DNA here is from genome assembly GCA_002684755.1 of Phycisphaerae bacterium. The sequence continues at coordinate 6,875 of NYVS01000168.1, forward strand.
TGAACGAGAAACGCCCACTCGATCCGGCCGTCCGAGGTGGGGTTCTTTCGCTGGAACAACCACTGACGCTGCGCGGGCGTCGAAGCATCGTCGGCCAGTTCGTCGATCCGCACCCAGGCCTCCGCGGTGAATCGCCGCTCGACCAGGCTCAGATCCCGATCCGGATCGAGCGTCATGAGGCGGGACGAGAAGTCGAACGTCGCGGCACCGAGGTCGAGGTCGCCGGTCCGCGGGATCACGTCCACAGGCGTCATGCTCGTGGCACCTGCGTTGGAGACGTCGAGATGGAGGCCGAGCGGGCCGCTGTCACGCCCGAGGTCCGACGGCTCGTCGAACCGCCACCATGCCACGACGGCGTCACCTTCGAAACCGATGTCACAGGCGTCCGGAATGCCGTTGCCATTGCAATCCTCCGCGAGCCCGGTCGCGATGGCGGTCGCATCGGACACGCCGTCGCCGTCGCAATCCACCGCGCAGGCGTCCGCGAGCCCGTCGCCATCGCGATCGACGATGGGTCGGAGATTCGCCATCGGCACCGTCGCGTAGTCACTGTCTGCGGGCGTCCGGAGCCGGAGACGGACTGTCGCATCGCCACCGCTCTCGTAGTACTCCACCCGGATCGCCCGTCGGTCACCCGCGACCAGATCCAGCTCGAAGTCGAAGTCGGGGCCTGCCCCCCCATCTTCCCACTCGTCCACGACCTGGACGTCGTCGATCCAGATCCGGAGCCCGTCGTCGGCCTGGGCTCGGAATCGGTGCAGGCCGGTCTGATCGGCGACGAAGGTACCGGTCCAGCGAACCGCGAAGTTGTCATCGGGAAGCAGGGCGGCCGGCGAGCCGCCTCCCCACTCGAAGAAGACGGTGTCGTCCAGTCGCCCCAGCATGAGCTCCGAGAATCGATCCTCGCCCTGGCTTCGGAAATAGGCTCCCAGAATGCCCAGTTCACCCGCCACGCACTCGTCCGGGATGAGA